>WFUE01000053.1 GCA_015485125.1 Lysobacterales bacterium | reverse complement strand
GTCTGGGTCAGGGCGGAGGCCGTTACCGCAGGCGTATCGCACGGGTCCAGGCCGGCGGTTTCATCGGTACTGGCGGTGATGCCGGGGTTGGCCTGCTGCATGGATCTGCAATAGTCGACCGTCGTCATTGGCATTGCAGATTACGGTGGCTGGATCTTGCGTGGCCTGAGAGGGGTGGATCAGATGATTCAGCCCGTAAAGTGCCGCACCGGCCAGTAGAAAGTGAATCAGCGGTTCTCGCAGAAGTTTTCTCATGCGGCAGTGAATTTTTCAGCAATGAGGCTTCAAAAATACTGCTGATGACCGCACATGGGCAAGCAATATTACAAATTTTTACTTCCAAACCGGCCATCCCCCCTTCCATGCCGAACCATGCGTCGCTGCTCGTCCAGCCAGACGCAGTAATCAACATGCCGGGGCAAGGTGGCCAGCGCGTGTTCGGTCCAGCGCTGATAGTGTTGCAGAAACTGCCGTAGCTGCTGCCGGTTCAGCAGATGTTCTCCCGCATCACCGGCCGTTTTCCGGCGCAGGGCTTCCTCCTGTTGCCAGCGCCAGGGTTCCACGCAGTGAAAGCCCGGTGCGGCCAGCATCAGCCAGTGATCCACCTGTTGCCAGAGCTTGCGGTAGGGGCCGGCCAGCTGGTCGTTGACATAGCGGCGCCAGTGACCCTGGGTATCCTGTTCGGCTTCCAGTGTGTTGACGGGGGATTGCAGCTGTTCTTCGGTTTGCGGTGGCAGGCCCAGGCACCAGCCTTCGAGAATGATCCACTGCACCGGCTGTTTGATGTGCTGCCATTGCTTCGACGGTGCGGGGTCATCCTGTTCCTTGAGAAAGCGGGGCAGTTTCAGGCCGTGTTGACCGGTTTTCAGGGCGGCCAGATCATGCAGCAGCTGGCAGATGGCGTGGGTCCCGGGTACGCCACGGGTGGCCAGCAAGGGGTGGAGGGCGTCGGCCAGTTGCTTGCGCGCTTCATGACCGAGGTAGTAGTCGTCCAGGGAGATGTGAACAGCGGTCAGGCCGATGCTCTCTTCCGCCCACCGCTTCAACGCGCGGGCCAGGGTGGTCTTGCCCGAACCCTGACAGCCATGCAGGCCCAGCACCCGTGCCGGCCCATCGGCAGACGGTAATTGCTGTTTGACCCATGGCAGAATCCATCGTGTGATATCTGCAGCCCAGGTATCGGGCAACCCGTGCAGCCGCGCGTATTGCATGAACCATGCAGACATCACTTTATTTGCCAGCAGATGGTTTTTCTTGTGGATGGAAGCGGGTATCCGCGCTGATGTAGTCGCCAGGGTCGGAGGCCGGTTTTTCTTGATGCGCACGGATGCAGGGCTCCACCTTCTGCCAGACATCATCGGCGAATCCACTGCCGGCCTCGTCGTACAGGTTCATGGCCATGTCCACCCCTTCCTGCAGCAGTTGTGGCACTTCATCCGGATAGCGGGCAATGGCGGCAATGAACCCCTGATAACCTTCCCGTTTCAGGCTGCGCGCGGTTTCCAGGTTTTCCCGTTGAGTGGGCAGGGTCAGCATGGCCAGGCAGACCTGGTCCAGATTGCCGTGCATGCGCTCCCAGAATTCCGGGTCGGAGGAACTGCCTAATTCCACCCTGCGGCCCGCTTGCTGGTGTCTTTCCACCACGGCTTCGTTCTGGTCGATACCCAGTACAGCGTCTCCTACCTTGCGTTTCATCTGTTCATAGGCGTTGGAGCCCAGCCGTCCCATGCCGAATACCAGCACCTGGGCAGAACCGGGTCGAATGGACATTTCTTCTGGCAGACGGTTGGTGCCCTGGAAGCGAAGCAGCAAGGTACGCCAGCGGCGGTAGAGTTGGTGGGAGGCGTGGTTCAGTGGTGCGGCCAGTATGAAGGACAGTGCCAGGGCAATGGCCAGGATGGTGGTCCATTCTGGTTGCAATAATTGCATGTTCTGGACGGCAATTACGGCGACGATCAGACCGAATTCACTGAAATTGAGCAGGCTCAGGGCACTGAGAAAGGCGCTACGTGCCCGCATGCCTGAACGGGAAAACAGGAGAAAGAACAATACCGATTTGATGGGTAGCAACACGATGCCCAGCACCACAGCAGCCAGCAGGGTTTGCATGTCCAGACCGCCTTGCAGACCGATGGTGAGAAAGAAACTCACCAGGAAGAGATCCTTGAAAGCCAGCAGGTGCTTGACCAACTCGGTGCTGCGGCTGCTGCCGGCCAGCAACAGCCCCAGAATCAGCGCGCCCAGATCCCCCTTGACGCCGACGCTTTCAAACAACATCGCGCCGCCCAGTGCAAGGCTCAGGCCGAACAGGATTTGCAGCTCACCGTGACCGGAAGCTTCCAGCATGCGGTGCAAGACTTTTCTGAATGGAATCAGCAGAATCAGCCCCAATGCCCATACCGAGGGTAGTTTGTTGGCTGAGAAGGCGAGAAAGATCACGGCGGCGATATCCTGGATAATGAGTACGCCGATGGCAATGCGGCCGTAAAAGGCATTCATGTCGCCGTGCTCTTCCAATACCTTGACCACGAAGACGGTGCTGGAAAAGCTCAGGCCAAAGGCAATGACCGCCATGGCAGTAGGGTTCAGGCTGGCAAACGGCCCCAGCGCCATGCTTGCCAATAGCCAGATCAGTCCCATGCCCAGCAGCATGGAAAGCAGCAGGTGCAGACCACCGACAGCCCAGATTTGAGGCTTGAGCAGGCTGCGCAGATCCAGTTTCAGGCCGATGGTGAATAACAGCAGGGTAATGCCCAGTTCGGCAAACAGGTGCAGGGTATCGGTATTGCCCAGGCCAGCAAAATGCAGCACGAAACCGGCTAGCAGATAGCCTACCAACGGAGGCAAGCCCAGTTGCCGGGCGGCCAGGCCACAGAGGTAGGCGCTGGTAAAGGCGAGGATTTCAGTCATGGTTCCAAACCGCCGGCCTGTGTTGGGTTACAGGCATTGTAGCGGTTTGGAGGGCGGCTGTGGATTATTTGCCGCGGTAGGTGATGCGGCCCTTGGTAAGATCGTAGGGGGTCATTTCCACTTTGACCCGGTCACCGGTCAGGATGCGGATATAGTGCTTGCGCATGCGGCCGGAAATATGGGCGGTGATGATGTGGCCGTTGTCCAGTTCGACTCGAAACATGGTGTTGGGCAGGGTTTCCAGTACCGTGCCTTCCATTTCGATCTGATCTTCTTTTGCCATGCAGTTGCAGGCTCCGCAGTGTTGAACAGGCGCGCTATTGTGCCAGAAAAGCCACGGAGTGGAAAGCGCCAGGGCTGTTACGCGCCATCCAGCCAGCGCATCAGGGGCAGGGCGAGGAAGGCGGCGGTGAATCCGGTTAGCCAGATGGCCACCGAAACCCACCAGACCCGGAGATTCCACCGGTGCATGCGCTGGCATTGTGCGGCCAGTGCCGGATCCGTGGGACAGCTGCGCCCGGGACGGTACAGTAACCAGCCCGAGAACAGCAGCATGATTGCCGAAAAGGCGAAAACCCAGATCTTGTGCTGGCTCAGAGTGATGAGTATGGGCAGGCTGCTGGTCAGCGAGGCTACTGTCGCGCCCATGCCCAATGTGACCAGGGTAATGGGCAGGGCACAGCAGACCAGGGTGCCGGAACTGGCAAACAGGGCCAGCCAGGTCAGGCCCTGCTCCGGTTTCTGCGCTTTCATGGCAAGTCGAGCTTTTTCATGCTGCGAAAGGTGAAGCCGGCGTCACGGAACAAGGTTTCCATTTGCGGTTCGGTCAGTTGTACGCTGTCCTTGGCCTGTACCTTGACCAGACCCTGTTCCAGATCCACCTGTACCTGTTCCACGCCGTCGATAGCCTTGAGTTTTTTCTCGACACCATAGGCGCAGTAAGGACAGGCCAGGCCGTCCACGCGCATTTCCCAGGCCTGCTTGCCACCAGCCCAGGCTGCCCCAGCCATCCAGATGAGTATTGCTGCCAGCAAGGTTTTTATCAGGGGTGCGTTCGTTTTCATGATTTCCTCCTCAGTAGTGCCATTCAAGGGTCAAGCGTGTCCGATAGTCGATTTCCAATGCCGGATTGTTCATGTCCTGGATCAGCGGCAGTTGCACACCGGCCTTGACTGCAAAGTTGCGCAGGGTCCAGAAGATGCCGGGCGAGAGAAACAGCCGCTGTCCGCCGCTGTCTTGCAGAACCTGGCCATTGATCTGTGCCCGGTCTTGCCGCTCCCCGTTCAATTCGACCATGAAGACGGTGTCCGGTTGCAGATAGCCTGTCAGCCAGGGCCGGTATCCAGCCACCAGGTCCAGTTTCCAGCCGTCACCCGCGCGCAGACCCTGGTCGTTTTCCTTGGCCTTGCGATAGCGCAGGCTGGCCCATCGATAGGACCGCCGGCTTTCGTGACCCCAGGCCAGGCCGGCAATCCACCCTGGTTGTGCCTCGCTGCCTTCGTAGCGCAGAAGAATGGAGGCGCTTTGTTGCTGGCCCAGGCTGTCCTTGCGCCAGAAGCGATATTTGCTGAACCATGCGCTTTCACCCAGGTTGGCGTTTTCGTCCACGGGCAGTTCCAGCCCGGCGGCCCAGTCACCGGTGATGCCATAGGTGAGTTCCAGCCCGGTCTGGTTTTTCAATCCGTCGTTTTCAATGCCTTTCCAGTCCAGCGCGGCTTCCACGCCGTTCTTGTAGAGCACATGCGGTCCCAGACCAAAGATTGGGTCGTGGGCCCAGATGCTGGTTGGTGTGATCAATAACAGCAGGAACCATTTTTTGTACATAACAGACCGTTTTTTCAATGAACACGAGGTCAGTTTATTCCCTGGAGCCAACTCCAGGTCAAGCGCTGCTTGTATCTTTTTTTTCCAGCTGTTCGATGATGGGGCAATGGCCCTGCTCGTCACCGGGACACAGGTTAAGCAGCAGATGCAGCTCATCTCGCAGATGTTCCAGGGCTTGCAGGGTTTCCTCGATCTGTTTCAGTTTGGTGGCGGTCAGGGTACGTACTTCCTGCTGCACTTGCAGTGGCTGTTGCCGCAGTGTCATCAACAGAGCGATTTCCTCCAGACTGAAGTGCATCTTGCGGGCACGCTGGATGAAACGCAGTTGTGACAGTTCCTTTTCACCATAGCGGCGCTGGCCGGAAGGACTGCGAGGTACAGGCCCGATCAGGCCCAGTTTTTCGTAATAGCGCAAAGTGTCGCTGCTGAAGCCGGTATGTTCACTCGCTTGACGAATGCTCAGGCCGTTCATGACGTTTCCGCCTTCAGCAACTGGTGCAGTTGCTGTCTGCTGGGCAGGCCAGTGATCACCAGCTGGTCGTCGATGGCCAGGGCCGGGAGGGCCTTGACACCCAGTGTCACCGCACGATCCAGATCATCGGGCAGTCGTCGTTTGTACAACGCTACACGTCCCGTCAGCCCGGTGAGTTGCAATACTTCGTCCAGGCGGTGTTCGGCTTGCTGGCAAGCAGGGCAATGGCCAGAGGAGAACAGTTCCACTTTCATATGGAGAGCATAACAGCTGGAGTTGGCTCCAGGTCAAGTGCTGGCGGTCAGCCGTGTTTCAGTACACGGGCCTTTTCCCGCTGCCAGTCGCGGTTCTTGGCGGTTTCTCGCTTGTCGTGCAGTTTCTTGCCTTCGGCCACGGCGATTTCCAGCTTGATCTTGCCCTTCTTCCAGTAGAGGGCGGTGGGCACGAGGGTCATGCCCTTGCGTTCCACCACGCCGATCAAGCGGTTGATTTCGTGCTTGTGCAGCAACAGCTTGCGCTTGCGTACCGGGTCAGCCGGGTTGTGGGTGGAAGCCGAAGGCAGGGGAGTGATGCGGGCACCATGCAGCCAGGCCTCGCCCTTGTCGATCTGGACGAAGCTTTCATCGAAGTTGATCCGGCCGGCACGCAGGCTCTTGACTTCCCAGCCTTCCAGCGCCAGCCCCGCTTCCAGCCGTTCGTGCAGATGAAACTCGAAGCGGGCCTTGCGGTTGGTGGCGATGGTACTGCCGCTTTCCTTGGGTTTTTTCTTGTGCTTGGCCATGGTGATTCCTCCGGGGGCGCGTATTCTAGCACTGATCCTGATTGCTTGCGGCCAGCGGCCGGTAATGGCAGGATGTGCCGCTTTCCACAGACTTTTGACCCAATGCAAACCGTTGAGCGTGAAGCGCTGGTGCCCTATTCCGCGGAAGCCATGTACGGGCTGGTGAAGGATGTGGCCCGCTATCCGGAATTTCTCAGCTGGTGCACTGGCGGAGAAGTGCTGGAAGAATGGCCGGAAGGCATGCGCGGGCGCATCCATTTGCAGGTGGCCGGCATCCGCCAGCATTTCACCACCCGCAATACCCATGTGCCAGGGCGGGAGATCGTTATCGAACTGGAGGAAGGCCCCTTCACCAGCCTGTCAGGCCGCTGGACCTTCACTCCCCTGGGGGATCTGGGCAGCAAGGTGGCGCTAGAACTGCGTTTTGCCTTTGCTTCCGGGCTGGTGAACCTGGCCTTTTCCAGGGGCTTTGCCGGCATCGCCGATCGCATGGTCAACGATTTTGTACAACGCGCGGAGGCCGTGCATGGACATCATTGACATTGAAGTAGCCTATGCCACGCCAGAGAAGCAGCGCATCATTGCCCTGCAGGTGCCGGTGGGCACGACCATTGCCGAGGCCATCGAGCGCTCGGGCATCCGTGAGGAATTTCCAGACATGGAAGTGGGCGATGTAGGTGTGTTCAGCAAGCGGCGCAAGCTGGAGGACGTGGTCGAGGCCGGCGAGCGCATCGAAATCTACCGCCCCTTGATTGCCGACCCGAAAACCGCCCGGCGCAAGAAGGTGGCACAGCGGAAAGCGCAGGCCTGAGCCTGCCGTCAGTGTAACGGTTCAGGGGGCCTCGTCCACGCTTTCCACATCTTCCGGCAGGGTGTCCCCTTCCATTCTGGCCAGTCGGCCATTCTCGAAAAACAGGGTAAGCTCCCGGGTATCGGTGGTGCCGCTGCGGTAGTTCTTGTAGTAGTAGACGTAATCCCAGCGGTCCTTGTGGAAAGGGTCTTGCACGGCGGGTGTGCCCAGTATGCTCATCACCTGTTGTCGGGTCAGGCCCGGGCGCAGGTCTTTCAGGTCCTTTTGCTCGAACTTGTTGCCCTGGGCGACATTGACCTTGTAGATCACGCCGCAGCCAGAGAGAAAAACCATGCCGCAGAAGGCGAGAAGGCTAAGAAACTGTTTCATGAAGAATGCCTGATTGTAAGCCGCTTGGCCATGAAAGATAATGCACCATTGTACTATAAGTGAAAGCCACTGACGGGAGAGCGCGTTGGAATCCGCTGACATCAAGAAAGCCGGGCTGAAGGTTACCCTGCCGCGTGTAAAGATTCTGGAAATTCTCGAACAGAACCACGATGCACACCTTACGGCCGAAGACATCTACCGCTGCCTGCTGGAAGCGCAGGAAGACATTGGCCTGGCCACGGTCTACCGGGTATTGACCCAGTTCGAGGGCGTGGGCCTGGTCCGCAAGCACAACTTCGAGGGTGGGCAGTCGGTCTATGAGCTGGACACCGGCCAGCACCATGATCATATCCTCTGCCTGGACTGTGGCAAGATCATCGAGTTTGTCGATGATGAAATCGAGCGCAGGCAACAGGCGATTGCCGAGCAGAATGGCTTTGAGCTGGAAGAACATAGCCTGACGCTCTACGCCCGCTGCACCCGCTGCCCCAACCGCGATGGAGAAGGGCGCTAGGCGGTGACGGCCCGGCGTGTCTGGCTGTCCTGGAGTACGGGCAAGGACAGCGCCTGGACCCTGTACCAGTTGCAGCAGGACCCGGCGGTGGAAGTGGCCGGCCTGTTTACCACGGTGAACGGGCAGTTCCAGAGAACGGCCATGCACGCGGTACGGGTGGCGCTGTTGCAGGCACAGGCCCGTGCCTGCGGCTTGCCGTTGAAGATCATCGAGTTGCCCTGGCCCTGCAGCAACCACCGGTACGAACAGGCCATGCGGGGTCTGCTGACCTTTCTCCATGAACAGCAGGCAGAAGCGGTGGCCTTCGGCGATCTGTTTCTGGAAGATGTACGGGCCTACCGTGAACAGCAAATGGCCGGCAGTGGTCTGGAATTGCGCTTCCCGCTCTGGGGCCTGCCCACGGATGCGCTGGCCGAGGCCATGATCGCTGGTGGTCTGCAAGCCACCCTGACCTGTGTCGACCCGCGCAAGCTGCCCGCCCGCTTTGCCGGCCGGCGCTTCGACCGCGGTCTGCTGGCTGACTTGCCTGCGGGTGTCGACCCCTGCGGCGAGCATGGCGAATTCCACACCTTCGTTCATGCCGGGCCTATGTTCCGCCAGCCGCTGGCGGTGGAAACCGGTGAAGTAGTGGAGCGTGACGGCTTCGTATTCTGTGATGTGCTGCCAGTGAAAGGCTGACTGGCACGGGCCTTGCAGCGTGTTCGGGCAACACTGGATGATTGCCGTGGAGAGTTGCCCATGTTTGCCAATGTCACCCTGCAGGATATTCTGACCACCTTGCAGGCGCCCCCGCCGGAAATGCAAGCCGCGCCGGGGTTTGCCCAGTTGCTGCAATACAGCGAGGCCGACTGGAGTCAGTGGCTGGAAAAGCTGCAACAGCTGGATGCCGAGGGGCAGGATCTTGCCGCTCTGCCGGCGGATTTTCTCCTGTTGCCGGAAAGCGACATCGACCGCCAGGCCGTGCAGGGCATGCATTTTCTTGAGCTGGATGCCACTGCCGAGGATGCGGCAGATACACCTGATTCCGCCATGGCCATGCTGGCTGCGCTGCTCTATCAGCCGGAAGTGGAAGCCACTCCAGTCGCCGGTGCTGCTGAACAGCAGACCCAGACCGCTGTCTGGGCCATGCGCACCCGAACGGTTGATGATGCCCCTGTTGCCAGTATTACACCGGGCACACAAACTACCCTTGCCAGTATGCAAGCCCGGGCACAAGCTGCAACCAAGCCGGATCATCCTCCATCGCAACCGGCGTATTCTCTGCCTTCTTCCTCTTTGGGCCCGGCTCTGGGGCTGATGGCCAGTATGACTCCACCGATTGCCGACACGCCACAGCTTGCCTTGCAGGTGCAGGATCACGATCTGGATGCAGCCGGTCTGACCCAGGCCCTGCAGACACGCATGGCCACTCCCGCCAACCCGTCCACGCCTGCCACGCCACCGACTCCGGTCCTGCAGCCCCATTCCCCGGCCTTCGCGCAGCAAATGCAACAACAGGTTCAGTTCATGCTGCGTCAGGACATGAAACAGATGGATGTACGCCTGGACCCGCCGGAACTGGGTGCGATGAAAATCCACCTCAAGCTGGACAATGGCCTGACCCATGTGCAGATCATCACCGCCACGGCGGAAGCGCGTGACCTGCTCCATGCCAGTCAGGCACATATCCGCGAAGCCCTGCCGGTGGCACAGGGGCAGTTGCAACTGGATATCCGCCAGCATGCTGGTGGTCAGTTCGGCATGCAGGCCGAGGGGCAGGCCGCCGGCCAGCCGGGCTCTGGCAGTGACGGGCCAGCAGCCGAGGCGGAATCGGTGGTTGAAACCCCGGTTCAACGCTGGACAGACATGCCGGGTGGTCAGGGTCTGGTGGATACCTTTGTCTAGGTTTGGCGGGTTTGCTCAGGGAGTGAAGCAGTAGTCGGAGGTTGGACTGACATGCCCGGTCATTCGGGCTTGTTGCCGTGTTTGGCCACCCAGGCTTTCAACACCTCGTCCATGCGGGTTTGCCAGCCGGGGCCGGTGGCCCTGAAATGCTGGATGACCTCCGGGCTGTAGCGGATGGAGACCTGAATCTTGCGCTTGGCCTTGGGAGGGCGGCCACGCATCTTGAGCTTGCCGGCCTGATAGGCGGCTACCACTTCCGGCAATATTTCGGCAGCCGGTCGCATGCGGGCTATTTCCTCGTCGGTTAGTTCGCGTGCTTCGTCATCCGCTTCGATGCCGCGGCGGATTTCTGCATCTTCCTCTGGAGAGGGCATGTGGAGTTTACGGATCATAACGTTTGACCTCTCTACTGTTTGCCTTGCGCAAGCTGATCACCCGGATGTGGTTATCACGCAGCGTAAAAACCAGACAATGTAAATGTTTGCCAATAGGGTCGTATGCAATCCAGTGTGGCTCTCCATAGGCTTTGCGTGTGTCCTCGATAATCGTGGCCTCTTCCCAGGCAAAATGCACAACTGACTGAAAAGAGACGCCATGATTGAGGAAGTTCCGGGCAGCCTTGCGCGCATCCCACTCATACTCCATGATTTTAATGTAGCTGCAATAAAATGATTCGCAAGGGTCGTTTGCCGGATTCCATACGCGCCGTGTGGATTCGCCTGTGAACGGCTAGAGAAAATCCACCGGGCCCTTGCCGGTGCGGATGACCACCGGCGGGTCTTCCAGCAGGTCGATCACGGTGGTGGGTTCCATTTCGCAGGGACCGGCGTCGAGGAAGCCATCCACATGCTTGTCCAGCAGCTCGGCCAGTTCCCAGGGCTCCTTGTGACGCAGTTCCCGCCCCGGCAGCAGCAGGCTGGAGCTCATCATTGCCTCGCCCAGTTCATCCAGCAGGGCCAGGGCCACGGCATGGTCGGGGATGCGGATGCCGACGGATTTGCGTTTTTCGTTCAGCAGCCGCCGGGGCAGTTCGCGGGTGCCGGGCAGGATGAAGGTATAGGGGCCGGGCGTATGGGATTTGATCAGGCGATAGGCCACGTTGTCCACCTGCGCGTAGCGGCTGATTTCGCTGAGGTCACGGCAGATGACGGTGTAGTTGTGCTGCTTGTCGGTTTGTCGCAGTCGGCTGACTCGTTCCTGTGCTTCCTTGTTGCCCAAAGTCCAGCCCAGGGCGTAGCCAGAGTCGGTGGGGTAGGCCAGCAGCCCGTGGTTTTGCAGCAGGCGAACGGCCTGGCGGATTACCCGCGGCTGCGGGTCTTGCGGATGAACATAGAGTATTTCGCTCACGCGGCACTTTCCTCGGTTTGCGGGCTCAGGGTCTGGCGCAGGGCACGTAGCAGGCGTTCCGCCGCCGGGCCCAGCGGTGTATCCAGCCGGTAGACCAGTTTGGGGCGGAAACTGTAGCGGCTGCCATGGCGGTAGTCCAGTACCTTGAGTCGTCCACCGCGCAGGTGGGGCTCGGCCAGATAAGCCGGCAGCCAGCCAAAGCCCAGGCCCATGAGCAGGGCTTCTTCCTTGGCGCGGAAGTCACTGAGAAAAAACACCCGTTCACAGCCGAAGATACGCTGGTCGCGGGTGGGGCAGGGTGCCGGGCTGGAGTCATGCACCGACAGTTCCACATGCTCCTGCAATTGCCACAGTTCCAGCTGGCGTTGCTTGCTCAGGGGGTGATCCGGCGCCGCGCAGAGCAGGATCTCCATCTCGCCCAGTGGAATTTCCCCCAGCCTTTGCGAGGGGGTGTAGTCCTTGACCACCATCAGGTCGGCCTTGTCCTCGTGAAAGCGGTATTCCACCCCGCCGAGAAACTCGGTTTTCAGTTGCACACGGGTGGGGATGTTCTCGCGGCTGAGGCTGGCCAGCGCGTCCAGCACCGGGTGCTGGGGGATGATGCCGTCCAGCAGCAACAGCAGGCGCGGCTCCCAGCCCTTGGCCAGCTGGCTGGCCAGGGCATCGAGATGACGGGCCTGGCGCAGCAGTTTGCGCCCTTCTTCCAGCAGCGTGCGCCCGGCCGGGGTGAGGGTGGTGCGGTACTGGCTGCGGTCGATGAGGGTGCAGCCCAGTTGCTGTTCCAGTTTCTTGACCTGATAGCTCAGCGCCGATTGGGTCTTGTGCACGCGTTCAGAGGCCTTGGCAAAGCTGCCTTCCTGCACGATGACATTGAGAATTTCCAGCGACTCGAGATCCGGGTAGCTCATGGCACACCTTCAAACTATTCGAATGAGTAATCATAAAATACCCTGTTTTTGTTGAACATGCATCCCTCAAGCCGCAAAATAAACTTTTCTCATTGAAAGGAGCGCTGCATGTACCACGAAAAAGGCGTGTTTACCCGTCAGGCCCATGTGGACATCCCTGAAGGCACGGTGGAAGAAGAATATGGCCGCAACGGTTTCTTTGGCCGTGCCACGCATCTCTATCGCACCGAGCCCCCGGTGAACTGGGTGAACATCGAAGGCGAGCTGCGCCCGGAGGCCCTGCCGGTGTTGCAGATGAACGGTCTGGGCGGAGAAGACTATATCGCCGGGCGGGTGGCCTTTCTCGAAAATGCCGATGTGCGCCTTTCCATGTGCGTGCTGAAAACGGCCATGCCCTGGTTTTTCCGCAACGCCGATGCCGATGAATGCCTGTTCGTGCACCGGGGTCGTGGTTTGCTGGAGACGGATTTCGGCCCGCTGCAATACGAGAAGGGGGATTATCTGGTGATTCCGCGGGGTACGGTGTACCGTTTCAGCCCCGAGGAGGAGACGGCGCTGCTGGTGATCGAGGCGGCCAGCGAGATCACGCTGCCGGAGCGGGGCATGCTGGGTCATCACGCCTTGTTCGACCCGGCGGTGATTCGCGTGCCGGAGCCGGATTTGTCCCTGCGCCAGCCGGGCAACTGGCAGGTCAAGGTGCAGCGGCTGGGGCAGATTACCACCATCACCTATCCGTTCTATCCCATCAATGCCGCCGGCTGGAAGGGTGAAGTGACCGTCTGGCAGCTGAACATCCGTGACATCCGGCCGGTAATGAGCGAGCGCTATCACCTGCCGCCGTCTGCGCATACCACTTTCATCATGCGCAATGCGGTGATCTGTTCCTTCCTGCCGCGAGGACTGGAGACCGGTGACCCCGGTGCGCTGCGGGTGCCCTTCTACCACAGCAATATCGACTTCGATGAAGTGCTGTTCTACCACGAAGGCAATTTCTTCAGCCGCGCGGGTATCGAGCCGGGCATGGTGACCTTCCACCCCCAGGGCATTCACCACGGGCCTCACCCCAAGGCCATCGAGGCGGCGGCAAAGATACGCCGTACTGAAGAGAAGGCGGTGATGGTGGATACCAGAAACCCGTTATTGCTGACTGAAGCGGCGCGGGATATCCGCTGGCCCGAGTATTGGAAATCCTGGCAGGGGTAGCCTGGAAACGGCATGGGTGCCGCCGAATAAAGGCACAACCCTGCTTGCCGGGGATGGACCGAAACGAAAAAGGTCCATCCCTGAGTCCGGTTTCAGACAGGTATGCCATGACCTGTCTTGCCACAGAATGATCGAGAGGAGAACAAGATGAACGACACCCACAACCCGCTGAAACTGCGCGGGATCGACTTTACCGAGTTTGCCACGCCTGATGTGGATTACATGCACCGGGTGTTCCGGGATTTTGGCTTCAGCCGCACCCGCCAGCACAAGGATCTGCCCATCGACTACTACACCCAGAATGATGTGCATTTTCTCATCAACCGCAATCCGGGCGGCCATGCGGAAGCCTTTCACAAGGCCCACGGGGCCAGCATCTGCTCCATGGGCTGGCGGGTGGATGACGCGCAATTCGCCCATGACGAGGCCGTGCGCCGGGGAGCGCGTTCCGCCAACGATAGCGACAAGGATCTGCCCTATCCGGCCATCTACGGCATTGGCGACAGCCTGATCTACTTTATCGACCGTTTCGGGGACAAGGGCAGCATTTTCGATACGGATTTCGTGCCCCATGCCGAGCCGGTCACCGGCCCGGACAAGGGCTTTCTCTATGTGGATCACCTGACCAACAACGTCTACAAGGGCACCATGCAGGAGTGGTCGGACTTCTACAAGCAAGTTTTCGGCTTTACCGAGGTACGCTATTTCGATATCGATGGCCAGAAGACCGGCCTGACTTCCTACGCCCTGCGTTCGCCGGACGGCAGCTTCTGCATTCCCATCAACGAGGGCAAGGACAACAACGACAATAACCAGATCGATGAATACCTGCGCGAGTACAACGGCCCGGGCGTGCAGCATCTGGCGCTGTATACCGACAATATCCTCGCGTCGCTGGATGCCATGGAAGGAAGCAGTATAGAAACCCTGGACATTCACCCCAGCTACTACGAAACCGTATTCCAGCGCGTACCCGGTGTGAAGGAAGATCCGGCACACATTCAGCGTCACCAGGTGCTGGTGGATGGCACGGAGAATGGCTATCTGCTGCAGATTTTTACCAAGAACCTGTTTGGGCCGATCTTCTTTGAAATCATCCAGAGAAACAACGATCTGGGCTTCGGCGAAGGTAATTTCAAGGCGCTGTTCGAGTCCATCGAACGCGAGCAGGAACGGCGTGGTGTTATCTGATCTTCGCCTTCTGATACAAAAGAAAACGCCCGGTCTTGACCGGGCGTTTTTTGTGGTCGCAAGTTTTGTGGCTTACAGCAGTTTCTTCAGCTGCTTCTCCGCTACCTTGGCCGGCAGGGGAATATAGCCGTCCTTGACCACCACTTCCTGACCGGATTTGGACAGCACCATCTTGAGGAACTCGCGCGTCAGCGGCGGCAGGGGCTTGTTGGGCGCCTTGTTCACATAGATGTAGAGGAAACGGGATAATGGATATTTGCCCCGCACGGCATTCTCGGGCGTGGCTTCCACAAAGGGCTGGCCGGTTTTCTTGGCTAATGGCACCGCCTTGACGCTGGCAGTCTTGTAGCCGATGCCGGAGTAGCCGATGCCGTTGAGGCTGGCAGAGACGGCCTGCACCACGGATGCGGAACCGGGTTGCTCGTTCACCTCGTTTCGGAAATCACCCTTGCACAGTGCATGCTTCTTGAAGTAGCCGTAGGTGCCGGAGGCGGAATTGCGGCCATAGAGCTGGATGCTGCGACTGGCCCAGTCACCTTTCAGGCCGAGTTGGCCCCAGGTGTTGATGGGCTCTGGATGGCCACAGCGGCGGGTGGAGGAAAAGATGGCATCCACCTGCGGAATGGTCATGCCTTCGATGGGGTTGTCCTTGTGGGCGAAGACGGCCAGGGCATCGATGGCCACGGGAATGGCGGTGGGCTTGTAGCCGAAGCGCTTTTCGAAAGCCTCGATTTCCTTGTGCTTCATCTTGCGGCTCATGGGGCCGAGGTTGGAAGTGCCCTTGGTCAACGCCGGCGGCGCGGTGGAAGAACCGGCGGCCTGAATCTGGATGTTCACATTGGGATAGAGGCGCTTGTACTCCTCGGCCCACAGGGTCATCAGGTTGGCCAGGGTGTCCGAACCCACGGATGAGATGTTGCCGGCCACACCTTCGGTTGGCTGGTATTCCGGCAGTTTGGGGTCCACTTGAACCTGTGCCTGGGCCGTGGTGGCCAGCAGCAGGGAAGATGCGATCAGCGCTGAAAGTTTCATGCTTGTCCTCGTCGTCTGGATCAGGGTGGTTTTCAACTGGCGCATAGTGTGCGCAGATAATGTTACGAACAGATTACAATTTGATGAGTGCTTTGGAATCAATGCGTTACTCTACCGGTATGCGCTTGGCGATGGCTGAATACAGGCGTGGAGTGAAGCGTTTCAGCCAGGCGGCCAGCCTTTCCTGCAGACCGGCGATGATGACTTCTTCCTTGCCCTTTTCGATGGCGCGTATCATCTTGCGCGCGCAGCGTTCCGCCGGCATGCCGTTGGCCTGAATGCGATCCATCTTGCCGTGGGGTTGGCCGTCGGCGTCCAGTGCGTGATAGGAAAGATGGGTATGCACATAGCCGGGCAGCAGCAGGGTGACCTGAATGCCGTCCTTCCACACTTCACAGCGCAGGCAGTCGAACCAGCCCTGAATGGCATGCTTGCTGGCGGCGTAGGCGGTGCGGCGTGGCGTCTGTACCTTGCCCATCACCGAGGAGGTGACCGCGATCACGCCCTGCTTGCGCGCGCGCATGTGCGGCAGTACCGCCCGGCTCAGGGCTACCGGGCCGAAAAAGTTCACATCCATCAGCCGCTGGTCCACGGCGAAGCCGCAGGCTTCGGCCCAGCCACGCTGGGAGACGCCAGCGTTGTTGATCAGGATGTCGATCTGGCCGAAATGCGCCAGCACGGCTTCCACCTTGCCGGCGAAACTGCCGAAATCGGTGACATCCATGGGAAGCACCAGGCTTTCGCAGTCCAGACGCGTGGCCAGGGCTTCCAGCTTGTCGACGGAACGGGCGGAGAGTACCAGGCGCGCTTGCTGGCGTGCGTATTGTTCGGCCAGCGCCTCGCCAATGCCGGAGGATGCGCCGGTAATCCAGACCACGGGGCGGTTTTTGTGCATGTCACTATGGAAGTCGATGGAAACAAGCGGGATAATAAGCGGTTTTCACCGGCAAGTGTGAGCCTTCCATGCACGGAAAAGTCTATATCAAAACCCACGGCTGCCAGATGAACGAATACGATTCGGCGCGCATGCGCGACGTGCTGCTGGCCGAGGGGCTGGAAGAAACCACGGACGAGCGCGAGGCCGATGTCATTCTGGTCAACACCTGTTCCATTCGTGAAAAGGCGCAGGAAAAGGTGTTTTCCCAGCTGGGCCGCTGGCGGCCACTGAAGGCGGACAAGCCGGAACTGATCATTGGCGTGGCCGGTTGCGTGGCCTCGCAGGAAGGGGAAGCCATCGTCGAGCGCGCGCCATTCGTGGATCTGGTCTTCGGGCCGCAAACCCTGCACCGGCTGCCGGAGATGATCCGCCAGCGGCGTGAAAGCGGTCAGCCGGTGGTGGATATCAGCTTTCCGGAAATTGAAAAGTTCGACAACCTGCCGGAACCCCGGGCGGAAGGGGCCACGGCCTTCGTCTCCATCATGGAAGGCTGTTCCAAGTACTGTTCTTTCTGCGTGGTGCCCTACACCCGTGGCGAGGAAGTCAGCCGGCCCCTGGATGATGTGGTGGCCGAAGTGGTGGAGCTGGCCGAGCAGGGCGTGAAGGAGATCCACCTGCTGGGGCAGAATGTCAACGCCTACCGTGGCGCGACCCATGATGGTGGTATTGCCGACCTGGCCGAGCTGATCCACTATGTGGCCGCCGTGGATGGGGTGGAGCGCATTCGCTTCACCACCTCCCATCCGGTGGAGTTCTCGGACAGCCTGATTCAGGCCTTTGCCGACGAACCCAAGCTGGTGGATTTTCTCCACCTGCCGGTGCAGGCCGGTTCCGACCGGGTGCTGGCAATGATGAAGCGCGGGCACACGGTGCTGGAGTACAAGCAGAAAATCCGCCGTTTGCGTGAAGTACGCCCCAATCTTTGCCTGTCTTCCGATTTTATCGTCGGCTTTCCTGGCGAGACGGCGGAAGACTTTGAACAGACCATGCAGCTGATCGAGGAAATCGGCTTCGACCAGAGCTTCAGTTTCATCTACAGCGCCCGCCCCGGCACGCCGGCGGCCAGCCTGCCGGATGACACGCCCATGGAAATCAAGAAAGCCCGGCTGCACCGCTTGCAGGCGCGCATCAACGAAATGGCCCAGTCCATCAGCGAGGCCATGGTGGGCAGCCGCCAGCGGATTCTGGTGGAAGGCCGTTCGAAAAAGAACGCCAATGAACTGGCCGGGCGCACGGAAAACAACCGGGTGGTGAATTTTGCCGGCCCGCCGGCCCTGATTGGCCAGATGGTGGAGGTGGAAATCACCGGTGCCCTGGCCCATTCCCTGCGTGGTCGGCTGGCCCTGCAGGCAGGAGATGCCGCCTGATGGCCGAATGCAAGCGGCAACTGGTACTGGAACCGGTGGACAACGAACGGCTGGCCAACCTTTGCGGCCAGTTCGACCAGCATCTGAAGCAGATCGAGGATGGCCTGGGTGTGGAAATTTTCGGTCGCGGCGGCATTTTTCAGGTTCGCGGGCAGGAGAAGCCGGTCAAGCTGGCCATGGGCATACTGCGGGATCTCTATGCGCAGACCGACCAGATCGTGGTGGGGCCGGATCAGGTTCATCTCAGCCTGCGGGAAAAGGGCGCGGAAGAACCCGGCATCGATAACGAGCGCAGTGGTATTGCGATCCGAACCCGACGGGGCACCATACGCGGTCGGGGTGACAACCAGAACCGCTATCTGGAAAACATCCAGCGTCATGATGTGAACTTCGGAATCGGCCCGGCCGGCACCGGCAAGACCTGGCTGGCGGTGGCCTGCGCGGTGGAAGCATTGCAGACCGACCGGGTGCAGCGGCTGATCCTGGTGCGTCCGGCGGTGGAAGCGGGTGAGCGGCTGGGTTTTCTGCCTGGTGATCTGGTGCAGAAGGTCGACCCTTACCTGCGCCCACTCTATGACGCGCTCTACGAAATGCTCGGCTTCGACCGGGTGGGGCGGCTCATCGACCGCAATGTGATCGAGGTGGCCCCCCTGGCTTTCATGCGCGGCCGCACCCTCAATGATGCTTTCATCATTCTTGACGAAGCGCAGAACACCACCGTGGAACAGATGAAAATGTTCCTCACCCGCATCGGTTTCGGCTCCACCGCCGTGGTGACCGGAGATGTCACCCAGGTGGATCTGCCACGTAACACGCCCTCCGGCCTCAAGCACGCCATGAAGGTATTGCAGGGCGTGGAAGGCGTCAGTTTTACCCATTTCACCGCCCGGGATGTGGTGCGCCACCGGCTGGTACAAACCATCATTGAGGCCTACGAGCGGCATGACGACCCGGCTTGAGGTGGATCTCAGCCTGGGGCTGGAGGCCGAGGGACTGCCCACGGAAGACGACTTTACCCGTTGGGCGGCAACCGTGCTTCCACCGGGCCGCTGGAACCTGAGCATTCGTCTGGTGGGCGCGGAAGAAGGCCAGGCCTTGAACGCCCAATACCGGCACAAGGACTACCCCACCAACGTGCTTTCCTTCCCTGCTGAATTGCCGGATGGGGTGGAGCTGCCCCTGCTGGGTGATCTGGTGCTCTGTGTGCCGGTGGTGGAGCGCGAGGCGGCGGAGCAGGGCAAGCCATTGCTGCATCACTGGGCGCATCTGACCATTCATGGCGTATTGCACTTGCTGGGCCATGACCATCTGCAAGAAGACGAGGCGGCGGCGATGGAAGCCCTGGAAGTACAAGCGCTGGCCCGGCTGGGCATCCCGGACCCGTACGAATCGGATGGTTGCCTGTAATCCGGTTGCCGCTCATGCGGTCTGCTGAAACAAGCCGCTCGCCGTTGCAAAAGGAGTGTATCCATGTCGGCATCACTACGGGATCGATGGTTGCGCGTGGACTGGCAGGCCCTGCTGGAATTGCCGCCACCACCGGCCATGCCCTTGTACGGGGGACCAGTCTGGGAAGAGGATTTCGATGAACTGCACCGGCCCGTAAGTGACGGTGCCTGTGCCTTGCGCAGTCGTCTGGCTGCTGTACTGGGTGGCGACCCCCGGCAGTACTGGCTGGGGCAGCGGGCCACGCAGATGCGGCAACAACTCATGGAATTGTCGCGGCCGGACGCTCGCCTGTTGCTGGTCCAGCCGGAAGCCCCTTTTTACATACAACGCCTGCAGGGGCTGGGCATGCGGGTGGATACCGTGCCGCCCGACTTGCAACCGGGCGATGTGGACGGATTGCTGGAACACTGGCAGCACCAGACGGCTCTGGTGTGGGTGCAATCCCCTTCGCCGCTGACAGGGCAGGCCTGGCCCATGGAAGCCGTTGCCGACTTGTGCGCGCATCTGCGGGATTTCAGCCTGGTGGTGCTGGATCTTTCCCTGGACAATCCTGACCATCACAACCGTTGGCAGCGCGTCATGGACCAGCATGAAAACCTGATGCTGCTGCGTGAATTCGATCATGGCTGGAGCCTGCCGGGCTTGCAACTGGCAGCGCTCCAGGCCGCCGAACCCTGGGTGGAGGCGTTGCAGAAGCTCTGGCCGGAACAGCAACCGTCCCGCGCCGTGGAGCGGGCCGCGCTGGATCTTTTGACCCATGAAAACCAGCGCAAGGCCGGAGAACTGCGCCGGCAGCAGATGGCACGGGGAAAAGCCTTGTGCCAGCGTTGGGCGGAAAACCCGCAGGTGCGGCAGCTCAGGCTGGCGGATGCACCCCTGCTGTTTTTGCAAGTGCGGCAACCAGCGGCCTTGCAATCGGCATTGCAGCGACAGGCCGGGGAAAGTTGGCTACTGTCGTCAGAGTGTGTTGGCGAGGCAGGTTGGTTCAGGCTGCCACTGGCCGATGAGGGGCTTTGTGAGCGGGTGGATGCATGGTTGCGGGATCATGCGGAAAGGATCGTACAGGGCTGAAGTAGGCGCGGGCTATCACCTCGGTGGAATATTCATTTTTCACCTGTGGGCATACCATCGCTGGCAACTGACAGCCAAGGATCCGCCACGCGCATGAATCATCACGCCCGCAGAGATTTTCGTCGTACCAAGATCGTCGCCACCATGGGCCCGGCCTCCAGTTCGCCGGAGCGTGTGCGGGCATTGATTCAGGCGGGCGTCAATGTTTTCCGGATGAACTTCTCCCATGGCGATGCCGAGTTTCACCGCCGGAATCTGCAAACGGTTCGGGATGCCGCGGCGGAAATGAACCAGTCCATCGGCATCCTGCAGGACTTGCAGGGGCCGAAGATTCGCGTGACCACGTTCAAGGAGGGTGAAGTCCTGCTGGAGCGTGGTGCCCGTTTCACCATCACCTGTGATGACGACAGCCCTGGCGACCGGCAGCGGGTGGGCGTGACCTATACCGGGCTGTGCCAGGATGTACGCCCCGGCGATGACCTGCTGCTGGATGATGGCCGCCTGCGTTTGAAAGTGGTCTCGGTCACCCAGGGCAGGGTGGAGACCGAAGTGACCCTGGGCGGCGTGCTTTCCAACAACAAGGGGTTGAACATACCCGGTTCCGACCTCAGTCTTCCGGCCCTGACGGAAAAGGATATCGCCGATTTGAAGCTGGGTGCCCGGCTGGGTGTGGACTGGGTGGCCATCAGTTTCGTCCGTTCCGCCGAGGACGTGCGCGAGGCGCGCCGCTTGTTGAACGAGGCCGGCTCCACGGCCCGCCTGATGGCCAAGATCGAAAAACCCAGCGCAGTGGAGAATTTTCAGGATATTCTGGCGGAGGTGGATGGCATCATGGTGGCCCGGGGCGATCTGGGTGTGGAACTGTCACCCGAGCTGGTGCCGGCGGTACAGAAGAACCTGATCCGCCAGTGCCGCAATGCCGGCAAGCCGGTGGTGACCGCCACGCAGATGCTGGAATCCATGATTCACGCGCCGGCACCCACCCGCGCTGAAGCCTCCGATGTGGCCAATGCCATCTATGACGGTACCGATGCGGTGATGTTGTCGGCGGAAACCGCCGTGGGAGAATACCCCATTGAGGCCGTGCGCATGATGGACAGTATCGCCCGCACGGTGGAGACCGATACCGAATACCGTCGACTGCAGGACAATCTTACGCTGGAGATGGCGGGTACGGTGGCCGATTCCGTCTCCCATGCCGCCTGCCAGGTGGCCGAGGAACTGGATGTGCAGGTCATCGTCTGTTTCAGTGCCTCCGGCGCCACGGCCTACCGGGTTTCCCGTTTCCGTAACGAAACACCGGTGCTGGCCATTACCACTTCCGAAATTTCCTACCGGCAGTTGAGTCTGGTCTGGGGAGTGGCGCCCTTCCTTTCCGATGAAATCACCGATTCCGCTGATATGGTGGAACGGGCCAATGATTGTCTGGCCACTTCCCATTTTGCCCGTGATGGCGACCGTTATGTCATCACCGCGGGCGTGCCTTTCGGGGTGAAAGGAACCACCAACCTGATCCGGGTTGAAAAGTTTCGCCAGCATTGACGGCTCATGGCTCAATTTTTTGTTAACTCGCGGTAGCAAAACTGTCATAATTACGCACTACAATGCATTCGACCATTCGCTTCCGTATGGGTGTGTGGCTGAGTTTCATTGTAATTTTGTCAATAAAATCAAGGGTAAACATGATGTGGAATAAACTGAAAGGCATGCTCGCCTCTTTGGTTGTGGTTGGTTTCTTGGCGTCGAATGCCATGGCACAAACCACCTCCTCTTCCGTCAGTGGAACCGTTCGTGATGCCAATGGCGCTGCGCTGGATGGCGCGACCATTTCCATTGTGCACACGCCATCCGGTACCACGAAATCCGTGACCAGCAATGCGACCGGCCACTTTCTGGCCAAGGGTCTGCGTGTGGGAGGTCCCTACAAGGTGACGGTCAGCAAGGATGGTTTCAAAACCGAATCCGCCACTGACCTGTATCTGGAACTGGGCAAGGACAAGAATCTGGACGTAGTGCTGAGTCCGGATACAGCCGCCCTGGACAAGGTCGAAGTGGTGGGCATGGCTTCATCCGGCATCTTCGATCCTTCCAACATGGGTGCCGGTACCACCATTACGCGTGATCAGATCGAGGCATCCCCGTCCATCTCTCGTGGCCTGGCCGATTTTGCCCGCATGGATCCACGCATCACTGTGCTGGACAAGGAAGAGAACACCATTTCCGTGGCCGGTCAGAACAACCGCTACAACAATATCGCCATCGATGGTGTGCCCACCAATGACGAGTTTGGTCTTGAAGGTGGTGGTCTGCCTTCCATGGCCCGTGGCCAGCCTTTCTCGCTGGAAACCATCGACCAGTTGAACATTGGCATTTCTCCCTATGATGTTTCCAAGTCCAATTTCGTGGGCGGTGACCTCAATGCCGTGACCAAGAGTGGTACCAACGAGTTCCATGGCAGTCTGTATTATGTCTACCGTGATGACTCCATGGTCGGAGATGATGAAAACGGCAATGCCTTTGATACCTTCGAGGAATGGACCCGTGGCGTGACCTTTGGTGGCCCCATCATCCAGAACAAACTGTTCTTCTTCCTCAACTATGAGGAGTTTGAAAACACCAACGCGCTGGATCCGGCTTTTACCCCGGATGCTGCCGCCTTGCAGCAGATCCGTGACATTGCTGCCGGCTATGGTGCAGCCAACATTGGAGATTTCAACGCCAGCGAACTGGTCAACAGTGACAAGAAGACGCTGGTGAAAATCGACTGGAACATCAATGAGAACCATCGCCTGACCGCCCGCTACAACAGCACGCTGGGCAAGGAAATCAACATCCGTAACCGGGGCAACTATGATGTTTCCCTGAGCTCGCACTGGTACACCAATACCTTTGATACCGAGAACTATGCCCTTCAGCTCTACTCTGACTGGACGCCCAACCTGTCCACCGAATTGAACATCGCCCGGATGAAGTTCCACAAGTATCCGGACAACAACGCCCGCATGCCCTACTTCCGCGTGGATGGCGTGCCGGGAACTTCCGGTGCCGGTGAGAGCGTGACCGGAGAAGTGCATTTCGGTACCGAGCGTTTCCGCCAGGCCAATGACCTGCAGGTGGACACCACCACGGTGTTCTTTGCCGCCGACTTGCGCAAGGGTGCACATACCTTGCGTGGTGGTTTCGACTACAAGCTGAACGACATCAACAACCTGTTTGTCTTTGACAGCCTGGGGTACTACCGTTTCCGTTCCATCGACGATTTTGCCAACGGTAATTACCGTTCCTATTCCTATCGCATCGGCACCGATCCGAATGACCCGCTGCCCACCGCCGACTGGGCACTGGCCAACTGGGGGCTGTTCCTGCAGGATACCTGGGACGTGAACTATCAGCTGACGGTGGTGGCCGGCCTGCGTTATGACCTGCCGACCACGGATGACAAGCCGTTGTACAATCCGGCTTTCGAACAGTTCTACGGTTTCCCCAACAACACGACTGTAGACGGCAATGGTGTGCTGCAGCCGCGCGTGGGCTTCAACTATGACCTCGGTCTGGATCGTCCCACGCAGATCCGTGGTGGTTTTGGTCTGTTCATGGGTTCCACCGCTGGCGTCTGGTTGTCCAACCCCTTCACCAATCCCGGTGGCAATGTGACCACGTACTCCGACTACTCCGGTTCACTGGTGCCCATCACCGCCGACCCGGACAACCTGCCGCGCCCCGGTGGTGCCGCGCGCATGGACGTGGATGTGGTGGACCCGGACTTCAAGCAACCTTCCGTGTGGAAGTCCAACCTGGCCATCGACCACGAATTGCCCTGGAACGGTATCGTCGCCAGCGCCGAAGTGCTGCACACAGAAACCAAGTACGGCATCAAGTATCGTCACCTGAACCTGGGAGATCCCACAGGCACCATGCCGGACGGCCGCCTGTCCTACTGGTGTGACCCCAACAATGACCGTTCACAGCGTTGCAACAACAACCGTGACTTCAATGATGTCGTGTTGCTGGAGAATACCACCCAGGGCGCGACCACTTCCTGGACCCTGTCCCTGAAGAAGGCCATGGAAGGGAACGAAGGCTTGTCCTGGATGGTGGGTTACACCGGCATGGATACCCGTGAAATCAACGATGGCGGTTCTTCCCGTGCCATTTCCAACTGGGGCTACCTGCCCAATGTCAACCCCAACGAGCCGCAGCTTGCAGCCTCCGATTACGAAATTCGTGACCGGATTATTGCAACGGCCACCTGGAAGAAGTATTTCTTCGAAGGCCATGCCACTACCGTGACCCTGTTCTACGAGAACCGGTCCGGCCGGCCGTTCAGCTACATCTTTGGCAATGACGCCAACGGTGACCGTCGTTCCAGCAACGACCTGTTCTATGTGCCGTCTGGCCCGGGTGACGTGATCTTCACGGATCCGTCCGAAGAAGCTGCGTTCTTCGACTTTGTCAACAACACGCCGGGTCTGCGTGAATACATGGGGCAGGTGGTGCCGCGCAACAGCGACCGCTCTCCCTGGGTGACCCAGCTGGATATGAAGATCACCCAGGAAATTCCGTTCTTCGGTCCTGGCAAGGGCGTGGTCTACCTGAACCTGACCAATGTGCTCAACATGATCAACAGTGATTGGGGTCATATCGAGCAGGCCAGCTTCCAGACCTTCGCTGTGGCGGACTTCGAGGGCATCGATGAAGCCACTGGTCGTTATATCTACGACTGGAACGGCCGTACACAGCCCTTCAGTCGCAGTGACCGTGCGGGCCAGTCCCGCTGGGGCGCGCAAATCGGCATTCGCTACGATTTCTAAGCGCGACACTGCCTGAAACTCAAAACCCCGGCTATCGGCCGGGGTTTTTTTATGCGTTTTTTCTGCATTAGATAATGCTGATTTCTTGCCATATGGTGGTATAGGCAAAGTGGCTTTGCGAACCTATCCTCTTTGCTGGTCTGTATCGACCTGTTTTGATCAACCACGATCTGGGGGGAATATGAAAAAATTGAAACAATATATGGGCTTTGCCCTGCTGACCATGTTGTTGCTGGTATCCTGGTCCGCCTCCGTGCAGGCTGCCGAACGGCTCAAGCCTTTTGTGCTGGCCGAAAAAACCACAGGTGGTGATTTCGACGCCAAGGTAGCGGAGGTCAAGGACAAACTGACCCAGGCCGGTTTTCAACTGGTGGGGGAATACACGCCCTATGAAGGCACCCATGTGGACAAGGCCCATGTGCTGATTGTCACCCGTGATGATCTGATCAAGGCCGCCACGGCCAGTGAGCGCGGGGCTTTCGCGGCACCCTGGCGGGTGGCTATCACCCAGGTAGGCGATGAAATTCAGGTTGCCTATCCCAACCCGGCCTACGTGGCCAATGCCTATCGCCTGAATTCCGATCTTGCTTTTCTTTCCAAGGCCTTGGCCAATGCCATTGGCGCTGCAGAAACCTTTGGTTCCAAGAAGGGGATGACGGCCAAGAAGTTGAGAAAATACCACTATACCTTCGGCATGGAGTATTTCGACGATCCCTATGAGCTGGCGGAGTACGACAGCCACAAGGAGGCAGTGGAAACACTGGAGAAAAATCTGACTGCCGGCAAGGGCGGTGTGCACAAGGTTTATCGACTGGATCTGCCCAATGAACAAACCATCTTTGGCGTGTCGTTGAAGATGCCCGAGGGAGGGGATGAGCACATGGATGATGCCTGGGTCATGAGCAATGTGGACTTCGAATCATTGAAGACCACGGCCTATCTGCCTATTGAGATCCTGGTGGATGGCAAGGAAGTGGTGGCTTTGCACATGCGTTTCCGCATGGCCATGCACCGACCGGACCTGAAGATGATGGGCAAGAACAGTTTCATGAATATCATGTCCAGCCCCAAGGCCATCGGCAAGGCCCTGGAAACCGCTGCTGGCGGCGACTGAGACACCTGTAAAGGCTTGTAGGAAAAGCCCGGTCAGTGACCGGGCTTTTTTGATGCCTGATGGCAATAATTCTTACATGCCGTAGTCTCCATGCCGCAAGTTTTGCTTCTGCTGAAAAGCTAGTCTGTACCGGACAAGGAACGCAGGGAGCAGGCCATGAAAGGCAATCAGGGCATGACACTACTGGATAGTTTGATGGCAATGGCGGTGGCGGTGCTGACGCTGTCACTGGGCGTGCCGGCCATGCAGGATTTTCTGCGCAACCGGCGGATGGATGCCTGGCTGGGCGGGTTGCACACGGTGTTGAACCATGCGCGGCAACAGGCGGTGATTCATCAACATGCCGTGGTCGTGTGTGCCAGCACCACAGGAGATCGCTGTGATGCGGGTGTGGAATGGAACCGGGGCGTGATGGTGTTCCTCGACCGGAATCATGACCGGCAACATCAGCTGGATGAACGCGTGTTGCACTACTGGCACATGGATGATGCCGGCTTGCAGGTTCATACCTCCAGTGGCAGAAAAACCCTGCGATTTCTCCCCAATGGCACCAGCCCCGGCAGTAATGCCCGTATCAGTTTGTGTGATGATCGCGGTCCAGCCAGCGCACGGGCACTGGTGCTGGCCAATACCGGGCGCGTACGGCAGGAGCGTGCGGACCGTGGTGTGCGTATTCGCTGCCGGTAAGGGGCCTCATGCTATTTGGCTTGCATCAATTCACGCAGCAGAGGCAGGGTAGGCCGGCGTTTCAGGCGCAGGCTGGTTTCGGCCAGACGGAACAGCAGGGCCGTCAGGCCGTGCAGTTCCCGGGGGCCATGCAACTGCAAATGTCGTTGTACTGCTGGCGGGCAATCCATTTGCAATTGGCGGCACAGGTTGTGGGTTACTGCTTGCAGGCCGGTATCCGTGATGGCGTGCAGGCGAACCTGCTGAAAGGCCAGCAGCCGGGATTGCAGGTCAGGCAAGAGCGTGCCCAGCTGTCCCGGTGGCAGGCGGGAAGCCGCCAGCAGACGGCAGGGGCGGGTCTGACAGCGGTTGAGCAGGTGAAACAGACTTTCCTGCAAGCTTGGCCGGGATTGAAGCGCATCCAGGTTGTCCAGCGCGATGAGGTCCAGGCTTTCCAGCCCTTCCAGGCAGGGTTGCCGGTTCATGTCCACATAAATGGCGCGTGTGCCCTGCTGGCGAATATGCTGGCAGGCGGCCTGCAGCAGATGGGTTTTCCCGCAGGCAGTCGGACCCGTTAGCCATAGTTGCTGACTCAGGCTGATGCCGTCTGCCAGCTGCCATACGCTTTCCCTGGCCAGTTCATTGCCTGTATCGACAAAACTGGCAAAGGTCTGATAACGGGCAGGGTGAATGGGCAGGACCAGTTGCTCAGGTGGAGACATCGGTACGGTCATCGTCACGGTAAAGGGCGCTTTGCTGATAGGCCTGATGCATGTGGCGCAGGATGATAACCACCACCGAGGCCACGGGCAGGGCGATCAGGATGCCGACAAAGCCGAATAGCTGACCGCCGGCCATGATTGCGAAGATGACGGCCACGGGATGCAGGCCGATGGACTGGCCCACCAGACGCGGGATCAACACCATATCTTGCAGCAGCTGACCGATGCCGAATACGCCGGCCACCAGCAAGACCTGTTGCAGGCTGTGGAACTGGAACCAGGCCGCGATACAGGCGGCGGCAATGCCCACGATGGTGCCCAGATAGGGGATGAAACTGATCAGTCCGGCACCCATGCCGATGAGAAAGGCGAATTCCACGCCCAGCAACCACAGGCCGGCGGTGTAGAACAGCCCCAGCAACACCATGACGCTGAGCTGGCCGCGCATAAAGGCACCGAGTACGGCATCGGATTCCAGCATGAGCCGGCGTATCGTGGGTTCGATATGCCGCGGCAGGAGTTCGTGGATACGCGCCACCAGGATGTCCCAGTCACGCAGCAAGTAGAAGGTCACCACCGGGATCAGCGTCAGATTCAGTGCCAGCTCCACCATGAATTGCCCGGACTTGCCGAAATACTGCAGTACACCCTTGGCCAGACCACCGGCCTGTTGCCAATGCTGGCGCAGGAGTTCCACCAGGGCAGTGAGGTTGAGCCCTTCATCCTTGCTGTTCATGCCGAAACGGGCCAGCAGCGCATCCAGCTGGGTTTGCAGCCAGCCCAGGATGGCCGGCATGCGTTCGATCAGTGTGCTGATCTGGTGTTCGAGCACGGGAATGAGCAGCAGCAGTATGGCCAGCAGCAGCAAGGTCATGACACTGAAGACCGTGACCACGGCCAGGGTACGGTTGAAGCGGTGTGCTTCCAGCCAGTCCGCCAGCGGATCCCCCAGATAGGCCAGTACTGCCGAGATGACAAAAGGTGTGAGGATGGGAGAGAGCAGCCAGATCAGCCCGGCTGAAATCAGCAGAAAGGTGAGATAAAACCACTTTTGTGATTCGGTCATGAACGGGCCTCCGGTTCAGGGCGTTTGCCGGACCAGTGCACGACATAGAGCACGCCGGTGGCCAGGGTGCTGAATGCTACCAGCGCGATGCCGGCTTGAATCAGCAACGGCGGCAGGTGTGGGCCCGCCTGATTCAGCAAAACCAGCAGGGCCAGCAGAATCTGCAGTACGGTATTGATCCTGCCTGACAACAGGGGTTCGGCTTGCAGCGGCCCACGCAGATAATGCCAGGCAAAGGCTCCCGCCACAATGAGCAGGTCACGCAGGACGATCAGGGCTGCCAGCCAGATGGGCAGCCATTGCTGGAGGGCCATGGGCACATAGGCAGCCAGCATCAGCGCTTTGTCGGCAATGGGGTCGAGGTAGCCACCCAACTGGCTTTGCCAGTGGAACCGGCGTGCCAGCCAGCCATCCAGCGCGTCGGAAAGGCCGGCAAGCAGGAACAGGACAAGCGCCGTGCGGATCGCGCCGGTCTGCAATAGCCAGGCCAGGGGGATGGCGCTGAAGATCCGCGCCAGGGTGATGGCGTTGGGAATCCATGCGAAGCTCATGGCGCGGCCCACAGCCAGCGTTCCCCGTCGCGGGTATCGGCAGCTTCGTGTTGCAGCAGGCCGCTGCGGAGTAGCGCCTGGCGAACCATGGGCCACGGCGTGGTGATCTGCAAGCGAATGCGAGCCTGACCCTGATGCATTTGTAGCAGTTCCACATGTTCGGTCCATGGCTGTTGTTGCAGCCATTGTTCCAGTTGCAGCCAGTCCGACAAGGCGGTGAGTTGCTCAACGTCGATATCGATCAGCCCCTGTGCCTGTTCACTCAGGGTAAAGGCCAGCCGTTGCGCCAGCCATGTGCTGGCATGGTCCACGCCCTGGGCCAGCAGGATTTCGGGGTCGGTGCCAATATCCTCCCACCGGGTCAGCAGGGGCGGATGCTCATCCGGCAGGGAAAGCTGCCAGCGTGCCTTCCAGACGGAGCCATGGCTTTCCAGCCGCAGCAACAGCCAGCCATCACTGCCGTAGCGCTGGCGGCTCCTGGACAGGCCGTCGGTAAAACCACCCCAAAGCTCCACGGGGGAGAGCGTGCGCTGGTCGGCCAGATCCAGCAGGGGCAAGGTCAGGGGCAGGCCCCGTTCCCGCGCGGTCTGCATGCCCGCCTGCAATGCCGGGAAGTTCTCTGCATTGACCAGTGATCGGCGGTTATCCTGCTCCAGCACAATGGTCCACAGCAGTTCCGGTCGTTCCGCGCCCCACCAGGGCAGGGACAGACGGCGGACCAGCGCGCGAACGCCTTCCGGCTCGAAGCCCACTTCCACCCGTGTTTCAGGTGGTGCCGCAGTCCCGCCTTGCTTTTGATAAAAACGGAAACGGAACACCAGCCGCCCGGCCTGCCCGAGCGCCTGCTGAATATCGGGACGGGCCATGAGCGCGCTTTGCCCGGTGATGCGTACCAGTACCTGTGCCAGAGCCCGGCGGGCATCTCCCGCTTGCAGTTTTTTGCCTTCCGCCTGGACGGGAATATCGGCGCGAAAGAGATCCACCCGCGTACGCGCCTGGCCGGTGGCGCACAGGATCAGGAGAAAAATGGTCGTGAGCAGGCGTTTATACATGGTGGTGCATAAGATACCATACCGCTCTTGTCGAATTGGATGCCGGAGAACAGCGTGACGGGTGAATCTGAAGGCCTGACCTACCGGGACGCCGGGGTGGATATCGATGCGGGCAACGCCCTGGTGGAAAAAATCAAGCCGCATGTCAAGCGCACTTTCCGTCCGGAGGTCATGACCGGGCTGGGTGGTTTTGGTGGCTTGTTTCGTCTGGATACGGCACGCTGGAAAGAGCCGGTACTGGTTTCCGGCACCGATGGCGTGGGCACCAAGCTCAAACTGGCCGGGCAGCTGAACCGGCACGACAGCATCGGGATCGATCTGGTGGCCATGTGCGTCAACGATATTCTCACCGTGGGTGCGGAGCCGCTGTTCTTTCTCGATTATTTCGCCACCGGCAAGCTGGATACCGGGCAGGCCGCCACGGTGATTGCCGGCATTGCCGAGGGGTGCCAACAGGCCGGCTGTGCCCTGATCGGTGGGGAGACAGCGGAGATGCCGGATATGTACGCGGCCGGTGAATATGATCTCGCCGGTTTTGTCGTCGGTGCCGTGGAACGGGAAAAACAGGTGGACGGTTCGGCCATACAGGCCGGGCAGGTGGTGCTGGGCGTAGACAGTTCCGGGCCGCACTCCAACGGTTATTCCCTGATCCGCCGGATCATTGAACACAGTCATGCGGATCTGAATCAACCCTGTGGCGAAACCACCCTGGGTGATGCCTTGATGGCACCTACCCGCATTTATGTGCGGGAGGTATTGGCCCTGCTGGAGAAAATGCCGGTGGCGGGTATGGCGCATGTGACCGGAGGCGGGCTGGTGGAGAATGTGATTCGCGTGGTGCCGGCAGGTCTGGGGCTGCGCTTCCATCTGGACAGCTGGGCCTGGCCGCCCGTGTTTCAGTGGTTGCAGTCAGCCGGTGGCGTAGACACCATGGAGATGCTGCGTACCTTCAATTGTGGCATTGGCCTGGCGCTGATCGTGGATGCGGCAGATCAGCAAGCTGCTTGCGCCCATTTCGAGGCTGCCGGCCTGGGTTGCCGGCCCATCGGTGAAGTGGTCGCGCAGGCGGGAGAGACGCGTGTCCACTTCGACTGAATCCCGTCCTCCCATGCGCGTGGTGGTGCTGGTCTCCGGCCGGGGCAGCAACCTGCAGGCCTTGCTGGATGCCCGTGAGCGCCTGCCCATCGAACTGCTGGAAGTGATCAGCAATCGCCCCGGCGTGCAGGCCTTGCACAGAGCGGAGCAGGCCGGTGTGCCGGCGACCGTGCTTGATCACACGGGTTACTCCAGCCGCGAAGCCTTCGATCAGGCATTGGGCGATCATCTGGAGGCGCTTCAGCCGGACCTGATCGTGCTGGCGGGATTCATGCGCATTCTCACTCCGGCCTTTGTTCGCCGGTTTCGGGGCCGCATGATCAACCTGCATCCCAGCCTGCTGCCCAAATATCCCGGGCTGCACACCCATCAGCGCGCGCTGGACGCCGGGGATCGGGAAGCTGGCGCCAGCATTCATCTGGTCACGGAAGAACTGGATGGTGGCCCGGTCATCATGCAGGCGCGGGTAGCGGTGCAGCCGGATGACGATGCCGACAGGCTGGCGGCCCGCATCCTGCCGCTGGAACACCAGATGCTGTTGCAAGTGGTGGAACGGATGGCGCGGGGTGAAATCCAATGTCGTGATGACCAGGTATTCTTGAACGGAGAACGGCTTGAACACCCTCTTGCCCTGGCTGGCTAGGTCGATCTTCCTGATCCTTGCCCTGTTGCAGGTGCCGCCAGTATGGGCCGTACCCTGTCCGGAACCCATGCAGGCCTTTGAGCAGGTCTACGACCTGTATCGCGACGACAAGCCTGTGGGTGAAGTGCGCCTGACCCTGCGGTCCGAGGGGGCAAGCTGGCGGCTGGATTCCGTCACCCGCGCCAACCGGGGCGTGGTCAGCCTGCTGGGCGCGGAAGTGCGTGAGTGGGTACGTTTTCGCTGCGGGCCGGCAGGTTATCAGCCGCTGGAAAGCCTGTATCAGCGCAAGGTGCTGTTTCGCAAACAGAAAACGCACCTGATCTATGATTGGCAGCGGGGCCGGGTGAGCGGCACGCACAAGGGCAAGATCGTGGACATGCCCCTGTTGGCCGGGCTGGTGGACCGGCTGGGTATTCAGTTGCTGCTGGCCTCCGACCTCAAGGCGGGCAGAAAACTGCATTACCGGGTGCAGGATCGTCATCATCAGCGCGATTGGGTCTTTGAAACCGGGCAGGCACCTTACCCGCCGCCGGATGCATTCACGGACGCACAGGCCTATCGTCGCGTGGATGACAACCCCAAGCGGGAAACCTGGTTCTGGTTGCTGCCCGCACAGTCGGATTTGCCGGTACAAATCTTCCACCGCGAGAAAAAAACACGTTACCTCAGCCGGCTTCGCATTCATGAACCGGAATAAGTTATTGAATACAAAGGTTAAAATAGGCTAGGTGGAAAATTTTTGCCGCCATTGAAAAAAATGCTAAAGTTTTCCTCATGGCTGCCGATAAGGGGAATAAGGCAAAGTGCAGCCATTGATCGAGGTAAACGCCATGAGTGACATCATCGCCAGTGTGGGTTCACAGTTGAGCCAGCAGCAGCAAGCGCCGGTGGCCAGTGGTCAGCAGGTAGCGGAAACGCTGGGCAACACGGTATCCGGTCAGCAGTCGGCCAACCCGGTG
>WFUE01000052.1 GCA_015485125.1 Lysobacterales bacterium | reverse complement strand
TCACTACATTTTGCGAAAAAAGCCACGTCAACCCTTGCGTTAACTGGCCATTAACATTACATTACGCGCATCGCTTTTTAGCGATGGCACAGCCTTTAGGGGCTGGCCAGCACGAGGGGAGTGTTGAATAGTTCGCGCTTCCTTCCGAATTGATAAAACAGTCTAGCTTACAGACGCTTGGAGGAATCAATACATGCGCAAGAATATCCTGACTCTGGCCCTGGCCGGCGCTCTGGTTGCCGCACCTGCCGCTTATGCCGGTGACGGCTTCAACTACCAGCTCTACGGTCGCCTGAACGTGTCTCTCGACCTGAACAACGATTCGCAGGCTGACCTGCGTTCCAACACCTCCGCCATTGGTATCAAGGGCAGCCAGAAGCTGGGTGATTCCGGAACCAAGGCGATCTTCAAGGTAGAGTGGCAGATCGACCCGACCGAACGCAACAAGACCATCACCGACCGTGACCAGTGGATCGGCATCAAGGGTGACTTCGGCAAGGTGCTGGCCGGCACCATGACCATGAACTACAAGCAGACCCATGCCACCGACATCATGTGGCGCACCAACCTGGAAGGTCGTGGTTTCCTGAACACCCTGTCCAACCTGCACAAGGGTGCCGCTGAAGACCGTGGTCGCATGACCAATACCATTCAGTACCAGTCCGCCAAGATGATGGGTGGCCTGCAGGCTGTGGGTAACGTGTCCTTCTCCGACGGTGAGGATGATTCCTACGGCGTGGGTATCCGCTACAAGACCAAGGAAATGATGTTCTGGCTGGATACCTTCCATGATGGCGGTATCGAGAAGGATGCCTGGAAAGTGGGCGGTTCCTTCAAGATGGGTGCATTGAAAGTGGGCGCCCAGTACGAAGCCGCTCAGGATGTGACCGGTTACGACTACATCCAGGCTTCCGCTGCCTACAAGATGGACAATGCCAACACCATCAAGTTCCAGATTGGTCAGGCCGATGGTGTTTCCGACGAGAACACTTCCTGGGCCCTGCTGTTCGACCACAAGGTCAACAAGCAAATCAACATGTACGCAGGCTACGGTTCTCGTGACAACAAGGTCGCTTCCGACACGGATCTGCTGACCGTGGGTGCGACCTACAAGTTCTGATCCCGTTCAGTACTTGCTGTACCCGACAAACCCCGCTTCGGCGGGGTTTGTTTTGCCTGAAAAAACTCAAAGCAAACCGGCGGAATGAGGAAAAATCCGTTCCACCTGCAACAATCCACGGGCATCGACACGCACCAGCCCGAGAAAACGCCCCTCGGGATCATGGGCACGGAACACCTGATTGTCAGTTTCTTGCACATGAAAACGCTGCCCCTGCAGCAGTCGCCGCGCCTGTGATGCATCCAGCGACAGCGCCGGATAATCCATCAGCGCAGCTTCCGCCGGCTTGAGGCAAACCCGGCGTTGGGTTTCATCCATGGCCTCCAGCTCCGCCAGGGTCACGGCCTGTTCCAGGCTGAATATCCCTACTGCCGTGCGCCGCAGCGCGGTCATATAACCCTCGCTGCCCAGCCAGCGGGCCATGTCTTCAATCAGCACACGAACATAGGTGCCCTTGGAGCAGCGCACGGCAAAGGCCATGCCTTGATTATCCAGCCGCTGTAGCTGCAATTCGGCAATTTCGATGACGCGGGGCTTGCGCGTGACTTCCTTGCCCTGCCGGGCCAGGGCATACAACCGCTGACCGTCCTGTTTCAAGGCAGAGTACATGGGCGGGATCTGTTCCTGCCGTCCGAGGAAGGCCTGGCGGAGTCTGGATGGCGTATCGTCTTCGATGACGGGGAAGGCGGCCTCGGCCACCACGGCGCCGGTGGCATCCCCCGTGTCCCGGCGCTGGCCAAAGGCCGCTTCTGCCTGATAGGCCTTGTGCGCGTCCAGCAGCAAACCGCTGACCCGGGTGGCCTCGCCGAAGCAGATGGGTAACAGGCCGGTGGCCATGGGGTCCAGACTGCCGGTATGACCGGCCTTGGCCCGGCCAAAGAGCCGACGCACCTGTTGCAAGGCGGCATTGGAAGTCATGCCCGCCGGCTTGTCCAGCAGCAGGATGCCGTGCACGCTGGCGTTCATCTCAGTATTCAGGTTTGTTCAGCTGTGCCAGCAGGGCATCGATGCGGCTGCCGCGATCGACGGAGTCGTCTTCGAGAAACTTGAGTTGCGGGATAGTACGCAACTTGAGCATGGGCTTGAGCTGCGCGCGCAAAAAACCGGCAGCCTGGTTCAGGGCCGCCAGCACTTCCGTCTTGTCACAATCCTGGGCCAGCAGCACATAGACACGGGCATGGCTCAGGTCACGACTGACTTCCACCTCGGAGATGCTGACCCCTTGCACGCGCGGGTCCTTGACCGCGTCCCGCAGCAGCAGCGCCAGTTCGCGCTGCAGCACGGAGGCCACCCGGTCGGCACGGTTGAATTCCCTGGGCATGGACTCAATCCAGCGTACGCTGGACCTCCGTGCGTTCGTAGCATTCGATCTGGTCACCCACCTTGATGTCGTTGTAGCCTTTCACGCCGATGCCACACTCGGTACCGGACTGGACTTCATTGACATCATCCTTGTGGCGGCGCAGGGATTCCAGCTCGCCCTGGAAGATGACCACATTGTCGCGCAGCACGCGGATGGGGTTCATGCGCTTGACCACGCCATCCACCACCAGACAGCCGGCCACGGTGCCGAACTTGGAGGAGCGGAACACATCCTTCACTTCGGCCAGGCCGATGATTTCCTCGCGGGTTTCGGTGCCCAGCAGGCCGGAGATGGCCTTCTTCACATCGTCGATGGCTTCGTAGATGACGCTGTAGTAGTTCAGATCCAGGTTGTTTTCCTGTATGTACTTGCGTGCCGTACTGTCCGCGCGCACATTGAAGCCGATGATGATGGAGTTGGACGCCTGGGCCAGCGAAGCGTCGGTTTCGGTGATACCGCCCACGCCGCTGGAGACCACATTGACCTTGACCTCGTCATTGCTCAGCTTGGTGAAGGCATCGCGCAGGGCTTCCACCGAGCCTTGCACATCTGCCTTGACCACCAGGTTGACCACTTTCTGCTCGCCGCTGCCCATGTTGTTGAACAGGTCGCTGAGCTTGGCGGCCTGTTGCTGTTGCAGGCGCTGGGCACGCAGTTTTTCCTTGCGCTCCTCGGCCGCTTCACGGGCGGTGCGCTCGTTCTTGAGCACCATGGCATCGTCCCCGGCAGCCGGCACTCCGGAAAGCCCCAGCACCTGCACGGGGATGGAAGGCCCGGCTTCCTTCACTTTCTCGGCCAGCTCATTGAACATGGCGCGCACGCGGCCGAATTCGGTGCCGCACAGCAGCATGTCGCCCTGATGCAGGGTGCCGTTTTGTACCAGGATGGTGGCCACGGGGCCACGGCCCTTGTCCAGGCTGGATTCGATGACCACGCCCTTGGCCGGCAAGGTCGGATCGGCCTTGAGTTCGAGAATTTCCGCCTGCAGGGAGATGTTTTCCAGCAGTTCGTCCACGCCTTCGCCGGTGACGGCGGACACATGCACGAAGATGTCTTCACCACCCCAGTCTTCCGGGATGACTTCGTGCTTGCTCAGTTCGGTCTTCACCCGATCGGGGTCGGCCTCTTCCTTGTCGATCTTGTTCACCGCCACGATCATGGGCACACCGGCGGCGCGGGCGTGCTGAATGGCCTCGATGGTCTGCGGCATGACGCCATCATCCGCCGCCACCACCAGCACCACGATATCCGTGGCCTGGGCACCGCGGGCACGCATGGCGGTAAAGGCCGCGTGGCCGGGGGTATCCAGGAAGGTGATGCCACCCTGGTCGGTCTCCACATGATAGGCGCCGATGTGCTGGGTGATGCCGCCGGCTTCGCCCGCAGCCACGCGGGTACGGCGGATGTAATCGAGCAGGGAGGTCTTGCCGTGATCCACATGGCCCATGATGGTCACCACCGGCGCACGCGGTTGCAGGTTTTCGCTGCTCTCTACTTCGGCTTCGACCACCTGGCGCAGCTTGGCTTCCACATCCCTGGCTTCTTCCGGCTTGCCCTTGTGGCCCATTTCTTCCACCACCAGCAGGGCGGTGTCCTGATCCAGACTCTGGTTGATGGTGGCCATGGTACCCAGGTTCATCAATGTCTTGATGACTTCACCGGCCTTGACGGCCATGCGCTGGGCCAGATCGGCCACGGTGATGGATTCCGGCACTTCCACCTCGCGCACCACCGGTGCGGTGGGTTTCTTGAAGCCGTGTTCACCACTGGCCTGGGCCGGTGCCCGCGTACCCCGCCCCCGGGTCCTGCCCAAAGGCTGACGGGCCTGCCCGCGTCCACCCTTGGCTTTCTGGCGGTTGATCTTGGCCTGCTCAGCGCGCTTGCGCTCTTCTTCCAGCTTGCGCAGACGCTCCTCTTCTTCTTTCTGCGCCTTGGCCTCGGCGGCCAGTTTCTGCCGCTCGATTTCCTGCTGCTCGGCTTCGCGGGCTGCCTGTTCTTCTTCGGCTTTTTGTTGTTCCGTTTCGGCTGGAGATGCTTCGGCCGCCTGTTGCGCTGCCTGCTCCGCTGCCGCCTGTGCGGCTTTTTCGGCTTCGAGGCGCGCCTTTTCTTCCGCTTCGCGGCGGGCGGCTTCTTCTCGCGCCTTGCGTTCCTGTTCTTCCCGCTGGCGTTGCAATTCGGACTGCCGCAGTGCCTCTTCAGCGGCCTTGCGTTCTTCTTCGCTGATTTCCGGCTGTTGGACTTCCGTACGGCGAACATAGGTTTTTTTCTTGCGGACTTCCACATTCACCGTCTTCTGCTTGCCGGCGGCACCGGAAACCCTGAGTTCGCTGTATTGCTTGCGCTTGAGGGTGACCTTGCTGGGCGTGGAGACCGGGTCCACTGCTTTCTTGCCATGCTGCTCGCGCAGGAAAACCAGCAACTTCATCTTTTCCTCGTTGCTGATGGTGTCATCCGCGCTGCGCACCTTCAGGCCCGCTTCCTGCATCTGTTCCAGCAGTCTTTCCACGGGCGCGTGGATGGTTTCTGCCAATTGCTTGATTGTCATGTCAGCCATGATTGTTCTCCACTCATTCCGGCGGCACCCGTGGTGCCTGGCCGAGGACTTTTCACGAACCCGGTCGTGTCGTCATTCAGTCGTTTTCGGCAAACCAGGGGGCACGTGCCGCCATGATCAACTCGCCTGCACGGGTCTCGTCCATGCCGTCGATTTCCATCAGTTCATCGATGGATTGTTCCGCCAGATCTTCCTGGCTGATGATGCCCTTGGCCGCCAGTGCGTAGGCCAGGTTCTGATCCATGCCTTCCAGCGCCAGCAGGTCTTCGGCCGGCTTGTGTTCTTCCAGCACTTCCTCCTTGGCGATCAGCTGAATGAGCATGGCATCACGGGCCCGGTTGCGCAGGGCTTCCACCAGTTCGTCGTCGAAGCCTTCGATCTGCTGCAACTCCGCAGCCGGCACATAGGCGATTTCTTCCACGGTGGTGAACCCGGCATCCACCAGCACGGTGGCCAGATCTTCATCGATATCCAGCCCTTCCATGAACTGCTGCACCAGCTTGCTGGTTTCTTCTTCCCGCTTTTGTTCGATTTCCTCTTCCGACATGACATTCAGCCGCCAGCCGGTCAGTTCGGAGGCCAGACGCACATTTTGCCCGCCTCGGCCAATGGCCTTGGAGAGGTTGTCCTCTTCCACGGCGATGTCCATGGACTGCTCTTCCTCGTCCACCACGATGGATTTCACTTCCGCCGGCGCCATGGCATTGATGACATACTGGGCCGGATTTTCATCCCAGAGGATGATGTCAATGCGCTCGCCGGAGATTTCGTTGGTCACCGCCTGCACCCGGGAACCCCGCATGCCCACGCAGGCACCCACCGGATCGGTGCGACGGTCCAGGGAACGCACGCCAATCTTGGCCCGCAGGCCGGGGTCGCGGGCCGCGCCCATGATCTCCACCAGCCCCTGGCCGATTTCCGGCACTTCGATCTTGAACAATTCGATCAGAAACTCCGGCGCGGTACGGGACATCACCAGTTGCGGGCCGCGGGTTTCGGTGCGCACTTCCTTCAGCCAGCCGCGAAGACGCTCGCCCGCGCGGATAATTTCCCGAGGAATCACGAATTCACGCGGGACGATGGCCTCGGCGTTGTTGCCCAGATCCAGATAGACATTGCCCTTGTCCACCCGCTTGACCACGCCGGAGAGAATTTCGCCCACGCGGTCCTTGTATTCATCCACCACCTTGGCACGCTCGGCGTCACGCACCCGCTGCACGATGACCTGCTTGGCGGACTGGGCGGCAATGCGGCCGAATTCCGGCGGTTCCATGGGCTCTTCCAGATAGCTGCCCACTTCCACATCGGGCGCTTCTTTCCGCGCTTCGGACAGGGGGATCTGCCGCTCCGGGAACTCCAGTTCCTCGTCATCGGCAATGACTTCCCAGCGGCGAAAGGCTTCATATTCGCCAGTCTTGCGGTCAATGCTGACCCGGACATCGATATCTTCCTCGCTGCGCTTGCGGGCGGCCTGGGCGAGCGCCGCTTCAATGGCTTCGAAGATGATATCCTTCTCCACACCTTTCTCGTTGGCCACCGCCTCGGCCACCAGCAGAATCTCTTTGCTCATTCCTGTTTCTCCACAATCCCCCAGGGGATGGTTGTTACTTAGTCAAAAACGGGTTGAATGCGTGCCTTCTGGATGCGTTCATGTGGAATGGTCACGCTTTCACCGTCCACATCCAGACGAATATCCGAATCTTCCACCGCCAGGATTCGGCCCTTGAATTTCCTGCGGCCATCCAGCGGCGGCAGGACGGAAACCTTGACCATTTCTCCCTGAAAACGGGCAAACTGTTCCGGAGTGAACAGGGGCCGGTCCATGCCCGGCGAGGAGACTTCCAGCGTGTACTGGCCGGGGATGGGGTCCTCCACATCCAGCAGCGCGCTGATCTCGCGGCTGACACGGGCACAATCCTCCACCACCACGCCGGTTTCCGGCTTGTCGATATAGACACGCAACAGGCCATGGCTGGCACTGGGATTGAACTCCAGCCCCACGAACTCGTAACCGAGGTCTTCCACCACCGGTTGCAGCATTGCTTGCAATCGAACCTTGTTGCTCACGCCTACTCCACGCCCTTGATTTTCAGGCAAACAAAAAGGGCCATTCGGCCCTTGTGACTTGACTGCGCCGTGGAGATGCCACGGCCTCACCACGCAACAGCATGCGCAGTGAGTGCGGGTCGTGCTCAGCAAGTCGTACAGGCCATGTTTGCTTTCTCTGCTCACCAGAAACAACGAAGGCCCCAACGGGGCCCGATTCATTGGGCTTTACGCCCCGCCGGCCGACCCAGGTCAACCAGCGCAAAAACGGTTGGTAGCGGGGGCAGGATTCGAACCTGCGACCTTCGGGTTATGAGCCCGACGAGCTGCCAGACTGCTCCACCCCGCAACCGAGGAAGCGAATCTTACTCAAACCGCTCACGGAATGCAAGCACACCCGGCCCGCTTTATTTGTTGCTAACAGGTTTCTTGCAGAATGACTTGATTCCCTTCTCACATAATCTTAACATCCAGTTACACGCTGTGTTGTCTACAGCGGTCACGGCCCGTGAATCCACCACGCAAGAGGGTGGAACCGGCCTTAATCAACATACAACCAAAGGGGATCAATCGATGAAAACAAACCCAATCCACCGTTGGGCGGCCCTACTGTTGTTGGCAGCCTTGCCGATGCTGGCACTGGCCCAATCCAACACAGTAGGTAACGTCTCCGGCCAGGTACTGGATGCCCAGGGCAATCCGGTAGCCGGCGCAGAAGTCGTCCTGACTTCCAAGAGCACGGGGATTTCCCGCAGCACGCAAACCAACGACAATGGCGAGTTCCGTTTCCGCTCCATGCCGGTTGGCGATT
>WFUE01000051.1 GCA_015485125.1 Lysobacterales bacterium | reverse complement strand
AAGTTGTAGCCTTCATCCAGTAATTGTCGAATACGCCCGGCCAGCAGTTCATCTTCCGTACCCTGCTGTTGCTGGTTCTCCAGTTGTTTGTGCCACCATGCACCATCCAGCTTCTGGTACAGCCGGGGCAGGGTTTGCAGTCGCGCCAGGCGCAGTGCCATCTGCTGGCTGTCATTGCTATCCAGCAACGACTGCAACTGCTGGCGCAAACGGTCCACGGTGGATTGCCGCAAGGCACCCACTTGTGTGGCATCCATTTCCGGCGGGGCTTGCTGCAACAGAGACCAGGCACGCAGCAAATCGTTGAAATTCGAACTTTGCAACAGGGCTTCCACAATAGCTTGCCAACCCTGGGATGTTTGCCCGGAGGGTGGAGGCTCGGATTGTTCCGTCTCACCTGCATCCATGTTTTCACCTTGCTGTCGCAGACTCGCGGCACGCATGGCCAGTGGACCGAGATTCAGGGAGAACTGCTTTGCTGCCTGCTGCCAGACATCCAGCACCGTCCACTCCTTACGCTGCTCGATGGCATCCAGCCAGGCACGCATCATCCGTTCGATGGCGGCCTGCAATGGTGTGTTTTCCGGGTATTTCTGCCACAGGGTTTGCGCCACTTCCAGTGCATTGTCGCCGGCAGGACGCATGAAGCGCTGTTGCTCCACCAGCCAGTTCAGGCGTGTCAGCTGTTGGGCCAGGCGGGCTTCTTCACGCACCTGTTGCTGCTGCCATTCCCACTGATCCAGCAGATAACGGCCCGTCCACAGCAGCAGCAAGGCAACAACGCCTGCCAGCAGCCATTTCCAGGGCAGTGGGCGGCGTGTCGGGCTTTTTACCTGTCGCCGGGTTTCAGGTCGTGGAGTCGGCACGATTTCCGGCGTATTTTTGCGCGTGGTGTTCTCGACCACATGTGGCAGGGTGGCCGGTGTATAGCCCTTGCATTCATCCAGCGCCCCGGATGTATCCAGGCTTGCCAGCGATTCGAGAAAAGCCTGTGCATGTTCGAAACGCGCCTGGGGATCCTTGGCCAGCAAACGGTCCAGGATGGGCTGCAGGGGAGCAAGACATTGTGGCAGCCGCGGCAAGGGGTCGTTGACATGCATGATGCATACGGTCAGGGACTCTTCCGACTGGTAGGGCACTTCGCCCACCAGCAATTGATAGAGCACGATACCCAGCGAATACAGGTCGGCGCGATGATCGACTTTCTTTCCACGAGCCTGTTCCGGGCTCATGTAATGTGGTGTGCCGATGATGGAACCGGTGGCGGTCATCTGGGTGTTGCTGTCGGCGGCCCGGGCGATACCGAAATCCGTCAGGCAGGATGCCCCCTTTTCATCGAACAGAATGTTGTCCGGCTTTACATCCCTGTGTACAAAACCCTTTTCGTGTGCATAGGCCAGCGCCTGGGCAATCTCCTTGACGATAACCAACGCACGCTCCACCGACAGAGCTTGCAGATCCAGGTCGGACAATTTCCCGCCTGGCAAGTACTGCATGGCGATGAAATGGTAGGTGTCATGTACACCCACATCATGCACGGTCACGATATGCGGGTGATGCAGCTGGGCGGCAATGCGTGCTTCACGCAGAAAGCGGTCAGTAAAAGACTGGTCACTGGCCAGAAAAGGGGACATGACCTTGAGTGCGACTTCACGGTCCACGGATTCCTGTAATGCCAGATAGACCGTGGCCATGCCGCCTTGACCCAGTTGCCGTATCAGTTGGTAGCCCGGCAGGCTGAAGCCGGATAGATCGTCGGGATTCCAGCTCACGGCACCGCCTCGACGTCTACCAGCACAACGGTAAGATTGTCCCGCGAGCCTGCTCCAATGGCAGTATCCACCATGGCTTGAGCGCAGGTTTCCGCATCGGGCTGTGTTTCCATGATGGCCAGCAGACTGCTGTCTTCCAGCACGCCACTGATGCCGTCGCTACAGAGCAGGTATCGATCACCGGGCTGCGGATAGATGGAACGGCAAGACAGCTGTTTCAATGTTTGCCCCAACGCACGCGTCACCACGTTGCGTTGTGGGTGCACACGGGCTTCCTCTTCATTGATGGCACCCGCATCCAGCAACCCTTGGGCAAAGGTGTGATCGGTGGTAAGAGCGTTCAGTTCTCCTCCACGGAAACGGTAGCAACGGCTGTCTCCCGCCCAGACCAGTGTTCCCGGCATTTCCGCCAGGCTGAGTGCCACGATGGTGCTGCCCAGCCCCTTGCCGGTGGGGTTTCGCCCGCCCTCCCGTTGCAGCACACGATGTGCCATGGCCACGGCCAGCGGGAGCGTTTTCCCCTGCCCTTTTTCCCTGACAATGGTTTCGCATGCCAGTCTGGCAGCCAGTTTGCCGTGCCCCAGGCCAGCCATGCCGTCAGCGAGTAGATAGAGACCGGCTGTTTCATCCACATGGAAACAATCTTCGTTGATCTCGCGGGCTGTTCCTACATCGCTGACAGCACGGGCCTTGCAACGCATCAGTTCAAGTCTCAGTGGTGTCCTGCAGCCGGTTTGCCATGTTCCGCAGCAGCTTCCTGTACCACATGGTGGTTGATCAATCCCTGGTCATACATCCACTCGGTGAGCGGGTCCAGACCTTCCACGATCATCAGCAAACCCACCAGTGTCATGGAGATGGTATACGGCAGAGCCATCAGTACCATGCGGCCATAGGAAAGGCGAATCAGTGGTGCCAGCGCGGAGGTTAGCAGAAAGAGAAAGGCTGCCTGACCATTGGGCGTGGCCACAGAAGGAATATTGGTGCCGGTATTGATGGCCACGGCCAGTTCATCATAGATATCGCGGGTAATCACACCATTGTGCCAGGCGCGCTGAACTTCCTCGATATAGACGGTGGCCACGAAAACATTGTCAGAAATGGCTGAAAGAGCGCCATTCGCCAGGTAGAGGAAAGTCGTCTGTATGTTCCCTTCCATGGCCAGGATATGATTGATCAGCGGCGTAAACAACCCCTGATCGTAAATGACTGCGATGATGGCGAAGAATACGGCCAGCAAAGCCGTAAAGGGCAGTGCCTCTTCAAAGGCATGGCCAATGCGCCGTTCCTCGATGACGCCGGTAAACACCGTGGCCAGTACGATCACGGACAGACCGATCAGGCCCACAGCCGCAAGATGCAAGCCCAGAGCGATGACCAGCCATACCGCAACCAGGCCTTGCGCCCAGAGCGCAGCCTTTTCCTTTGGACCTCTTTTGGCTTCTTCATGCTCGGCATATTCGGTCATGACCCGGCGGACATTTTCCGGCATCTCCGCGCCATACCCCATCCACTTGAATTTTTCCAGAACAATACAGGTCAAAAGCCCTGTCAAAAATACGGGGATCGTGACCGGTGACATACGGAAGAAAAACTCTACAAAGGTCCAGCTCGATCTCGATGCAATGACCAGGTTCTGCGGCTCACCCACCATGGTCATCACGCCTCCCAAGGCAGTACCGACGGCGGCATGCATCATCAAGCTTCGCAAGAAGGCCCTGAACTGCTCCAGTTCACTTTCGTAACGAGGGTCGAGGGTTGAGTCCTCCGTGTGGTCATGCTCGTCATCGAATTTCTTGCCGGAAGCCACCTTGTGAAAAATTCCATAGAAACCCACACCCACCGTGATTACGACTGCCGTAACGGTCAGCGCATCCAGAAAGGCGGACAAAAAGGCCGCGACAAAGCTGAACATCAGGGACAGGGCAATTTTTGAACGGATGCCCAGAAGCAGACGGGTGAAGACATGCAAAAGCAGCCCCTGAAGAAAATAGATGCCTGCCACCATGAAGATCAGCAGCAACAAGACTTCCAGATTGGCCTCGATCTTGTGGTAAACCGTTGCCGGTGAGGTCAGGCCCATGATGATGGCTTCCATCGCCAGCAAGCCTCCGGGTTGCAGGGGATAGCACTTCAAGGCCATGGCCAGCGTGAAGATGAACTCCAGTACAAATGCCCAGCCAGTGATTTCAGGACCAGCGGTCAGCAGAAGAAGCGGATTGGCGACCAGAAAGCCGACAATGGTCAGCTTGTACCAATCTGGCGCATTGCCAAGAAAGTTTTCCACCACTGCCTGAGTGTAGTTGCGGACCATCATGTTCTCCCCTTGCTTGAATTGAACGCCTAATACTAGCACTCTATGGGTATGCGTAAAGACCCAACCTTCATTCTGGGATTCATTGTCATCTTTATTTTGTTGCTGGCCCTGCTGGGCCAGGACAAACGGCCCGTGAATACCCTGCCCGCTCCATGGGTCTACGGGCGCTTTCATGTCACCACACGCCCCAATCTGCTGGGCAACCCTGATCCTGGCAGCATCTGGCCCGGCATGGAATACACATTGTTGCGCAAGTTTGCTGATGAACAAGGCTGGCAGATCCACTACCGAAATGCCAGACACTTTTCCGCGCTCTTCGATGATCTCCGGCAGGGGCGTGCGCATCTGGCAGCCGCCAATCTCAGCATGACAAGCGATCGTCTACAGCAGTATTTGTTTACCCTTCCCATCAACCACAGCCGTGTCGTGGTACTGGTTCATGCGGCTCGCAAGGATGTTCAAGACTGGCAGAATCTACCCAAAAACACCCGGGTATTGCGAGGCAGTATTTTTGAAGCACTGCTTCAGCAACGTGCAGCGATACGGGCGATCAGCATCAACACCAATGTACTCGATCTGCTGGATATGCTGGAAAAAGAGCAGATCGAAGCTACTCTGCTGGATGAAAATGTCTGGCTACTGTTCAAGCCCTTTTTCCCCAATGTGCGCATTGCCTTCCGCAGCAGGGAAGCCTATCCCATCGGCTGGGCGCTCCCGGTCACAGCGGATGGTCTGGATCTGAAAAATAGAATCGACCGATGGTTGCGGCAAGCCAAGCAGCAAGGCCTGCTGCAACGCCTGAAGCAGGAATATCTCTCACCCAGTGAAGACTACGACCCTGCGGGTACCTTCTACTTTCGCAAACTGTTGAAAAAGCGCCTGCCCCGATATCGTCATCTCTTTGTCCAGGCCGGTGAAATCACGGCACTGGACTGGCGCTTGCTGGCTGCCATGGCCTATCAGGAGTCACACTGGAACCCTCGCGCACGTTCTCACACCGGGGTACGCGGGATGATGATGCTGACCATGACCACGGCTCGTGAAATGGGGGTGGAAAACCGGCTTGACAGCGAGGAAAGCGTACTGGGGGCGGCCCGCTACTTGCGAAAGCTGATCGACAAGTTTCCATCACGCATCCCCCACGATCATCGCGTATGGTTTGCTCTGGGCGCATACAATATCGGGTTTCGCCACATGGAGAACGCGAGGCGGCTGGCACAGCGGCACGGTGCCGACCCGGATGACTGGTTTGCCGTCAAGCCCTGGCTGGCCAGACTCAACCATCCGGACGTGGTCCGTAGCATCAACGCCTGGCCAGCAGATGGGCAACAAGCCGCGCGCTATGTGAGCAACATCCAGCTTTATTACCGTTTTCTCCTCTGGAACACCGCTCAGGGTATAAAAAACCATGTACCTCCTTGACCGATATCAGCAGGAAAGGTGGTCCTGGGTTCAAATCGTGAACCATTTGGCAGTTCATGGCGGTTGCCATCACAGGGTTTGCTTGATAATTTTCCCTTTTGGGCTAGACTGGCTTGCACACATTTGCCGCGACACAAGCGGCAAGCAGCGTGGAGCAGGAGAATTACTTGAACATTCAATTTGGCCATGGAACGCACAATGGATTGAAACGCGACCATAACGAGGATGCCTATACCTGTCGCGAAGATCTCCGCCTCTGGGTGGTGGCGGATGGCATGGGCGGTCATCAACACGGTGAGGTCGCCAGCCGGATGGCCATCGAGATCATTTCAGATCAAGTGGCGGATGGCACCCCCTTGCGTCGCGCCATCCAGCTGGCCAATGAGGCCATTATTGCCAAGACCATGGAAAACAATCCGGAGGAACCACTGCCCATGGGCTCTACCGTGGTGGCCGTGCGTACCACGGATGAAAACTACGACATGGCCTGGGTGGGTGATAGCCGTATTTATTTGTACGAAAACAACCAGTTGAAGCAACTTTCTCGTGACCATTCCTATGTCAACGAGTT
>WFUE01000050.1 GCA_015485125.1 Lysobacterales bacterium | reverse complement strand
CCAATTGCTGAAGGTATAGCCGACCCGCACGGGGTTGCTGGCAGAAAGCGGGCTGGTGGCGGATGGCCAGCGTATGGGCCAGTTGTAGCTGCCACCCTGACCGTCATCGATCAGCAGGATGGAACGCTGGTTCAGGGCTTCCACCGCCTGGGCATCGGCACCGGGCGCAGCCACGGCCGTGCCTTGCATCAGCGGTTGCGGGCTGGCTTCGAACTGGCCATATTTGTAGAGATCAAAGGTGTTGTTCACGCTCAAAGTCTGGCCAAGGTGTACCAGCATGCCTTCGGCGGCTTCCAGATCAGCCGGGTCGTTCAGAGGCAGGGTCAGCTCGAAGGGAGTGACGGGAATCTGGCCGGCTGGCGTGCCGCTGCCGTCCTGACATTCCAGCACGGTGACACTGCCACCCAGTTCGGTCAGATTGTAGTACTCGGAAACGGTGCCGGTAACGCGTACCTTGTCCCCTACATCCACAGTGGCGGGGTTGCTGCCGGTGTAGACGAAGATGCCTTCCGAGGTCAGCGGATCGGCATCTTCATCCGTGCTTTCTTCCTGTACGAAAAAGCCGCCCAGACCCGTCTGGAAATCGCCCACCACATAGCCTTCCACGGTATGTTCGCCAGAGAGCGGCGTGGCGGCGCCATTGCCCTGCAGGTCGTGAATCAGCGTGGCAGGCTCGCCACAGAAACTCTGGCCATTGGTGCTGAAGGTGAAGCTGAAGTCGGCGGCCATTTGGTCGGGCGGATCATCGGCGTCCACATCGCTGATCTGACCGGCCACTATCGTCAGTGTGCAGTTGGCACCGGCAGGCAGGTAGGAGGCCGTCAAGCTCAGGGTGTAATAGGGTGCCTGGGCACCATCGACAGTGAAAGCCACGGCATTGCCGTCACAAGTCAGCTGAAAGGCGTTTTCGGCCGGTGCAGGTAGATTGACCGCTTCGCTGAATTCCACATAGGGCACCGAGCTGCGGGTGATGTTGTTGCCGGTCGGGCCGTAACGTACCACCGTGGGCGCGGTATCGTTGCTGGCGGCGGTGGTGAAGTTCCAGTCACTGCTGGCGGTGAAACCGGCAAAGGCGTTGCCGCCGGTATCGGCGATGGCCGTGTTGGGGACCAGAACGTAATAATCTGTGCTGGTGGTCAGTGCGGCCGTGGGGGTGATGGTCAGGCGATTGCCGTTGAATTGTACGGCGGTGGAAGTGGCTACGGCAAAGCTTTCCACGATGCTATTGTCACTGATCAGGTGCAGGCTGATGTTGCCTGTACCCGGTTGGATGGCTTCGTCGAACTCCAGCACCAGCGTTGTGCTGACCGGCACATTGACGGCCTCATCCGCCGGGGTACGCGTCTGGAGTGTCGGTGGGGTTACGTCCGCGGTACAGTTGGCGCTGTGACTGCCCAGATGGGTCCAGTCGTTTTGTGCCAGCACCATCCATTCGCTGTTGTTGGCATCGGTACCGGCCGCATTGCTCCAGAGGGTATTGGGCGCGCACACGCTGCTCTTGCGTACCAGGGTGTGGTTCTGTGTGCCATTGCTGGTGCCGGCCACGGCCCAGCCAGAACCCGGATCCGCGCCGTCTGTGCCCACGGCATCGATCAGAGTGCCGTTTTTGGCCAGGCCCACGGCATCATCCCCATTGAAGCTGATGACGCTGGAGTCGGTCATATCCGCCACTGTGGTGATGCTGCTGTCCGCGCTGGGGTTGGCCACTACAAAGGTACTGCCGTCAGCCAGTGTGCCGCTCAGGTTCAGGGTGCTTTCCGTCCAACTGCCACCATTGGCGATTTTCCATAGCGCGTACTGACTCAAGTTCACGGCACTACCCGTACCGTTGTAGATCTCGATGTACTTGTTGTTGCCGGAGCCTTCGGCGTATTCGCTGATGATCAGCTCGCTCAATTGCGCTTGTGCGCCGGAAGCCAGTAGAAGAAGAGAAAATGCGTAATGTTTCATGGCCTGATCTGCCCGTCATGGATTTTCGGGCGGCAGACTACCGGTGGATGGTTACCGCTTCAATACAGCGTAGTATGTTTTTCAAGGTTTTTGGTTAGGAATCTTGTCTATCTTTCTGAAAGATAACAGGATCCTTGTTTGTATCCATTTGTATCCGTTCATCCACCTTGGCGTTTTTCAGGAAGACGTAGAAGGCGGCAATCAGGCTGTTGTACAGTCCAGCCCGGCCATTGAGAAACTGGCGCTTGAACAGATACTGGCGCAGGAAGAACAGTGGCGGGTAGGTCAGGGTCCAGAATAGGCTGGTGTGCTTGCCGCGTTGCAAGCGCCAGTCCACCAGGCCGGTAGAGTAGGCATTCATTTTCTCCACCTTGGTGTGGATGTCGATTTCGCCAAAGTGGTAGAACACTTGCTTGAGCTTGCGAATGGTGCCATCCACCTTGGGCGCGGCATGGATGGGCATGTCGGAGATGCGCCCTTTGCGCTTGTCGAACAGGCGCAGAAAATGATTGTGGCGGGTACCGGGGTGGGCCATGCGCCAGAAAATCTGCTCCATGCGCGGCAGGGTGTAGCCATCGGCTTCCGGCCCCCGTTCCATGAGTGACTGAATTTCTTTCTGTGATGCCGGTGACAGGGCTTCGTCGGCGTCCAGCAGCAGCACCCAGTTGTTACGGGTCATTTCCAGCGCCATCTGCTTTTGCGGGCCATAGCCCATGAATGCATGCTGGGCGAAGCGGGCACCAAATTCCTGGGCGATGGCGGGCGTTTCATCGCTGCTGAAGGAATCCAGTACCACGATTTCATCGGCCCAGGCTACCGATTCCAGGCAGCGGCGCAGCGTACGCGCATTATTGTAGGTGGTGATGAACGCGGAAACCGGTGTGCTCATGCCTGCTGTTCTCCCTTGGGATTCTGGCTGTGGAGCGCGGCGACATACAGCGGGACCAGCCACCAGAGCAGCGTGGCCAGAAAGCTGGAATAGATGGCCTTGGCCGTATTGAAGGGGAATACGCATACGTACAGGGCAATCAGCAGCGGCATGGCAAAGTGACTGTGACCGGCAACCCGCCGTGTGCGCCAGAAGTGCCAGGGCAGCCAGAGAAAGATGGCATAGCCGATGAGGCCCAGCGTGCCGGTTTCCGTGGCCACTTCCAGCAGGGTCATATGGGCATGGGTCTGCCCGGTTTTGGCAAAGGGGTCGTCGGCTTGCGCATAGTCGCTGTACACATAGCGAAAGCCCCGGGGCCCCACGCCGTTGAGCCAGTGATCCTGATACATCTTCAGCGATACTTCCCAGATCCAGGTTCTGAGGGAAGTGACCTCGGCCAGGCTTTCTTGCAGATGGGTGGGGTCGGGAACCGTGCGATCGACCCGATTGGCAAAATTGCTGTCCCAGTGGTAGAGCGTGCCGCCAATCAGGCCAAACAGGAGGGTAAACAGCAAGCTGGCTGTCAGGAAACGGCGCGTCTGCGCACGATAAATGCTGTACCAGATGTACACGGCATAGCCGCCCGCCGATAGCAGCAGCATGATCCAGGCCGCGCGTCTGCCCGTCAGGAGAATGGCAATAATGACCGGAATGGCCAGCAATACCCGCCACATGCGCAAGGGACGGGCGAAACGGCGAATGCCTTCCAGATACAGCGGGAAGAGAATGGCCAATACATGCCCCAGGGTGAAGTGCGGATAGAACATGCCGGTAATGTAGTAATTGCCGGGTTCGGCGCCGGGTTGAACCGGATAGCCCAGCAGATTGACGCCCAGCACGGCCTGAATCAGCCCGTCCACGGCCCAGAACAGGCATAACCAGGTGATGCCCTGCCACAGTTTTCTGCGTTGCGGCGCGTGGCGAATCGAAGCCATGATCAACAGGCCAGCCAGGGGAAAGCGGAGAAATTCCATGGCGGTTTTCAGGGAGCGGATGTTGGCGGCATCGGGCAGGGCCAGCAGCATGGGTACCCAGATACAGGTGAACAGCAGCAAAAAGGCCTGGGCACCGGGTTGCCGCAACAGGGTGCCCGGTTGCCGGCCCAGCAACCAGATGCCATAAAGCGCCATGGAAACCAGCGGCAGATTGTAGAGTTGATGATGAGGCAGCAGAATCAGAATCAGCAATGTCCACAGCCACATGAATCTGCCCGTGCCGGGATCTTGCTGAATGTTCGTGTTCATGCAGCCTCCAAAAAGCGCTGAATCATAACACGCCAGCCGCATACCCCGGAAATGGCCGGCTGTGTATGCACTACCTGCACGGGTTCAGGTTTGCCGCTGCGGTTGAAGACCGATTTTCCAGCGCACCTCGGTAACGGAAACGATCTCACCCGCCCCATCACGGATCTCGCCCAGCACGCGGATCTCTCCCTCGGTTTCCGGAAGTGGATCCAGCACACGCCCGCGTGCTTGCAATCGCCCGCGCCCCTTGTGCAGGTAGCGGGTGCAGATCTCCAGCACGATACCACGCTGGTGGTTGGGCAACAGGGTGTGCAGTGCCAGGCCGGAGCAGAGCTCGCCCGCATTGGCCAGCGCCAGCGCGTGCAGGGAACGCAGGTGATTGCGCAGTGCCCGCCGTTCGCGAATTTCCAGCAGACAGTGGCCTGGTGACAGTTCGCGCACCCGTGCACGCAAGTTGCCGGAGTAGGGGATCTTGTGGTTCAGTACCCAGGAAAATAGCTGCCCGCCGAGGGGCCAGTGGTTGCATTGCAGCCACAGGCGGTAGAGCCAGGGCAGGTTCGGTTTTTCATCGCGCTGCATGATGTGCTCAAGTCCAGTATGATGCGCCATTTTTGCACAGCTTGAGCCAGGACTCACCCGATGAATGAAACCGCTTGCTGGATCAGCACCCACAGTGGCACACAAATCAATCTGCTGGACCCGCAGCCCGAGCAGATTCATATTGAAGACATCGCTCATGGCCTGTCCCAGACTTGCCGCTTTGCCGGCCAGTGCCCGCTGTTCTACTCCGTGGCGCAGCACTCGGTATTGGTGGCCGACCTGTTGCCGGAGCAATGGGCCTTGCACGGGCTGTTGCATGATGCCTCCGAAGCCTTCATGGGCGATCTGCATACCGGCCTGAAGCAGCTGCTGCCGGATTACAAACGGTTGGAAAACCGCGTGCTGGCGGCGGTGTTTCGCCATTTCGGCCTGGATGATACGGAGCTGAAACCCGAACCCGTGGAGCAGGCCGATCGGCAGGCCTTGTTTGTGGAGATGAAGGCGTTGAACATGCGCTTGCCACTGGAAGCTCCCGCGAATCTGCCTGATATCAGGCTGGAACCCTGGAGTGCGCAACAGGCGCGACAAAAGTTTCTGGAACGATTTGCCGGGCTGGTAAGATAGACCGGCCGGTTCGTGACAAGGTGTGATGAGAGTGGTCGGGGTGACTGGATTCGAACCAGCGACTTCCACCTCCCGAAGATGGCGCTCTACCAGGCTGAGCTACACCCCGATTTGCTTGGGAATCAATCGCTTGACCATGCCTTGCGTGAAATGGTTTCGCGAATGAGCCAAGCAAGGCAGCGGATTGTAAAATAACCCTCTACAGGATGCAATCAGAGATTACGCCGTGAATATCATCAATGAACCTTCCGATGCGGTTGCCGCGTCCATCCAGCGTCAGCTGCAACCGCTGTTTTCCGCCAGTGCCGCCATCGTGGTGCTCAAGGATAGTGAGGTGGGCGAGCTGGAAATGCCCGAGCTGCGCCACCGGATTATTTTCAATCCGGTGCGCCGTCAGGCTTTCATCGCCGGGCGGGTTGCCGCCCGTACCGCGCTCAAGGCCATGGGCCTGGAGCCTGAGCCCATCCCCGCTTTGCCCTCGCAGGCGCCGCAGTGGCCCCAGGGGGTGGTGGGCAGCATCACCCATGCACGGGGGTACACCGCCGTGGTGGTGGAGCGCCACGCCATGGTTCAGGGGCTGGGCGTGGACTTGCAGGATATTCGCAATGTGCGGGAAGGACTGCTGGAACGCATCAGCACTGCGGAAGAAACCGCTTCCCTGCGCCTGGCCTGTCGCAGTCAGCCGGAAATCGCGCCATTGGTGGCCTTTGCCGCCAAGGAAGCGGTATTCAAGGCCTTGCCCGCAGAGATGCAAACCGGCTTGAGCATTGCGCAGATACGCATTGCCATCCCCGGTTTCGGTCGTTTCAAGCTGGAATCGGTGGCGGATCAGGCGCCGCCGGCCGGTCAGTTGGTGGGGCGCTTTTCCGTGGGGCAGGATTATGTGGCCGCCGGATTTTCCATCCTCGCGGACGGAGCCATCGACTGATGCGGGTGCTGGTGACCGGCGCTGCCGGTTTTATCGGCGCGGCACTCAGCCAACGCCTGCTGGGCGAGGGGCACGCGGTACTGGGGCTGGACAACTTCAATGATTACTATGATCCGGCGCTGAAGGAAAGCCGGGTCGCGCCGTTGTGTGATCACAAGCGCTTTCAGCTGGTTCGCGCCGATCTGGCCGATCGGGCAGCGCTGGAACAGGCCTTCGCGGATTTTGAGCCCGAGATCGTGGTCAACCTGGCCGCGCAGGCCGGTGTGCGCTATTCGTTGAAAAACCCGCATGCCTATGGTCACAGCAATCTGACCGGTTTTCTCAACCTGCTGGAATGCTGTCGCCATCATCCGGTCCAGCATCTGGTGTTCGCCTCCAGCAGTTCGGTCTATGGCGCCAATGGCAAGATTCCCTTTTCCACCGCTGACCCGGTCAACCACCCGGTGAGCCTGTATGCGGCGACCAAGAAGGCCAATGAACTGATGGCGCACAGCTACAGTCATCTCTATGGCATACCGGCCACGGGGCTGCGCTTCTTCACCGTGTACGGTCCCTGGGGCCGGCCGGACATGGCACCGATGATCTTCACCCGCAAGATTCTGGCCGGAGAGCCCATCGATGTCTTCAATCATGGCAAGCACAAGCGGGATTTCACCTATATCGATGATATCGTCGAGGGTGTGGCGCGGGTAATGGCCCATGCTCCCGAGGGTGATGAAGGCTGGGATCCCGAGCGGCCCGACCCGGCCAGTTCGCGCGCGCCCTGGCAATTGTTCAATATCGGTCACAACCAGCCGGTGGAACTGATGCACTTCATCGCGTTGCTGGAGCAGGCACTGGGCCGCAAGGCGAAAATGAACCTGCTGCCGATGCAGCCGGGGGATGTGGAGACTACCTACGCCGATATCGAACCGCTGGCAGATTACACGGGCTATCGCCCCCGGACCGATATCGAGACCGGGGTCGAACACTTTGTGCGCTGGTACCGTGATTACCATGGAGTCGGGTGAGCATGGGAGAGGGGCAACAACCCGGGGTGGGTGAGTTGATTGAGCAGTTGAATACCGTCAAGGCCCTGGCTGAAAACCAGGGAAAGCAGCCTGCACTGGAAACAGAAATTTCCCGGCTGGCCGCGTTGCTGGAACAACGGCTGGATCTGCTGATCGCACAGCCGGAGCGCGGAAAAGAAATGCTGCAAGCGGGCATGCCGCCCAATCTGGATCTGTTTGCCGACCATCCCGCCAGTTTTGCCCAGCAAATGGCGCTGGACCGGGCCGTGGTGCTGGAAGAAATGCAGCGCTGGCGTGAAGAATTGCAAGTGCTTTCATCCTGCCTGGCCGTGGATGGCAAGCGGGTTTCTCCACCGCCGGAGCGCACGCACCAGTGGCTTAACCGTTTGGAAGCCTGGTTGCAAAAAAAACTGGACAGATAAAGTATACAAGCAGGATTTCATGGTAAGATCGCTACCCTTCAAGATGGATGCCTGTGCGCAAGGCGAATGGGTGTGCGTCAGACTATTTCATTGATTCAAGGAGAAAATAATGCCACGCTTGTTTGCATTGCTGCTTGTGCTGTCTCAACCGGTCTGGGCCGTGGATGTGCTGATCTCGCAGCTCACTGACACCCCCGACCCGGCCCCACGCGGCGGGAACATTACCTATACCATCACCACTGGCAATCAGGGCACGGGTACGGCCACCAATGTGGTGACCACCTTCCCGTTACCGGCCACCACAAGCTTTGTCAGCGTGGATGATGCGGCCTGCAGCCATGACAGCAACACACCCGGTACCGTCACCTGTAATTTCGGCAATCTGCAGGGTGCGGATACCCTGCCGCCCACGGGGGAGTCGCGCACGGTCAATGTGGTGGTGGCCACGACCGCCAGCACGGGCGTGGCGCCCAACCCCAACCCCATCGTGGTTCAGGCTGCTGTCGCCAATGATGCGGGAGATACCAACGCGGCCAATGATACCCTGGGCCAGCAAACCACGATTACAGCCGGCGCGGACCTGAATGTAGCCATTGCCGGCGCACCCAATCCGGTCAATGCCACGGATCTGGTGACCTACAGCGTGGATGTCAGCAACCTGGGCCCCAATGATGCCCAGAACCTGACTTTGAGTATTGACCTGAATGTCAACCTGACCTTTGTCAGTGCTTCCGGTTCCGGCTGGAGCTGCTCCAACAGCGGTCAGACTGTGACCTGTACCCGTGCCAGCCTGACCAATGGCAGCGCGGCTCCCACGCTCAATGTGGATGCCCGCGTGACCGGTGCGCAATTGGGT
>WFUE01000049.1 GCA_015485125.1 Lysobacterales bacterium | reverse complement strand
GTTGTAGATGTGCACCTGCACACCGGCGCGCACCAGTTCGGCGGCAATGTCGGCCTGCATGTCGGAAAAACCCAGTACCAGGTCCGGTTGCAGCGCCAGAATGCGGTCAATCTTGGCGGAGGTGAAGGCCGAGACCTTGGGCTTTTCCTTGCGTGCCTGCTTCGGGCGCACGGTGAAACCGGAAATGCCCACGATGCGCTGCTGCTCACCCAGCAGGTAGAGCAGTTCCGTGGTTTCTTCCGTCAGGCAGACGATGCGTTCCGGCAGCCAGCGCGGTTGCATGTCAACGCCGGTCCAGCGCCTCGCGGATGGGCGCGAGGAAGGCCCGTGCCCGTTCGGCGGCATCGGCCTCGTCTTCGGCCTGGCACAGGGTTTTCACCAGCGCACTGCCGATGATGACCGCATCGGCCACTTCGGCCACGGCGCAGGCGCTGTCGGCATCGGTGATGCCAAAGCCCACGCCCACCGGCAAGTCGGTGTGCGCGCGCAATTTTTGCAGGTGCGGGCGGATTTCTTCCACATCCACGCCCCGGCTGCCGGTCACCCCCTTCATGGATACGAAATAGACGAAGCCTCCGGCGGCCTGGCCGATGCGCCGCAGGCGGCTTTCCGAGGTGGTGGGCGCCACCAGAAAGATCTGGTGCAGGCCGGCCGCTTGCAGTTGCCGACGAAAATCACCGCTTTCTTCCACCGGCAAGTCCACCAACAACAGGCCATCCACCCCCGCGTCGGTGGCGGCCTGAATGAAGGCCTCGTAGCCCATGCGTTCCACCGAGTTGGTATAGCCCATGAGAATCAGCGGCGTGTGCCGGTTGTCCTGGCGGAAGGTTTCGACCATCTGCAACACCTTGCGCAGGGTCATGCCCTGGGCCAGTGCCCGTTCGTAGGCGTGCTGGATGGTGGGGCCGTCGGCCATGGGGTCGGTGAAGGGCACGCCCAGTTCAATCAGATCGGCCCCGGCTTCCACCAGCGCGTGCAGTGTGGGCACGGTATGGGCCGGATACGGGTCGCCGGCGGTGACATAGGGCACCAGTACCGTGCGCCCGGCTTCGCGCGCCTGTTGCAGGCAGCTGTCGATGCGGTTCATACCTCGATCCCCTCCAGCTTGGCCACGGTGTGTACATCCTTGTCGCCCCGGCCGGACAAATTGACGATGATGATCTGCTCCGGGCCCATTTCCCGGGCCAGCTTGATGCCATGGGCGACGGCATGGGAGGATTCCAGCGCCGGCAGGATGCCCTCGGTGCGGGTCAGGCGATGGAAGGCTTCCAGCGCTTCATCATCATTGATGGCCACATATTCCGCCCGGCCCGAGTCCTTGAGCCAGGCATGTTCCGGCCCCACGCCGGGGTAGTCCAGCCCGGCGGAGATGGAATGGGTTTCCTGTATCTGGCCGTCTTCGTCCTCCATCAGGTAGGTGCGGTTGCCATGCAGCACGCCCGGCTGGCCGGCGGTCAGCGGCGCGGCGTGCTTGCCGGTTTCCAGCCCCAGGCCGCCGGCTTCCACGCCGATCATGCGTACCTGGCGATCATCGATGAAGGGGTAGAACAGGCCCATGGCATTGGAACCGCCGCCCACGCAGGCCACCAGCGCATCCGGCAGGCGACCGGCCTGTTCCTGGATCTGCGCCCGCGCCTCGCGCCCGGCCACGGCGTTGAAATCCCGCACCATGGCCGGATAGGGGTGCGGCCCGGCCACGGTGCCGATGATGTAGAAGGTGTCATCCACATTGGTGACCCAGTCGCGCAGGGCTTCGTTGAGCGCATCCTTCAACGTCCTGGAACCGGATTCCACCGGCACCACTTCCGCGCCCAGCAGACGAATGCGGAACACGTTGATGGCCTGGCGCTGCATGTCCACCGCGCCCATGTAGACCACGCATTTCAGCCCCAGCCGCGCCGCCACGGTGGCCGTGGCCACGCCGTGCTGACCCGCACCGGTTTCGGCGATGATGCGGGTCTTGCCCATGGCCTTGGCCAGCAGCGCTTGGCCCACGGTGTTGTTGATCTTGTGCGCGCCGGTGTGGTTGAGGTCTTCGCGCTTGAGGTAGATCTGCGCGCCGCCCACTTCGCGGCTGAGCCGCTCGGCGTGATACAGCGGCGAGGGCCGGCCCACATAGTGCTTCAGATCGTGGTAGAACTGCTTTTCGAACTCCGGGTCGTTGCGCAGGCGTTCGTAGGCTTCCACCAACTCTTCCAGCGGCGCCATCAGGGTTTCCGCGGCGAAACTGCCGCCGTAGGGGCCGAAATGTCCGTGCTCATCCGGCAAGTTGTAGTGTGTCATGCGCACTCCTGATCTGCCTGGCGCACCTGTTGCACCAGTTGTTGGATTTTTTCGGGGCTTTTGATGCCCGGTGCCTGCTCCACGCCGGAGCTCAAGTCCACCGCACCGGGGCGAACCTGGGCGATTGCAGCACGGATATTGTCCGGGCGCAATCCTCCGGCAAGGATAAGCCGCTCTCGCGGGATGGCCGGCAGGTGATTCCAGTCGAAGCACTGACCACTGCCGCCCTGCCCGCCCGGCGCGTGTGCGTCCAACAGCAGGCCGCGGGCCGGATCGTGTTGCGCGATTTCCGCCTCGATCTCGCTCATGGCGCGGTCTTTCATGGCGATGGCCTTGAGATAACCGCGACGCCACTGCTGACAAAAAGCCGCCGATTCCTGGCCGTGGAACTGGAGCAGATCCGGTTGCACCTGCGCCAGCACCGCTTCCACCTGCCGGGGGTCCGGGTTCATCAGCAGGGCCACCACCTGCACAAAGGCTGGAATTTCAGCCCGCAATGCCGCGCCCTGTTCCAGCGTAAGGTTGCGCGGGCTTTTTTCCACGAAGACCAGCCCGATGGCATCCACGCCGGCCCGCACACAGGCCTGCACATCCTCCGCGCGGGTCAGGCCACAAATCTTGATACGGGTTCTGGGGTTCATGGGCTTTCCTGCTGGCTGTAGAGACGG
>WFUE01000048.1 GCA_015485125.1 Lysobacterales bacterium | reverse complement strand
GTCCAGTGGATTGAAAACATTGGTTGGCTCGATCTGAACAACAGCTACGGCGTCACCCAGTTCTACAACGGACAGGCCTATCCGGATGGCACCACCTATTTCGCCGGTGCCCAGGATAATGGCACCCTGCGGGGCAATGACACGGATGGCCCCAACCAGTGGGCAAAGATCCGCGGTGGTGATGGTGGTTATGTCTCAGTAGATCCTGACGATACGCAGGTTATATATTCTTCCTATACCTATTTGAGTTTGCAAAAATATGATCCTGTCAATAATAAGTGGAATGATGCCACTAATGGAATTGATACCACCCTGGACACCGGCTTCCTGTTTATCACCCCACACACCATGGATCCAGGTAATGCCAACAACCTCTGGATCGGTGGCAACTACCTGTGGCGAACCACGGACGCGGCAGCCAGCTGGGTGCAGGCCAGCACTGACAATGGCGCATCGCTTAGTGCCGTGGGCGTTTCCCCGGTCAATTCCAATGCCGTACTGGCCGGTTTCAGCGATGGACAGGTGCGCTACCAGACGGCGGCCCTGAGTGCGGATGCCACCACCGACTGGCCCGTGGCCACACCAGAACTCAATTGCTATATCTCCTCGGTGCGTTTCGCCCCGGGCAGTGATCAGGTGGCCTATGCCACTTCATCTACCTTTGGCTGTGGCCATGTGTTCAAGACCAGCAACGGTGGCGCAACCTGGTCGGATATCAGCAATGACCTGCCGGATATTCCCGCCCACGATCTGATGGTGGACCCCAACAACAGCAACCGCCTGTTGCTGGCAACCGATCTGGGCATGTTTGTTTCCGTCAATGGCGGTAGCAACTGGGCGCAGGAAAATACCGGTTTTGCCAATGTGGTGGTGGAATCGCTGGACATGGAGACCATTTCCGGCCAGCCGGTACTGTTTGCCTTTACCCATGGCCGGGGTGCGTGGAAAACGCCGCTTTCCAATGGCACCAACAGCGATCCGGTGATTACCGACCCGGATGGCATCGATGATGGCCAGACGGCAGTGACCATGGATGAAGACGGCAGCCCGACCGCCTTCTCGCTGGCACAGCTGACGGCTACCGATGCCGATAATGACCCGTTGAGCTGGAGCATCGCAGCAGCGGCGAGCAATGGCACGGCCGGCGTGGATGCCAGCGGCAATGTCAGCTACAGCCCCAACGCCGACTACAATGGTACGGACAGCTTTACTGTGCAGGTCAGTGATGGCAATGGCGGTACGGATGCGCTGGTGGTCAATGTCACCATCAATGCCATCAACGATGCACCGGTCATCACCGATCCGGACGGCACCGATGATGGCCAGACGGCAGTGACCATGGATGAAGACGGCAGCCCGACCGCCTTCTCGCTGGCACAGCTGACGGCTACCGATGCTGATAACGACCCGTTGAGCTGGAGCATCGCAGCAGCGGCGAGCAATGGCACGGCCGGCGTGGATGCCAGCGGCAATGTCAGCTACAGCCCCAACGCCGACTACAACGGTACGGACAGCTTTACCGTGCAGGTCAGTGATGGCAATGGCGGTACGGATACGCTGGTGGTCAATGTCACCATCAATCCGGTCAACGATCCGCCGAGCTTTACTGCGGGTGGCGATGTGCAAGTCAGCGATACCCAGGGCAGTTACAGTGCCGCCTGGGCCAGCAATATCAGCGCGGGGCCGGCCAACGAGTCTTCGCAGACACTGACATTCACGGTTGGCAATGACAACAACACCCTGTTTGCCACCCAGCCGGCCATCGACAGCAGCGGTGTGCTGAGTTTCGCCACCGTTTCCGGTCAGACGGGGCAGGCCACGGTCAGTGTCAGTCTCTCCGATGGTATCGACAGCACGGCCGTGGTGACCTTCATCATCACCGTACAGTTGGGCGAGACCATTTTCAGCGACAGCTTCGAGGGCCCGTGAACACGCCGGTTGCGGGCAACCTGTGCAATCGGCTCAAGTTGCGCCGGCCTGAGCCGATACATGCGATATGAACATGGCATGGTTGGCAGGCTTGTGGCTGGCTTTTTCCGTACAGGCGACGGAAAGGGAAGTCTATGCCCCCGCACTGGAAGAAGCGCCCTGGCAATTTGAACAAACTGATCAGCAGTGCCGGCTTCTGCAACATGTGCCACGGGTGGGGGATGCGCGCTTTCTGCTGGACCGCAGTGGCACCCTGCAGTTCGACCTGCAGGGGTTCCGTCATCCAGCGGGCGACACGCTGGCCCTGATTCGTCTCGATCCACCGGCCTGGCAACACGGGAAAAAGCCCGAAACCCTGCAGGAAATCCGCCTGTCCCCTGCCGGCGAACTGGCCTTGCTGAAGCCCCGGCTGGCCAACCGCCTGTTGCAGGAGCTGGAACACGGGCGCATCATCAGCCTGTTCTTTCCGGACTGGGCCGATGCGCAACATGCACTGACCATTCGCCTGTTGCCGGTGGGCTTTCGTCCCGCCTTGCGAGATTTTCTGGCCTGTCCCGACCAGCTGCCACCGCCGCCCAAGGTGGAATTGCCACCACAGCCACCGCGTTACACCGTCTGGTTTGCCACCGATCGCGCCGAATTGACCGAAGATGCCATGGGCGAGATTCGCAAAATCTGTGATGATGTGAAGCGCTACGGTGATGCCGTGCAACAGGTGCTGCTCCAGGCGCGTGCGGACGAGCGGGGCAGCGAGGCATACAACCAGCGCCTGTCGGAAGACCGCGCGCAGGCGGTGGCGGAAGCGTTGGTGGAAGGCGGTGTGCCGGAAGAAAAGCTGCATATCCTCGCCCTGGGAGAAAGCCGCCCGGACCCGGCCGGGGACGACCCGGCAGCCTGGCGAAAAAACCGGCGTGTGGAAGTCACCCTGCTGGGAGAGCAAGGGCAGCCGCCCGAATTGCCTCGAAAAGCGTCATCGAAAGCAAACCCGGAAGAACAACCGCCTTCAGCGCCCGATGCCATGCAGGCTGTGCCCGCCGATCCTGTTTCAAGTGGCGAAGACGGCTAACACTGCAACATCCATCTTGAAATCCGGTGGAAAAGCCGTAGAATACGCGGGCTTCACCCCGTGCGCCTGTGTTGAGCATACTTGGGCGTGCGGATTTCCTTGCTGCACCGGTTAACCGGGTAGCTGTTAAACCGAAAGGAAAACACATGAGACATTATGAAATCGTGTTTCTGGTCCACCCGGACCAGAGCGAGCAAGTGCCTGCCATGGTCGAGCGTTACCGTGGCATGATCGAAAACGGCGGTGGTGCCATCCATCGTCTGGAAGACTGGGGCCGTCGTCGTCTGGCCTATCCCATCCAGAAACTGCACAAGGCACACTACATTCTGATGAATGTGGAGTGTGGCCGTGAAGTGCTCGATGAAATCACCAGCCTGTTCCGCTATAACGATGCTGTGTTGCGCCACCTGGTGATCAAGCGTGACGAGGCCATCACCGAACAGTCGCTGATTGCCAAGAGCAAGGAAGAAAAGAACCGCCGCGAAGCCGAGCGCGAAGCCGAGCAGAAGCCTGCCGCACCGGTTACAGAAGCGCCGGCTGAAGCAGCCGAGTCTGTTGAAGCCGAAGAAGCCCCGGCCGCTGAAGCGGCTGCCGAGACCGAGGAGTAAGCCATGTCCCGTTTTTTCCGTCGCAGAAAATACTGCCGTTTCACCGCCGAAGGCGTGAAAGAAATCGACTACAAGGATCTGGCCACCCTGCAACACTATGTGGGCGAAACCGGCAAGATCGTGCCCAGCCGCATCACCGGCACCAGTGCCAAGTACCAGCGTCAGCTGGCCACGGCCATCAAGCGGGCCCGTTATCTGGCCCTGCTGCCGTACACAGACAACCACTGAGGAGCCCGACATGGAACTGATTCTGCTTGAAAAAGTACAGAACCTGGGCGAACTGGGTGATGTGGTCAAGGTCAAGAACGGCTATGGCCGCAACTATCTGCTGCCCCAGGGCAAGGCCATTCCGGCCACGGCTGAAAACAAGGCCGCCTTCGAACAGCGCCGTGCCGAGCTGGAAAAAGCCGCCAACGATCGTCTGGTCGCCGCCCGTGCCCGTGCCGATGAGCTGGAAGGCACCGAGCTGACCATGCCGGCCAAGGCCAGTGCCGAAGGCAAGCTCTACGGCTCCATTGGCCCGCGCGAGATTGCCGAAGCGCTGACCGAGCAGGGTAAGCCGGTTCAGAAGAGCGAAGTGATCATGGGCGATGGCCCGGTACGCACCATTGGCGAGTTTGAAATCGTCCTCAAGCTGCATGCCGACGTGGGTGCCACCATCAAGCTGATTGTGGTGGAAGACGAAGGCTGATTCCTCTCCTTCGTTTCGACCCCTGCAAACCCCGGCCCTGGCCGGGGTTTGTGCTTTTTGTGGCCTCAAAAGGCATTTTATACACCGTTTTTCCACAGCTTATTCCCGGTTTTTCCCCTGACCATCGCGGTGGAAACCGCTAGAATGCCCGGATGAATGTCAAGCAACAAAGTATGAAACTCCCACCGCACAGCATGGAGGCCGAACTGGCCGTGCTGGGTGGCCTGCTGCTGGATGATCGTGCCTGGGAGCGGGTGTCGGACAAGCTGGTGGAAGAAGATTTCTACCGCAAGGATCACCGTGTCATCTGGCGCGCCATTGCCGACCTGCGCAACCGGGACAAGCCGGGCGATATCGTCACCGTCAACGAATGGCTGGTGCAGCACAATCTGCTGGAAGAAACCGGTGGCCTGGCCCAGTTGACGGAACTGGCCAATGGCGTGCCCAGCGCGGCCAACATCGCATCCTATGCCGAGATCGTGCGGGAAAAATCCGTTCTGCGGGCGCTGATCGATGCCGGTAGTGAAATCACCGAAAACGCCTTTCACCCCAACGGGCGTGGCGCGCCGGAACTGCTGGAATCCGCCGAGCAATCCGTATTCTCCATTGCCGAGCGCCATGCACGGGGCAAGGGTGAGTTGATCCCCATGGATACGGCCGTGCGCGACACCATGCGGCACATCACCGAACTGTGCGCCATGGATGGCACCATCACCGGCCTGCCCACGGGGTTTGCCGATCTGGACAGTATCACCGCCGGCTTGCAGCGTTCGGACCTGATCATCATTGCTGGCCGGCCTTCCATGGGCAAGACCACGCTGGCGATGAATATCGCCGAACACGCCGCCATCAAGGAAGAACAGACCGTGCTGGTCTTCAGCATGGAAATGTCGGCCATCCAGTTGACCACCCGCATGCTCAGCTCCGTCAGCCGGGTGGAAATGAGCCATCTGCGCAACGGCAATCTCTCTGACATGGAAATGGATGCGCTGGTGCATGCCAAGCCCATGCTGGACAAGGCCAGGATCTACATCGACGAAACGCCGGCGCAATCCCCCAACGAATTGCGGGCCAAGGCGCGCCGGCTCAAGCGGGAGCATGGCCTCGGGCTGGTGGTGGTGGATTACATCCAGCTGATGCAGGTGCCCGGCAGCAAGGAAAACCGTACCCAGGAGATCGGTGAGATTTCCCGTGGTCTCAAGGCCCTGGCCAAGGAACTGGATGTACCGGTGATCGCGCTCTCCCAGCTCAACCGCAGCGTGGATTCCCGTAACGACAAGCGACCGGTCATGTCCGATCTGCGTGAATCCGGTTCCATCGAGCAGGACGCCGATCTCATTGCCTTCATCTACCGCGACTATGTCTACAACAAGGAAACGCCGCACAAGAACAAGGCGGAAGTCATCATCGCCAAGCAGCGCAACGGCGAAACCGGCAAGGTCAATCTGGTGTTTCGTGGCGAATACACCCGCTTCGAAAACTACGCGCCGGAATACTACCCCGACCAGCAGGGTATGGAATAGGCATGGAAACCCGCGTACAGGCCCGTATCGACCTGGCTGCCTTGCAGCACAATCTGCAACGGGCACGGGCGTTGGCGCCGGCCTCGAAAATCATGGCCGTGGTCAAGGCCAATGCCTATGGCCACGGCCTGCGCGGCTGTCTGCCGGTTCTGTCACAGGCCGACGCCCTGGCGGTGGCCACGCTGGAGGAGGCGGGCAAGCTGCGTGGCGCCGGTTTTGCCGGGCGTGTGTTGTTGCTGGAGGGCGTGGGCACGGCGACGGAACTGCAACAGGCGCATCAATGGTCGCTGGATCTGGTGATTCATCAGCCCTACCAGCTGGAACTGCTGGCCCAACAAGGGCTGGACTTCGCCCTTTGGCTGAAAGTGGATACCGGCATGCACCGTCTCGGTTTTCCCATGGACCAGCTGAACAGCGTCATGGAGCGGCTGCGGCTTTTGCCGGTCCCGCCCCGGGAAGTGGTGCTGATGAGTCATTTCTGCTGTGCCGACCAGCCGGGGGACGGCAAAACCCGCCAGCAAATCGAACACTTTGCCCGTCTGGCCCGTAGCTGGTCCGGTGCCTGTTCACTGGCCAATTCCGCCGGCATCCTGCAATGGCCGGAAAGCCATTATGACTGGGTACGTGCCGGTGCCATGTTGTACGGTATCTCCCCGGTGGCAGGCAAAACCGCGGCCGAACTGGGCCTGCAACCGGCCATGCGCTTTCAGGCACAGGTACTGGCGGTCAACCCGGTCAAGGCCGGTGAGCAGGTGGGCTACGGCGCCCGCTGGCAGAGCCCGCGTGATACCCGCATCGCCATTGTTTCCGCCGGTTATGGCGATGGGTATCCGCGCCATGCGGCGGATGGTACGCCGGTGGCCATCGATGGCCGCTGTTATTCGCTGGCCGGGCGGGTCTCCATGGACATGCTGGCCGTGGATGTAGGCCCGAACAGCCCGGTACAGCCGGGCATGCCCGTGGAACTATGGGGCAGGGCGGTGGCCGTTGACACCGTAGCCGGGTACGCGGATACCATTGGTTATGAACTGGTACTGCGGCTCACATCCCGCGTCCATGTCATTCACGAGGGCCTTGAAAATGAGCAGTTGCTGCAACACGCCTCCCGCTGAAGGCGGCAAGAAGCCAGAAAAACGCAAGCCGACTGATTGCCCGCAATGTGGCCAGCGGGCCATGCCCGTCGAAGCCATCACCGTGTTGCATCATGCCGAACAACCCTGGGCGCTGGAACTGGAAGACCAGTGGTGGGTCTGTGAAAACCCGGATTGTGATCAGGTGTATGTCAATGAACACCAGCAGTTGTCGCAAGCACAATTGCGCGATCTGCCAGCCGGCAAGCAGGCAGATGAACATGCCCTGGTCTGCTTCTGTTTTGGTGTCACCCGTGCGCAGGCCACAGAGCCCGCGGTGCGTGAATTCGTTGTGCAGATGACGCGCAACAATCGCTGTGACTGCACCATCCGCAATCCGGCCGGCCGTTGCTGCCTCAAGGATTTCCCCAAACCTTCGGCAGTGTAATCACTGCCCCAGCTCCCCGTTTCAGGGCAGGGCTATCGGGGCATTGCGATGAATCTGCCCCTTGGCGCGACAGGTTTCCACTATGTTGCGACAAGGGGCTTGTCATGGTTGATGTAGCCTTCCTTTGCTCTCAAGCCGTGGCGGTTTGCATATCCGCGGCGATTTTGGCCTGTGCCATGCGGTAGATCCAGCGGCTGTACAGATACAGGCCGATGCAGGTGATGATGCCCACCACGCCCATGATGTACCAGCCCATGCCCACGGTGTGGGTTTCGTAGAGGCGCTGGGTCAGTTCCTGTGCCGGCTGGCCGGAAAATTCCACCAGACGCTGGAAGGCCTCGCCCTGGGGGATGGCGGCCACCTGCTCGGCGTTCATGCCCATTTGTTCCAGCAGTTCGCGGGAGAAATGGTCCTTGGACGAAAAGATGTCGTAGAGACGGGGGGCAATCATGCCTTCCAGTGTCCAGCCGATGCCAATGGGGAACTGGGTGAAGCCCAGGTACATGCCTACCTTGTCCGGCGGAGCGATGTTGCCGATGAATTCCGAGCTTTTGGGGCTGGAGAGCATTTCACCCACGCTGAAGGTGAGAATGCCCAGCACCATGAACCAGGCCCAGGGCAGGCTGCCGATGATGAACAGCGCGCCGGTGGAGAGCATGGTGCCCACCAGAATGGAGGTGGGAGCGCGCATCTTGGCGCTGAGGGCGGCGAAAAGGAAACAGGTCAGCATGATCAGGCCGGCATTGAGGTTGAGCAGGCCTTCCGGGCTGATGGTGGTGGCCGAATTCATGCCGAGAAAGAAGCGAGCTGCAGAATTATCGGTGCCATTCGGGCCAAACAGGGTGTGGATGATGGCCGAGGTATCCACCCAGTCATCGATATAGGCGGGCAGGACATCGAAGAAGGAGTTGAACATGAACCAGAAGCCGGAAAACAGCACCATGTACCAGGCCAGTACCGGGTTTTTCAGTTCATGCAGGGCCGCTTTCCACAGCGGTTCTTCCAGCTCGCCGCTGGCTTGCATCTCGGCTTTTCTTTGCAAGCGTTCTTCCTTGTGGGGTTCTTTATAGAGCAGCAGGAACAGGAAGTTGATGGAGATGATGGCGGCACAGGCGAAGAACAGGTGCTCCCAGGAAAGCACCCGCAGCTTGGCGGCCAGCAGCGGCCCCATCCAGCCGCCGATATTGACCGTCTGGTAGAACACGCCCCAGGCCATGGAGGAGTTCTTGCGGCTGGTGGCATTGACCAGTGTGCCCTGAATGCCGGGTTTGAAGATACCGGTGCCGATGGCCAGGATGACCGCGCCGGCAAAAAAGCCCCAATAGGTGGGGAAGAACCCCATGATGAGATAACCGAGTATCTTGATGACCGTGGAGGCAAAGATGGTTTCCTTGTAACCGAAACGGTCGGATAGCCCGCCGGTGAATACCGGCACGAAGGTTTGTACAAAGGCCCAGACGGTGAGGATGTAGCCGAATTCGGTCAGTGTGACGCCCAGCCCGCCTTCGGAAGCGGGGGCCTTGGCGTACAGGGTGGCCACGGCCTTGACTCCGTAAAAGGCCAGCCGTTCGACCATTTCCATGCCACCGACGACCCAGAAGACCCAGGACAGGCTGGCCAGGGCGGCAAACAGGCCCAGCTGCTTGGTGTCGGCCAGGCGGTTGTTGACTTCGGAATGTGCGTCGCTCATGGGCGCTCTCCAATGCGTGAAAGGCGGCACTATAACCGCTCTCTATCCAGAATGGAATATGCGGTAAATGGAGTTTGCGCACATAAAAAAACCGGAGCGGCTGCTCCGGTTTTTCAGTGGCTGGATTGGCGGGAGGTCAGTCGCCCTTGACCTGTGCCATCACTTCCTCGGCGAAGTTTTCTTCCTTCTTCTCGATACCTTCACCCACGGCCAGGCGCTGGAAGCCCTTGACGCTGGCACCCTTGTCCTTGAGCAGCTTCTCCACGGTGATGTCGCCATCTTTCACGAAGGGCTGGCCCAGCAGGGTGATTTCCGCAAGGAACTTGCGCAGGCGGCCCTGGATCATCTTCTCGATGATGTCAGCCGGCTTTCCGGATTCCTGGGCCTGGGCTACCAGAATGCCTTTTTCCTTCTCCACCACTTCCGCCGGCACGCTGTCGGCGTCCACATAGGCGGGGTTGATGGCGGCCACATGCATGGCGATGTCCTTGGCCAGTTCGGCGTCGCCACCCTGCTGGTCCACGAGCACGCCAATACGGCCACCATGGATGTAGGCGCCGATCATGCCTTCGGTTTCCACACGCACCATGCGGCGTACCTGGATGTTTTCCCCGACCTTGGCAATCAGTTCCTGACGGGCTTCTTCCACGGTCTTGCCGGCTTCGTATTCGGC
>WFUE01000047.1 GCA_015485125.1 Lysobacterales bacterium | reverse complement strand
ATATTGTAACCCCGCGCGGTGAACAGGCCGGAAACCCGGGAAAGGGCGCCGGATTCGTTTTCCAGCAGAATGGAGATGATATGTCGCATCAGGCCAGCTCCCGTTCGCTCTTCTGGTTGGGGGACAGCACCATTTCATGATGCCCCTTGCCCGCCTCGATCATCGGGTAGACGTTCTCGTCCGGGTCCACCATGATTTCCAGAAACACCAGCTTGTCCTTCATGGCAAAGGCCTCGCGCATGCGGGTTTCCAGCTCTTCCGGCTTCTCGATGCGCATGGCTTCATGGCCAAAACTGCGTGCCAGCTCGGTGAAGTTGGGCAGGGCATCCACATAGGAATGGGAATAGCGCCCTTCGTAAAACATCTCCTGCCACTGGCGCACCATGCCCATGTAGCCGTTGTTGAGCAGAATCACCTTCAGCGGCAGGTTGAACTGCTTGCAGGTGGCCAGCTCTTGAATGCACATGAGAATGCTGGCCTCGCCGGTGATGCAGGCCACATCCCGGTCGGGGAAGGCCAGCTGCGCGCCCATGGCCGCCGGCAGGCCAAAGCCCATGGTGCCCAGCCCGCCGGAGTTGATCCACTGCCGGGGTTCGTCGAAGGGATAGAACTGGGCGGCAAACATCTGGTGCTGGCCTACATCCGAGGCCAGAATCAGGCGGCCTTCGGTAACCTTGTACAAGGTCTCCACCGCGAATTGCGGCTTGATCAGGCCATCTTGTGGCTGCTCGTAGGCCAGACATTCGATCTGGCGCCATGCGTTGATCTGCTGCCACCAGTCGGAGAGATCACCGGACGGACAGCAATCCGGATGAGATTCCATCAGCTCCAGCATGTCCTCGAGTACCGAACGCACACTGCCGACGATGGGCACATCCACCTGCACGGTCTTGGAAATGGAAGACGGGTCGATATCCACATGGATGATCTGTGCGTTGGGGCAGAAATCGGCAATGCGGCCGGTCACCCGGTCATCAAAGCGCGCGCCGATGGCAATCACCAGATCGGATTCATGCATGGCCATATTGGCCTCGTAGGTACCATGCATGCCCAGCATGCCGAGAAACCGCTCGTCGCTGCCGGGAAAGGCCCCCAGCCCCATCAGGGTGGAGGTGATGGGGATATGGGTCAGATCCACCAGCTTGCGCAGAGGCTCGGCGGCGTTGTCCAGCACCACGCCGCCACCGGTGTACAGGATGGGTTTGCGGGCGGCCAGCATCATTTCCACCGCCTTCTTGATCTGGCGCAAATGGCCGCGCACCTTGGGGTTGTAGGAACGCATGCGTACTTCCGCAGGATAGCTGTAGGGAATGCGGATGTTGGGGTCGGTCACGTCCTTGGGCACATCCACCACTACCGGGCCGGGGCGGCCGGTGGTGGCCAGATGAAAGGCCTTCTTGATGGTGGGCGCCAGCTCTTCCAGCGAGTTGACCAGAAAATTGTGCTTGACGCAGGGACGGGTGATGCCGACGGTATCCACTTCCTGGAAGGCGTCCGAACCAATCAGCGGCCGGGGTACCTGGCCGGTAATGACCACCATGGGGATGGAATCCATGTAGGCAGTGGCGATACCGGTTACCGTGTTGGTAGCACCGGGGCCGGAGGTGACCAGCACCACACCCGGCTTGCCGGTGGCGCGGGCGTAGCCGTCCGCCGCGTGGGCCGCACCCTGCTCGTGGCGAACCAGCACATGGCGGATGCCCTCCCGGTTGAACAGGGCGTCATAGATATGCAGCACCGCCCCGCCGGGGTAACCGAATACGGTATCCACGCCCTCGTCGATCAGACACTGGACCAGGATATCGCCACCACTCATTTCTGCCGTCATGCCGTTCACGCGGTTCTCTTTCACAAACCAGCTATTCTGTGCAATTCCCCGCATACTGGCTACCCCCCACAAAGGGAAGCGCCTGTTCCCGATTTTCTCCCGTCAACACTCACCCCCCTTAATGAGGATGGTATTCATTCTCATTTGCCTTTAGTATATAAGGGAATTCTCATAGACAGTGAAAGCAACATGCAAGTAGAAGCCAATGGCAAGACCATCCAGCTCAGCGAAGCCGGCTGGCTGGAAAACCTCGACGAATGGACGCCGGAAGTGGCCGAAGCCATCGCCCGGGAAGTGGAAAAGCTCCCTGAACTGACCCAGGAGCACTGGGACATCATCCACACCGCCCGTGAGTTTTTTCAGGAAAACGGCATGGTCTGCGAACCACGCCAGTTCTCCAAGATCATGAAGGAGAAGTTCGGCAAGGATCGCAGCAGCCAGAAATACATCTACAGCCTGTTTCCCACCGGGTTGATCAAGTGTGCCAACAAGATTGCCGGCCTGCCACGGCCCAAGGGCTGCAGCTGAGCGGCTGACATCCCACAGAGTCCGGTCGGGTGCCCTGAAGGCTGCCCGGCCGACCACTACTGTACCAGTTTTTCTTCCGGCCCCTGTGGCTCACCGTTCCAGCCCCGCATACGGGCAATATTGATCAACGTCTCCCGCTCCTGGAGCAAACGGCTGCGCTCGGCACCCGTCAAAGCCTTCTCCCGCAGCTGCCGGTCGATGGCATGCAGTTCCTGGCCCAGGCGGTAGGCCTGACGAAATTCTCCCGAGCTTTCCTGCATGCAACCGCCCGCACGCCGGTCATCCCGCACGCCAGCCTGCCAACCCTGTTGCGGCGAGCAATTCAGCGTCATGACGTATGAGGGCACGCGCGTCTCTGTACTGACCGGAGGCGGTTGCGGCCCTGACGAACAAGCCGACAGGCCCATCCCCCCCAAAAGCAATAGCCCATCTACCACCCGCTTGACCCGATATCGCCTGGGTGAAACAGCCATCCTCCATCCCTTCAATGGTTACGAAAACGCAATCAATATGCGTGATAGCGGTTTTCTTTGCGTTAAACAGTTGTTATTATCGCCCCACCTCAGAAAGGATTCTGTACGCATTGGTATGGATCAACCGCCCTGCCCGGGCGGGGTATGCACACTATTTCTATCGTGTATCTGCCTTATGGGAGAGTCATTTCATTATGAAAAACAACCGTAACCCCCTGTTCAACGCAGTGAATTTTGCACTGTCTGCAGGCCTGATCGCTTCTCTGGGCATGGGTAATGCCATGGCCGAGGAAGAAGACGGCGCCAAGCTGGACAAGATCGAAGTCACTGGTTCCCGTCTGAAGCGCACAGACATCGAGACCGCCAGCCCCGTGGCCGTGATCAGCCGTGAAGATATCGACGCTTCCGGTGATGTCACCGTGGCCCAGGTGCTGCAGACCACGGTCTACAACTCCTTCGGTTCCTTCAAGGCCACTTCCGGTTATGGTGCCGGTTATGCCAACGTGAACGAAGTCTCCATCCGTGGCCTGGGTGCCCAGCGCACGCTGGTGCTGATGGACGGCAAGCGCATTGCCAGCATCCCCGGTAATGGTGGTGCTTCCCAGAACCTGAACCAGATTCCGCTGGATGTGGTGGAGCGTATTGAAATCCTGCGTGATGGCGCTTCCGCCGTGTACGGTTCCGACGCCATCGCCGGCGTGGTGAACATCATCACCCGCAAGGACTACGACGGCCTGAAGATTACCACCCAGTACGAAGAAGGCCGTGGCAGCTACGCCCAGACCCGTGCCAATGTAACCGGTGGTATTTCCGGCGCCAAGGGCAACATCTTCTACTCCCTGTCCAGCTATGACAGCCGCCCGCAGTACTACCGCGAACTAAGCTATGCCGCCAACGCCCCGGAAAACTTCGGCATTTCCTCCTTCGGTTTCCCCGGTTCCTGGATTGCCCTGGGCGGTGATTTCGCCGGCGCCAACTTCGTGGATCCCCGTTGTCCGCTGAATGTGGGTCAGTCCTCCGAATTCCCCAACTCCTACCGCTGGGACTTCCTGACCTTCGCTCCGGGCAACTCCACTACCGGTGCCGAGCGTTGCGGTTACAACTTCGCCGCGGACATCAAGTCCGTGCCGGACACCAACTCCAACGTGCTGTTCGTCAACTCCAACTATGAAGTCAGCGACAATATCAGCCTGAACACCAAGGTGCTGATCGGCAAGGTCCGTGGCAACAGCCGTTTCGCCGGCACACCGGTGACCCAGCCGTTCCCCACCATGTCCGCCGACAATCCCAACAACCCCATGCCGCTGTATGGCCTGGATCCGGCTCCCGTGCTGATGCTGGTGCGTACCGTGCCCAACGGCTTCCGGGATTCCAAGATTGACGAAACCAATGTCAACCTGAACCTGACGCTGACCGGTTTCACCGAGCTGTTTGGTGGCGCGGATTGGGAACTGGGCACACAGTTCGTCAACAACTACACCGCTCACAAGACCTACAACCTGGTGAACAAGGAAACCCTGCAGCAGCTGATCGACAGCGGCGAGCTGGATTTCTACAACGTCAACGGCAACTTCGATGGCGACATCATGCGCCGTGCCAACCACACCGGTCTGTATGAAGGGGAAACCACCTCCCTGAACTTCAACGGTAACCTGCGCATGGATATCGCCGAACTGCCGGCCGGTCCTGCCCAGCTGGCCGTGGGCTTCGATACCTACAACATCAGCTTCAACCAGCTGAATGATCCGGAGTCCAACCGCCTGATCATCGCCGGTACTTCCGGTGGCGACAACATCACCGCTGATCGTGATATCGTCTCCCTGTACTTCGAGGCCGGCCTGCCCATCACCGACATGATCGAGCTGAACCTGGCCGGTCGTTACGATGACTACTCCGACTTCGGCAGCAACTTCTCGCCGACGGCCCGGATCAGCTTCCGTCCCATGGACGGCCTGCTGCTGCGCGCCACCTATGGTGAAGGTTTCCGTGCTCCCGGCTTCGACGAGTACTATGGCAATGTGTCCGAGTCCTTCCCCTCCGGCATCGACTTCGTCGGTTGTAACAACGGTGTGGCACCCTGTTCTCCCACCCAGTACCGCGCCCTGTTCGGTGGCAACACCAACCTGGGACCGGAGACCTCCAAGTCCTACACCTTCGGTGCCGTGTGGCAGCCCATGGAAGACCTGAACATGGAGCTGACCTTCTACCACATCGAATTCGACAACTGGATCACCACTTCCACGCTGAACCGTGAATTTGCGGCTGAGCTGGCCGGTGAACAGAACTATGTGGTACGTGACCCGGCCACCGGCCAGGTGGACTATGTCTCCCTCCAGTTCAACAACTTCAAGGGCCAGCAGCAAAATGGTGTCGATTTCAACATCGAATACCTGCTGTCCACCGATGCCGCGGGTGATTTCCGCTTCCGCATGGAAGCCGCCCGTGTGCTGAAGTATGAAGTACAGCGTTTCGCGGAAGATCCCGCCGCCCGTCTGGAAGGCGAAATGGGTCTGCCCGACACCCGCATCAACTTCGCTGCCGACTGGCAAATGGGTGACATCTTCGCCTCCGCTCAGGTCTCCATGATCAGCGGTCAATCCCAGACCGAAGATGATGTGACCTACAGCGTGGACGATCACTACGAGCTGGACCTGCAGGCTGGTTACAACCTGCCCTGGAATGGCAAGGTGGTCGTGGGTGCGCGCAACGTGACCGATGAGAATCCGGAGCTGAATCCCGACTGGTATGGTTGGGAACCCTTCGACTTCACCATCTACAGCACCCTGGGTCGCGTGATGTATGTGCGTTACGAGCAGGACTTCTAAGTCAGGCTTTTCCAACGCATGACCCAAGAGAGCGGGCCTGGTGCCCGCTCTTTTTTTGCCGGTCTTTCAGCCGCTCGGGCATGGACAATCCAGCCTCCAGGACAGAAAATGACCCTTTTTGCCGGAAGCCCGTAATGGATATCAGCTATCACTTCGCCGTACCCCTGATCCAGTTTCAGCACCCGGACAAGGATCGGCTCAATCGGGAACTGAAAGACCTGATCCTGCACATGGAAGCCCAGGGTGACCGTTTTCGTGACACCGTCAAGCGCGATACTCAGGGCGGCCCGCTGTTCGAGAGCAATTTCGACCTGTTCTACCGGCCGGAAAAGCCTCTGCGGGAACTGGCGGCCTTCTGCCATGAATCCCTGGCCCGCGCCATCTTTCAGCTATCCGACTACAGTCGGGAAGAGTTCGCCCGGCTGGAGTGGGAATACGACGCCTGGTTTCATGTCACCCGCAAGGGGGGCTACCAGGGCCTGCACAACCACAACAACGCCAGCTGGTCGGGTATCTACTGCATCGACACGGGTGGGGAAGTCCCCGGCCGGCCCGACAGCGGGCGCGTGCGCTTTCACGACCCGCGTACCAATGCCAACTACTACGCCGATCCTGGCATGGAACGGCTCAAGCCACCCGTGCATTACGGCGGCTTCGATCTCACCCACCAGGCCGGCCAGCTGTCCATCTTCCCTTCCTACCTGCTGCACGAGATTTTTCCCTTTGTCGGCGATGGCACCCGCATCATCGTGGCCTTCAATTCCTGGGTGAAAGTGCGTGGACAAAAAAGCCGCCGCTGAACGGCGCCAGCAGCTGCGCAACCAGCGGAAAAGCCTGCCGGCCGCGCTGCAACTGCAACACGGGCACGCGGTATGCAATACCCTTGCCCGTCTGCCCGCAATGAGGCACAGCCATCATGTCGGGCTGTATTTACCCGTGGATGGAGAGCTGGACCTGCGCCCCTTGCGACGGTGGTTGCTGGCCACAGGCCGGATGGCCTGGCTGCCGGTACTGACAGGCACGGTTCTGCGCTTTCGCCCCTGGCAGGGGCGCATGCCCATGCGGCACAATCGCTATGGCATCGCCGAACCGGTTGCCGGGCCGCTGATTTCGGTCGAACAACTCGATGTGCTGATCTTGCCACTGGTGGCCTGTGACCACACGGGCAACCGGCTGGGCATGGGCGCGGGCTGGTATGATCGCACGCTAGCGGCGGTGTATCCTTCAGGGCCATGCCCCTGGCTACTGGGTGCCAGCCATGCTTTCCAGCAACTGGATAGCATCGAGCCCGACCCCTGGGATATTCCTCTGGATGCCCTGGTCACCGAACAGGGCCTGACTCATTTTCACAGGAGACCCCGACCATGGCCTACTGGCTGATGAAAAGCGAACCCAACGAATACAGCATCGATGATCTGCAACACGACCCCAAGGGCTGGGAGCACTGGGATGGCGTGCGCAACTACCAGGCACGCAATTTCATGCGCGAGATGAAAGTGGGAGACCGGGTGTTTTTCTACCATTCCAACACCGAAGTGCCCGGCATCGTGGGCATTGCCGAAGTCTGCCGGGAGGCCTATCCGGATCACACCGCCTTCGATCCGGATGACAAGCACTATGACCCCAAGTCCGACCCGGACAAGCCGCGCTGGTTCATGGTGGATGTGCGTTTCGTGGAAAAGTTTCCCCGCACCGTCAGCCTGAAGGCGCTGAAAGACCATGCGGAAGCACTGGGCGATTTCGCCCTGCTGCGCAAGGGCAACCGCCTGTCGGTGATGCCGGTCAGCGAGGCCCAGTGGCAAGCCATACTGGAGCTGCTGAAGGACTGAACGTCAACCCAACAGCGCTCGGCGTGCCCGGGCCAGTCCAACCGACAGCAACAACAGGACCAGCAGCCACTGCCCAACCCATCCCAGACCGGGTACCGGGTTCGCGCCACCGGCTCCCGGGCCGGCGGGCAAGGCACCCTGGTTGATCCAGTCACGAATCAGCGCCTGATCAGCCTCACTCAATGTGCCACCGATGGGCATGCGTGAGCCGGAGCCCGGACTGTCACAGTTGACCTTCCAGAACAGGAATGACTGATCCGCGTTGCCCGGCTCCACCCGATTGACCGGCACTGGAGCACTGGCCGGCACACTGACCAGATTGCTGTAAGACTGCCCCGGCGTCAGATAGAGATTGCCACTGCCACCATGGCAGGTCTCGCAGCCATTATTGGCAAAAATAGGCTGGATCTGGCTGGTAAAATCCACCCCTGGCGTTTCCGGAATACCGGAAAGATCCGTACAAAACTGTGGTGTCACGCCAGCCTGCGCCTGCAGGGCCAAGCCGATGAGGAAAATACCCAGAACCCTCAACATCATATCCCCCTATTCCTGTTCATATTCCGGTAGAAAACGCTGCACCAGCGGGCAATCCAGCCGCAGGTACAGTGGCAGGCCTTGCCGGTATTGCGGGTAGGCCTCGCCCGCCAGCAAGGGTAGAAAATACCGGCGGGCCTTTTCCGTGATACCCATCCCGTCTTCCGCGATGAAGTCATCCGGCATCATCTGTTCCACATTGGCGATATCGGCCAACATACCTTCTCCGATCTCCCAGCGATAGGGCGCATCGGACAAGCGCCGGATCACCGGCATCAGGGCGTTCTTTCCCTCCAGCGCCATGCGCACGGCGGCACGTCCCACGGCCTCGGCCTGGTCCACATCCACCTGCGAGGCGATATGGCGGGCCGAGCGTTGCAGGTAATCCGCCACCGCCCAGTGGTTTTTCAGCCCCAGCTTTTCCCGTACCAATTGCGCCAGTACCGGTGCCACACCGCCCAGCTGCGGGTGACCGAAGGCATCCAGCATGGGCTGCTCGGAAAGAAACTGTCCATCGGCATCTTTCACCCCTTCCGAAGCCACCACGGTGCAATAACCCACCCGGTCCACCACCTGCTTGACCTTGCGCAGAAAGGCATTCTCGTCGAAGCGGCGTTCCGGCATGAGAATGACATGGGGCGGATCATCCGGCTCGCGCTGCACCACACCCGCGCTGGCTGCCAGCCAGCCGGCATGCCGGCCCATGACCTCGAAGATGAAAACCTTGGTGGAAGTGTCCGCCATGGCTTGTACATCCAGCGAGGCTTCCAGGGTGGAAACGGCCACATATTTGGCCGCCGAGGCAAAGCCGGGGCTGTTGTCGGTGATGGGCAGATCGTTGTCGATGGTCTTGGGCACGGCGATACAGGTGATGGGATAGCCCATTTTTTCACCCAGGGCGGAAACCTTCAGCGCCGTGTCCGCCGAATCGCCGCCACCATTGTAGAAAAAATAGCCGATATCGTGGGCCTGAAAGACCTCGATCAGTCGTTCATACTGGGCCTTGTGCTCGGAAAAACGGCCCAGCTTGAAACGACAAGAGCCGAAAACTCCACCGGGTGTCTGCCGCATGCGCTTCAGATCATCCTCGCTCAACCCGGAGGTATCATAGAGCGACTCCCGCAATACACCCAGAATGCCGTTACGCGCGGCCAGAACACGTGCAATGGCATCGGGATGCCGGCGCGCCTCCTCGATGACCGCGGCTGCGGTCACATTGATAACCGGTGTTACCCCGCCAGACTGTGCATACAAGGCATTTTTCGCGGTCATGGCTTCCCCCTGCTGGACTTCCGCAATGGCCAAAAAGGCACAATTGGGCATTCACGCACACAAAGCGTTAAAAAAACATTGATTTTCCGCCTGCAGCGGCATAGCCTTCGCTGCATTGTTGTTTTTCTGTTCACCCTTGAAACCCACGAGAGAGATGATGACCATGAGACCTGGTATCACCACCCGTTGGCTGTCCGCCCTGCTGGCCGCCACCACCCTGAGCCCCGCACTGGCCCAACAGGCCAGTCAGGATGAAGATCAACCCGCGCTGGAAGAAGTGCTGGTCACCGCGCAAAAACGCAGCGAAAACCTGCAGGAAGTGCCGGTGGCCGTCACCGCCATGCCCTCGGAGCAGGTGGAGCTGTTCACCTCTTCCGGCCAGGACATCCGCTTCCTGCGCGGGCGTCTGCCCAGCCTGCAGGTGGAGTCCTCCTTCGGGCGGATCTTTCCCCGCTTCTATATTCGCGGCTACGGCAATACCGATTTCGACCTGAATGCTTCCCAGCCCGTTTCTTTTGTCTATGACGATGTGGTGCTGGAGAATCCGGTGCTGAAGGGCTTTCCGGTTTTCGACACCGCCCGCATCGAAGTGCTGCGCGGGCCCCAGGGCACCCTGTTTGGCCGCAACACGCCTGCCGGTATCGTCAAGGTGGAATCCAGAAAACCCTCGCAGGACTTCGAAGCCATCGCCAAGCTCTCCTATGGCAGTTTCAACAGCGCCAATCTGGAAGGGGCCCTCAACGGCGCCCTGAGCGACAACTGGTCCGCGCGCCTGTCCGTGCTCTACAACCATCGCAGCGACTGGGTGGACAACGGTTATACCGGTGAAAGCGACGCCCTGGGCGGCTACAACGACCGCGCCGTGCGCCTGCAGTTCGGTTATGACAACGGCGAGGACTACCGTCTGCTGTTCAACATCCATGCCCGCAATCTGGACGGTACCGCCCGCCTGTTCCGTGCCAACATCATCGAACCCGGCACGAACAATCTGGTGGCCGGTTTCGATCGTGACACCATCTACATCGACGGCCGGAACCAGCAGGAGCTGGATACCCTGGGCTTCAATATCAAGGCAGAATGGGACATGGGCGGCCTGCTGCTGACTTCCATCACCGCCTACGAAAGCGCCGAGCAATACAGCCGCGGTGATATCGACGGTGGTTATGGCGCCTCCTTCGCGCCACCCTATGGCCCGGGCTTCATCCCCTTCGCGGCGGAATCCGCCGATGGCATACCCGATCTCAGCCAGTGGAGCCAGGAACTGCGGCTGTCCAGCCGCAATGACGGCCCGCTGAACTGGCAGGCCGGCCTGTTCTGGTTCAGCGAAGATTTGACCATCGAAAGCTTCAGCTTCGATACCGTCTTCGGTGGCGGCCAGAATGGCTATGCCATTCAGCACCAGCAGACCGATGCCTGGGCGCTGTTCGGCTCGGTGGATTATGCACTGACCGAGGCCACCACCCTGAAAGCAGGCTTGCGCTGGTCCGACGACAGCAAGGATTTCGATGCTGAACGCACCCAGTCCCCCCTGTCCTTCCTCGGCATCGGCCCCATCGGCCCGCTGTACGCCAATGTGGGTGACTCCAAGTTGAGCTGGGACTTCTCCCTCAACCACGCGCTGAATGACGATATCAACCTCTATGCGCGCGTGGCCAAGGGCTTCCGCGCACCCTCCATTCAGGGCCGTGTATTGTTCGGTGATGTGGTCTCGGTGGCCGATTCCGAAACCAATCTCAGTTTCGAAGCCGGCATCAAGAGCATGCTGCTGGAAGACACCCTGCGCCTGAACGCCAACATATTCAGCTACACGGTGGACAACCCGCAGCTGACCGCCGTGGGTGGCCAGAACAATTTCAACACCCTGATCAACGCCGATGAAGTCAACGGCCAGGGTGCGGAACTGGAACTGGAAGCCTTGCTCGGCGACAATCTGATCATTACCGCCAGCATGTCCTACAACGATACTGAAATCGCCGATGACACCCTGGCCATCCAGCCCTGCGGTGGTGGCTGCACCGTGCTGGATCCGGCCGGCCCGGTGGATGGTACCGTACTCATCGGCGGCAACCCGCTGCCGCACGCACCCAAATGGATCGCCAACGCCACCGTACGCTGGAACACCGATCTGGGCGAAGGCCAGCTGGTGGTACTGGGTGACTGGTTCTATCGCGGCGCGGAAAACCTGTTCCTCTACGAAGCCGCGGAATTCAACGTGGACGCCATGCAGGAACTGGGCCTGCGCGTGGCCTACCAGTGGGACGGTGGCGATCAGGAGGTGGCCGTCTTCGGTCGCAACCTGACCGACGAAACCGCTATCGTCGGCGGTATCGACTTCAACAACCTGACCGGTTTCGTCAACGAACCGCGTTTCTTCGGCATCGAATATCGCATTCAGATGCACTGAGGCTCGACTCGCACTGCCAGCCCCGCCCGTCAGGGCGGGGTTTTTTGGATTTGCACGCAAGTTCTGCGGTAGTATTGCCAAAAAGGAGGAGCGTGAATTGATGAAAGAACAAATCAACTACTACCAGCAAAAACTGGCCTACGAAACCGATTCGGCGGATCTGTACATCGCCCTGCAAAGCAACGAACCGGTGGTCGTCATCGACACTCGCTCGGAAGCCGCCTATCGGCAGGAGCATATTCCAGGAGCCATTCACCTGCCCCACAGCCAGATGAACCGGGAAACCACCGCCAGACTGGACCCCGAACGCACGTACGTGACCTACTGCGATGGCATCGGCTGCAATGCCTCCACCAAGGGAGCCATGAATCTGGCCCTGCTGGGCTTTACCGTCAAGGAACTGCTGGGCGGCCTGGACTGGTGGAAACGGGATGGCTATGCCACCGAGGGTGAGCAGGCCCAGCCGGGCCGGCCACCGGAATGCGGCTGCTGACCCCTTATGGCCGGATAATACTTGCCGTTCACGGTCTGACCCATCCATAATCGGGGAATGAAAAAAATCCCCTTGCCTGTCGTCCTCTTTCTGCTGGCCTTCGTGCTGATGGCCGGCATTGCCTTGCTGGCCCCCCTGCTGATCCGGCAGCTGGATGGTCTGCCCCCGGAACAGGTTCCCGACAAGATTCAGCAACTGCTGTTCTGGGCCTTTCTGCCCCTGATGCTGGGGGGCTTGTGGCTGGGCGTGCAGGGTTTGCGCATCCTCATTGAGGGGCGCTTTCCCATTCCCGGCATGCTGTTGCTGCACCGCACCACGGCTGAAACCCTCACCGGCGGCCAGGCCCGTCTGCGGGGTGGTCTGCTGTTGCTGCTGGGTAGCATGCTGGCAGCCGCCTGGGGCTATTCCGCCTTCTGGGTGCCCGCCCAGCTGCGCTTGTGGCTGGTGAACTGACATGCAGCCTTATCCGCTGCTGGAAGACCTGCAACAGGCCGAAACCCTGCTGCGCGAAAAAGCCCACACCACCCCGGTGCTGCAAAGCCAGAGCCTGAACGCGGAGCTGGGCTGCCGGCTGTTTTTCAAGTGCGAAAATTTTCAGCGTACCGGTGCCTTCAAGTACCGGGGTGCCTGCCATGCCCTTTCCCGCCTGGATGAAGACCAGCGCCGGCGCGGCGTGGCCACCCACTCCTCCGGCAATCACGGGGCGGCGCTGGCCCGGGCCGCTGCCGAAATGGGCGTGAAATGCACGGTCATCATGCCCTGGAACGCGCTGGAGGCCAAAAAGGCCAATGTAGCCCGGTACGGTGCGCGCATCATCGAATGTGAGCCCAACCAGCAGGCGCGGGAAGAAGCGCTGGCAGCCTGGCTGGCCTTCAGTGATGCCGTGGCCATTCCGCCCTATGACCACCCGGATATCATCGCCGGCCAATCCACCGCCACCCTGGAGTTTCTCCGCCAGCAACCGGCGCTGGATGCGCTGATCGCCCCCGTGGGCGGTGGCGGCCTGCTGGCCGGAGCCGCCCTGGCGTTGAACTGGAAAAACCCCGAATTGCCCCTGTACGGTGCCGAACCGGCTGGCGCGGATGATACCGCGCGTTCCATGTGCAAGGGGCAGCGGCAGATCCTCGACCATGTGAATACGATCTGTGACGGCTTGCGCGCCCAGGTCGGCGAGCTGAATTTCCACATCCTGCAACAACATGTACAGGGCATTCTCACAGTGGAGGATGCCGCCGTCATTCAGGCCACCCGCACGCTGTTCGAACGGTTGAAGATCGTGGTGGAACCTTCCTCGGCCATCACCCTGGCCGCAGTACAACAACAGCCTGAACGGTTTCAGGGCCTGCGGGTGGGGCTGATCCTCACCGGTGGCAATGTGGATCTGGACCAACTGCCCTGGCAGGCATCAGGCCCGGATCAATAACCGGCAGCCTGGCCATCCTTGCGCGATTCGGAGGCACCGGCCCAGCTGCCATTTTCCAGCCGCATGATGGCCTGATAGCCACCATAGCCACCCCGGCTGAAGCCCAGCTTGTGCCCGCGGCTGATCAGTTCCCGCCGGGTTTCCAGACTGAACCCGGTTTCCAGATTCAGGCGGCCACCGTCGGTCATGGTCTCCCCCGTGGGCTGGGAAGAACCGGCATGTCGCACGCGTGGCGCATCCCCCGCTTCCTGCAGGTTCATGCCGAAATCGATCAGATTCACCAGAATCTGCACATGGCCCTGGGGCTGCATGGCACCGCCCATCACGCCAAAACTCAGCCAGGGCTTGCCCTTGTGGGTAACGAAGGCGGGAATGATGGTATGGAAGGGGCGCTTGCCCGGCGCATAACTGTTGAAATGCCCCGGCTCCAGATTGAACAGCTGGCCGCGATCCTGCAGGATGAAGCCCAGCCCGGGCGGGGTCATGCCCGAACCCATGCCGCGATAGTTGCTCTGAATCAGCGACACCATATTGCCCCAGCGGTCCGCGGTGGTCAGATAGATGGTATCCCCATCCTCCAGTGGCGCATCGCCGGCCAAAAACTGGCGCGCCGCCCGGTCCATGCGAATCAGCTGCCGGCGCTGATCGGCATATTCGTCGGAAATCAGCCAGTCCACCGGAATGCGGTTGAAAGCCGGATCGGCATAGAAACGCGCACGATCCTCGAAGGCCAGCTTCTTGGCCTCGGTGAACACATGCAGATAGTCCGCCGAACCAAAACCCATCAGCCCCAGATCAAAACCCTCCAGAATCTGTAACATCTGCAAGGCGGCGATACCCTGGCCATTGGGGGGCAGCTCCCAGACATCATAGCCCCGGTAATTGACCGAAACCGGCTCCACCCACTCGCCCTGGTGGGCAGCCAGATCTTCGTAGGCCAGATAACCACCGTTTTCCTGCATGTAGGCGGCGATGGTGCGGGCAATGTCCCCCTTGTAGAAGGCGTCACGGCCCTTGCGGGCCAGTTGTTCCAGCGTGTTGGCCAGATTGGGGTTGGTCCAGATTTCCCCTTTCCGGGGTGCGCGACCGTTGCGGGTGAACTGTTCCACGAAGCCTGGCCACTGCTTCAATCGGGGAACCGAGCGTTGCCAGTACCAGGCAATGAGTTCAGACACCGGGAAACCTTCCCGGGCATAGCCGATGGCCGGCTTGAGCAATTTTTTCATCGGCAGGCGGCCGAAGCGCTGGTGCAGGGCAAACCAGCCATCCACCACCCCCGGCACGGTCACCGGCAGTGGCCCGTAGGGGGGGATGGATTGCAAACCCTTTTGCCGAAATACCTCCAGCGTCAGCGCCCTGGGTGAACGGCCGGAGCCGTTGTAACCAAACAGCTTGCCCTTGTTGGCATCCCACACCAGCGCAAACAGGTCACCACCCAGTCCGTTGCCGGTGGGTTCCATCAAGCCCAGTACCGCATTGGCGGCAATGGCGGCATCCACTGCCGTGCCACCCTGCTTGAGCACATCCACGGCCACCTGGGTGGCCAGCGGCTGGCTGGTGGCAGCCATGCCATGTGGTGCCAGTACCTCCGAGCGGGTGGCAAAGGCGGCACCGGTGATACGGTCCGCCGCCTGCGCCTGGACGCACAAGAAAACGGTCAACAGGTAGAGCAGGGGCTTGAACATGTTGCCTCTCTGAATTCAGTGTTGCTAATTTTGCTGTCGCTAATTTGTGCGATGGCGTGAATGTGAATACTCTAACCCATCGGTTACACGGGTGAAACGGGGGAGTAACCAAGATGGCAGAAGAAAAAAAACTGTCCGAAGAAGAACTGGAGCGCCTGAAGGCCGAAGGTTATGTGGAACTGCCGCAGATTCATGAAATCGACATCTGCGAACCACGGCAGTGGCTGGCCCAGGCCTGGCAGGATATTCGCGCCAAGCCGCAGATCAGCCTCGCCTATGGAGCGGCCTATACCCTGCTGAGCATGGGCCTGATTGCCGCGCTGGTGTATTTCAACATGGAGCGGATGATCATTCCCGCGCTATCAGCCTTCATGCTCATGGGGCCGATCACCGCCATCGGCCTGTACCATGTCAGCCGTTGTATCGAATGTGCCGCGCCCTGCTCTCTCGGGCGGGTGTTGCGCATTCGTACCATGGCACCCAGCCAGCTGATGTTCATCGCCGCCCTGCTGCTGCTGATCGTGCTGTCGTGGATGCGCATCGCCGTCACCCTCTACGCCTTTTTCTTCGGCATGGAGGATGTACAGGGCGACATGTCGGCCATCGAGGCCATCTTCACCACCTTCAATGGCATTCTCATGCTGGGTATCGGCACGCTCACCGGCGCCTTTCTCGCCGTGGGCGTGTACATGGTGACGGTGTTCTCCATCCCGCTATTGATGGTGCGGGACTGTGATGCCTTGAGCGCGATGATTTTCAGCATCCGTGCGGTGCTGAAAAACCTGAAGGTGATGCTCCTGTGGGGCCTGATCCTCACCGTGCTGGTGGGCCTGGGCTTCGTCACCGGCTTTCTCGGTTTTATCCTGATCTTCCCGTTGACGGCCCATGCCTCCTGGCACGCCTTCCGCAGTGTGGTGCAACTGCCCAGCGGGCTGGATTGCGAACACAAGGCGGAAGCACTGGCCGAAGCGGCTGAAGAACCGTCAGACGTTTCTGCCACCAAAGAAGCCCGGAGCTAAAAACTGGCAGGCCCGGATTCGGGCCTGCCATCACCCTGTTCGCAGCTGCCCTCAGGCCGCTGCTTCCAGCGCTCCCTTGCCCTGCTTCAGCAGCAGGAAGCGATCTTCCATCTGTGGCACGATGCGCGCCATGCTTTCCTGCTTGACCGGGCCGTAGCCACGGATGCCCGCCGGCAGTTCCAGCAGGGCCTGCGCCGCCGGCAGCCGTTCCTCGTCCAGATGTTCCGCCAGCCAGTGCAGCTGCTGGCGATAAAGCGTAATCAGAGCCCGTTCCTGCTTGCGTTCCTCGCTGCGGCCAAAGGGGTCGAAGGGAGTTTTGCGCAGCCACTTGAACCGGGCCAGCAGGGCAAAGAGTTTTTCTGTCCAGGGGCCGAAGGTCTTTTTCTCTGGGCGGCCATCCGGGCCCATCTTGCTCAGCAGCGGCGGGGCCAGATGGAAGTGCAGGCGGAAATCCCCTGCAAAGGTTTCACCCAGTTGCTGGCGGAAGGCCGGGTCGGCAAACAGGCGAGCCACTTCGTATTCGTCCTTGTAGCTCATCAGGCGAAACAGCTGGGTGGCCGCGGTCTGTACCAGAGCCTCGCCACCGGGCAGTCCTTCCGCCTTGCGGCGCAGGGCTTCGATGTCTTCACCGTATTGCCGTGCCCAGCCACGATCCTGCCATGCCGTGAGCTTGTCGCTGTAGAAATCCAGCCACTGGTCGAGGTTCTGAGGTGTCGGAGCTTCTTCCACGGCGTGCAGCTGAGCCACCACTTCCTGCACCTGTTGTGGCCGGGCGGCGGTGAGCCGGCCCCAGCGGAAGGCCGTCTGGTTGAACTCCACCGCCACGCCATTGAGTTCGATGGCGCGCAGCAGGGCGGCTTCCGAAACCGGAATCAGGCCCTTCTGCCAGGCATAGCCCACCATGAACAGGTTGGTGGCAATGGAATCGGTCATCAGCTCGGTGGCCAGATGGCTGGCATCCACCAGGTCGATGGCCTGCTCGCCGATGGCCTCGACCAGGGTTTCCACCAGCGCGTTGCGGGGAAATTGCAGATCCGGCTGGCGGGTGAAGGCACCGGGCATGGTTTCTTCGGTATTGATCACCGCCTGGGTCTTGCGTTCGCGCATCTTGGCCAGGGCTTCCGCCTCGGCACTGACCACCAGGTCAAAACCCAGCACCAGATCGGCCTCGCCGGCGGCGATGCGCACCGCGTGCAACTGCGCGCTTTCATCGGCGATGCGGATATGGGAAGTCACCGCGCCGCCCTTCTGTGCCAGGCCGGTCTGATCCAGTACCGTCACACCCTTGCCTTCCAGATGGGCGGCCATGCCCAGCAGGGCGGCAATGGTCACCACGCCGGTACCACCCACCCCGGTGAGCAGGATGTTGTAGGGCCGGCTGGTATCCGGCAGCTCGGGTTCGGGAATGCCGGATAGGTCCGGGCCACCGCTGGCGCCGGGGCTCTTCTTCAGGCTGCCGCCTTCCACGGTGACGAAGCTGGGGCAGAAGCCATCCAGGCACTTGAAATCCTTGTTGCAGGAGGACTGGTCGATGCGGCGCTTGCGCCCCAGCGGGGTTTCCAGCGGCAGGATGGACAGGCAGTTGGACTGCTCGCCACAATCACCGCAGCCTTCACAGACATCCGGGTGTATCCACACCCGCCGGTTGGGGTCTTCCATCTTGCCGCGCTTGCGCCGGCGGCGTTTTTCCGCCGCACAGGTCTGGTCGTAGATCAGTACGCTCAGGCCCTCGTATTCACGCAGCTGCTTCTGTACCGCATCGAGTTCACGCCGGTGGTGGAAGGTCACACCCGGCGGGAACAGCTCGGCGCGTGACCATTTTTCCGGTTCGTCACTGACCACCACGATCTTGCGCACCCCTTCGGCATGGACCTGCCGGGCGATGTCCGGCACCGACAGCTTGCCGTCCACCGGCTGGCCACCGGTCATGGCCACGGCATCGTTGTAGAGGATCTTGAAAGTGATGTTCACCTTGGCGGCCAGACAGGCACGAATGGCCAGAGAGCCGGAATGATAGTAAGTGCCATCCCCCAGGTTGACGAATACATGCCTGGTTTCAGTAAAGGGAGACTGGCCCACCCAGGGCAGGCCCTCGCCACCCATCTGGGTGAAGGTTTCCGTGCGCCGGTCCATCCACACCGTCATGTAGTGACAACCGATGCCGGCCAGGGCGCGGCTGCCTTCCGGTACCTGGGTGGAAGTATTGTGCGGGCAGCCGGAACAGAAGTGCGGCGCGCGGCGGAAGTCGGTTTTCGGCTGGGCCAGCTGCTGTTCCTTGCGCTCCAGAAAGGCCAGCCGCATCTCGATGTGCTCGGAGGTGTAGTAGCGCGACAGGCGCTTGGCGATCACCCGCGCAATCATGGCCGGGGTCAGTTCATGGATGGACGGCAGCACCCAGTTGCCCTGCTCGTCGTACTTGCCGATGACGCTGGGGCGGTTCTTCCAGTTGTACATCAGCTCCTTGAGCTGGCGTTCCACGAAGGAGCGCTTTTCCTCCACCACGATCAGGTCTTCCAGCTCCTCGGCAAAGGCCCGCAGGCTGTCCGGTTCCAGTGGCCAGGTCATGCCCAGCTTGTGCACGGTGATGCCCAGATCGGCCGCCATCTTGTGGTCGATGCCGAGATAATCCAGCGCCTGCAATACATCCAGATAGGATTTGCCGGTGGTGAGTATGCCCAGGCGCGGTTTCGGGCTGGTGATCACCGTGCGGTTGATGGGGTTGGCGCGGGCGAAGGCGCGGGCGGCGAACAAGGCGTAGCGGTGCAAGCGTTCTTCCTGTTCCAGCGGGCTGTCCGGCCAGCGGATGTTGAGCCCGCCTTCCGGCATGTCGAAATCTTCCGGATAGACGATCTCCAGCGCCAGCGGGTCGAACTCCAGGGAAACGGAGGATTCCACATTCTCGGCGATGGTCTTGAAACCCACCCAGCGGCCGGTGAAGCGTGACAGGGCCCAGCCGTAGAGGCCCAGTTCCAGCAGATCGTGCACCCCGGCCGGGTTGAGAATGGGCATGATGGCGGAAATGAATTCATGCTCGCTCTGGTGCGGCAGGGTGGAGGAGCGACAGGCGTGATCGTCACCGGCCATCACCAGCACGCCGCCATGGCGGGAAGTGCCGGCGGCATTGGCGTGCTTGAACACATCCCCGCAGCGGTCCACCCCCGGCCCCTTGCCGTACCACATGGAGAAGACGCCATCGTATTTGGCCCCCGGCCACAGGTTGACCTGCTGGGTTCCCCAGACGGCGGTGGCGGCCAGATCCTCGTTCAGGCCGGGCACGAACTGGATATGGTTCTGCTGCAGGTATTCCCGCGCACGCCACAGATTCAGGTCCAGCCCACCCAGGGGAGAACCGCGATAGCCGGAAATGAAACCAGCGGTATTCAGGCCGGCGGCCAGGTCCCGCTGCCGTTGCAGCATGGGCAGGCGTACCAGTGCCTGAATGCCGGAAAGGTAGATACGCCCCGAATCCTTGCGGTACTTGTCATCCAGGGTATAGCTGAGATCCAGCTGTTTTGCGGGTACAGACATGAACTCGCCTCAAACCGGTTGAAAATCCGGCCATTGTACCACTAATGGGATAGGGGCGTTCAGGGCCAGACTGAACCTCGCACCATCCAGCGGGATGGCCAAACCGTGACCCCGGATACATTTTGATACCCTTTATACAGGCTTTTGGCCCTAGAATGCTTGATTTCCGCCCACGCACGGGCTTAGATGGTGGGCTTGGGGCAGGGCACAGCCAGGCCTGACGATCACACTGGAGGATGATGATGAACAAACTGCTGACACTCTTACTGCTGGTACTGAGCACCACGGTCGTGGCCAAACTGCCTTCCGACCAATGGTTGCTGGACGATACTCCGTTGCAGATCACCGTCCAGGGCCTGGCCGACAAGGCGGCCCAGGCCGCCGCCGAACCGCGCAAGCCCGGCACCGCCGCCCGCTTCGCGGTCAAGGCCGAGCTGCCACGGGATCTGCTGGCCGGCAAGTGGGAAGAAACCCCGGACGGGCGGCTGTTCAAGCGCATCCGTATCCAGTCCCCCGGCGCGGTCAATCTCAACCTGGCCCTTTCCCCCTTCTTCCTGCCCCATGGTGCCGAGCTGCATTTTCTCGATGAACAGAAGACTACCGTCTGGGGCCCGTGGACCGACCAGAACAACCCCAGGGGGGATACCTTCTGGACCCCGGTGGTGCCCGGTGAAACGGCCTGGCTGGAAATCACCGTACCCAAGGCCATGCAGCCCTTTGTCAAGCTGGGGCTGAAAAGCGTGCAGCATGGTTTTATCGACCCGGCCGACGCGCTGCTGAAATCCGGCAGCTGCAATGTGGATGTGGCCTGCCCCGAAGGGGATAACTGGCGGGATGAAATCAAGTCTGCCAGCATGTTTACCCTGGGTGGGCAGGATACCTGCTCGGGTACCCTGATCAACAATGCCCGCGAAGACAAGAAGCTTTACTTCCTCACTGCCAATCACTGCGGTCTGGACAGCAGCAACGCCGGTTCCACCGTGTTCTACTGGGAATATGAATCTCCCACCTGCCGGGCCGTGGATACTGCCGCCAACGGCACACCCATCAACCGCAGCCAGTACACCGTGGCCACCACCATGGGCGCCACCTTCCGCGCCAGCAACCCCCTGTCGGATTTCGCCCTGCTGGAGCTGGACGAAGACCCGGCCCCGCTGGCCGAAGTCTACTGGGCCGGCTGGGACCGCCGTGATGTACAGAACGGCGGCCCGGTCACCGTCATCCACCATGCCAATCTGGACGAAAAACGCATCAGCTTCGAGTATGACGATGTCCTGGCCGGGCCTGCCTATTCCAGCTATACCCAGGGTGCCGACGACGGTTTCTGGCGCGTGACCGACTGGGATGTAGGCACCACCGAAGGCGGTTCCTCCGGTTCCGGCCTGTGGAATGCCAGTCACCACCTCATCGGCCAGCTGCTCGGTGGCGGTGCCGCCTGTGGCAACGATGAATCCGACTGGTTTGGCCGCCTGGCCGTTTCCTGGGATCGGGGCACCACGGCCAGCACCCGCCTGAAAGACTGGCTGGACCCGGACAATACCGGCGTGGATACAGTCGATGGCAAGGCTGAATGTGACCAGCCGCAGGTAAGCATTCAATCCAGCGCCAACCCGGCTGTTCCGGGCCAAAGCGTCATCTTCAGCGCCTCGGCCAGTGGTGGTGCCGGTGGCTACAGCTATGCCTGGGATGTCAACGGCGACGGCAAGACCGACTACAATGGCCCCAGTATGGAAACCATCTATTCGGAAGCCTACAGCGGCAATGTCACCGTCACCGTGACCGACAGCGCCCAGTGCAGCCGCCGGGCCAGCCTGGCACAGGTAGTCAGCGCCCCCAGTTTCTCCGTCAGTGGCCTGGCTCCCAGTGAAGTCTGTGGCGATGGCGACAATGTGATGGAACCGGGTGAACAATGGAACATTCCCGTAACCATCAACAACAGCAGCAATCAGAATGCCGGTGATGTGATTGCCGTCCTCACCCGTTCCGACGCGTTGAACGCGCAGGCCAAAGCCGCCGGGGGGCCGGACAGCTTTGGCTATACCTATCGAGACAGTGGTGAACTGGGCTGCCCCTATGCGGGTGTGGATATCAGTAGCAGCGGTACGGCCCTATCACTGACGGCCAGCGGCAGCTACCCGGCCCTGGACGATGGCGGTGCGCTGGTGAATCTGGAAAACGCCGACTTCCGCCTTTATGGCGATACCATCAGCCAGATCGTGGCCTCTTCCAACGGCTATCTCACCACCAATCTGCAAGCCAGTGGTGGCGATTTTTCCCAGGACTGCCCCCTGCCCGCACTACCATCCACCGATGCCAATGGCCACCGTATTGCGCCCATGCATGATGATCTGGTGGTCAACAACCTGTACTATCAGCACTTCTCCAGCTGCCCGCGGCCCTCGGATGTCGATGGTGGCGGCGGCTGTCATGTCTTCCAGTGGGAAGGCACCAGCGTCTATCAAGGCAGCAATACCACGGGCAATTTCCGGGTACAGGCCTTTCTCTATGACGGCACGGATGAAATCGTCTATCAGTACAGCAACGGCGTGGCCGTGGGCGCCAGTCCCACCATTGGCCTGCAAAATGCCAATATCAGTAGCGGCCTGACCTATAACAGCTGCGGAGCCACCGACCCGGTACAAGACAACACCGCTGTCTGTTTCTATGCTCCCGGCAAAACACCGGCTGGTGGTGATGCCGCCAACCTGGCCCTGCAAACCCCCGTACTCTACTTCGGTGATGTGGCTGCCAATGCCCAGGCCAGCCAGCAGGCCACCGTGGCCCTGTTGCCCAACATGGCCTGTGGGGCCCAGTTTGGCATCGATGTACAGGGTGTGGCCTATACCGGCGGCTATGACCCGGACGCCAGCTACCGCATCTTCGGTGGTCAGGCCGGTGGCGACAACCAGGTCTGTGACTTCGATGCCAACAACAGCCAGTGTGACCTGAGCACCAGCAGCATGACGCCGGCCAATGGTCTGTGGAACAACAGCGGCCGCGTTGGCCATGGTCTGGATATCTTCTTCATCAACGGGGATTCGGTATTCATGGCCTGGTATACCGCCCGTGCCGACCATTCACCCATCTGGTACACCGCCACCGGCCCGCTGCGCAACAACCAGGTGCACGCCACCCTCTACCGGCTGAAATGGAACAGCGTCAGCAACAGTGTTTCGGAACAGACCGCCGTGGGTTCGGTGACGCTGAACCTGGCAGAAGCCGGTTCCGGCTGGTTTACCTGGGAAGTGGATGGCCACCGGGGTACCGAGCCGGTGCAGGTTTACAACGACGCCCTGCAGACCCCGGCCGTCAACTACAGCGGCATGTGGTACAACCCCAATGAATCCGGCTGGGGCATCACCTTCAACAACAAGGGTGAAACCAACTTCAGCCTGATCTACTTCTACGATGAAAACGGCGAGCCTTCCTGGGTACTGGGCACCAATCAGGATGACAACGGCGGCCAGGTGGACATGCTCCATGCCCAGGCCACCTGCCCCTGGTGCCCGGTGGTGCCGCTGGACTTCCAGAATGCCGGCAGCATCAACTTCAACTTCACCAGCCAGACGGAAGGCACCGTAGATACCAGTGTACAGGCCACGGACCGGGTGTATGATGTCAACTGGCAGCGCAGCAACCTGCCTTTCTACATGATCTCGGAACCGGAATAATGCAAGAAATCCTGCTGATGCGGCACGGTCGTGCCGCGGACGCTTCCGACAGTGGCAACGATTTCGACCGCCCGCTCACGGCCACAGGCTGTGAGCAGGCGGCCGCTGCCGCGCGCTGGTTGCAACAGCAAGGGCGTATTCCCGATCTGATCATCGCCTCGCCCGCCCTGCGTACCCGCCAGACGGCGGAACGCGTGGCGGAGGTGGTGGAACTGCTGGGGCCGGTAGAACTGGCCCCCAGCCTCTACAACGCCCCGGCCGGCAAGCTGATCGAAGTACTGGAGCAGACGCAAGCCGAACGGGTATTGCTGGTGGGACACAACCCCGGTATCAGCTGGTGCTGGCAGATCATCACCGGCGACAACACCGGCTTCAAGCCCGCCTCACTGGGCGTGGCGGCCATGCCGGAAAACTGTGAGCAGCTGGCTGACGGCTGTGG
>WFUE01000046.1 GCA_015485125.1 Lysobacterales bacterium | reverse complement strand
GGCAAGATGGACAGGCGGCCTTGCAGGCACTGGGTTCGCCGGTCGGCGACGAGCCGGCCCAGTGGCTGGCGGTGCGTGGTGACGCCTTCCGACTGCTGCGGCGCCCCGGCAAGGCGGAAGCCTGTTACCGGCAGGCGCTGGAGAAAGATCCTGACTGTTTTCAGGCCCTGACCAACCTGGGGCCCTTGTTGCTGCACAAGGGCGAATACACGCAGGCGGAACAATACTGCCGCAAGGCCTGCGAGCTTCAGCCGCAAAACGGGCTGGCCTGGTTCAACCTGGGTCGTTGTCACCGCGCGCTGGATGATTTTGAATCCGCCCTAGAAGCCTTTGCCGAAGCCTATGAACACCAGCCGGATTTCATGCCGCTGGTACACGCCATTACCCAGTGCTGGATTGAAATGGGTGAATGGCCGGAAGCCCGTGCCTGGCTGGAGGAGCTGAAGTCCCTGGCCGGGGCGGAAGAAGAAGTGGCGGTGCTGGAAGTGCACATCCTGCGGGAGACCGACCAGTTGCAGGCCGCGCTGGAGCAGGCGCGGGCCTTTCTCGAAACCCGCCCCGACCATCCGGCCATGCTCGGTGAGCTGGCGCAGACGCTGGAAGCCGACGGCCAGTTGGCCGCAGCCATCACCTGCTGGCGCGAGCGGATCAAACGGGAACCGGCATCCGTACACCTGTGGCAATCCCTGGGCCATGTGCTGGAAGTGGCCGGTGAACTGGCAGAAGCCGAGCAGGCCTTTCGCAAGGCGCTGGAGATCAACCCCCATTCGCCACAGGCCCTGGCTGGTCTGGCTTCCCTGCTGCGCAAGAAACTGCCGGCAGACCTGGCCGAACGCATGGAACAGCACCTGCGGAACGAACGGCTGGGCAAGCGGCCACGGGCCTCCCTGCACAATGGGCTGGCCTTCTGGCATGACGGGCAGGGCCGTTATGAACAGGCATACCGCCACGGAAAGGAAGCCAACCGGATTTACTGGGAATGGCGCGCCGAGCGGGGTTGGGAATACGACCCGGATGCCTACAGCCAACAAGTGGATGAACTGATCGCCCAGTTCGATACCCGCTGGTTCGAACAGCTGGAACATGCGCAAACCGGCCTGGACGACCCGCGCCCGGTGTTTATCGTCGGCATGCCCCGCTCCGGCACCACCCTGAGCGAACAGATGCTGGCGGCCCACCCGCAGGTGGCGGGCGTGGGGGAAGCGCCCTTTGCCAGCCGGGCCTTCTGGCAGTTCGCGCGCCAAAGACCGGAAGCACTGGATGTGGCCGAAGCCATGCTGCAAGCCCCGGACGGCCTGCGCGAGGCCGCCCGCTGGCACCTGGAACAGCTGGAGAGCCTGTTGGAGAAACAGGGGGGCCGGCAGGCCCTGCGCATCGTGGACAAGATGCCCGACAATTACAGTCTGTTGCCCTGGTTGCTGGCCCTGTTTCCGCGGGCAAAAATCATCCACTTGCGCCGCGACCCGCGGGATGTGGCAGTGAGCTGCTGGATGACCCAGTTCGGCGTCATTCGCTGGGCCTTTGCTGAAACCCACCTGGCCCGCCGTATCGAAGACTACCTCCGCCTGACCGCGCACTGGCGAACCGTGGCCGGTCACCGCTGGCTGGAACTGGATTACGAGGCGCTGGTGGATGATCCGGAAAGCCAGCTGCGGCGGGTGTTCCATTTTCTGGAGCTGGATTTTCACCCCGATTGCCTGGCCTTTCACAAAAACCGCAGCGCGGTACGCACCGCCAGCATCACCCAGGTCCGCCAACCGCTGTACAAGAGCTCCACCGAGCGCTGGCGGCGCTACCAGCCCTGGCTGGGCGAGTTGTTCCGCGAAATCGAACAGGCCATGGCGCGCTGGCCCAGGGATTGAAGTTTTATTTTTTGTGTACGAAGGAAAAATTGTCCTGTAGACTGCAAAATTCTATTGACTCAATCAGGGGGGAGGGAAGCGTATGTCTGTCAAGCCGATGGATCGTCTGAGAAAAATCACCGTGGCCGGCGCCATGGGTTCGGCCGCCTTGCTGGGGGCCCATGCCAGTGTACGGGCGGCGGGAGATTCCAGCCGCGTGGCGCAAGGGAAATGCGCAAATATCAACGCACTTGCTGTTACCAATGTGTTGAATCCCGGTTCTTCGGTAGTCTGGTCCTGTATTTCAGCCAGCAACATGGCTTCTGCGAACGTTTCCTCTGGAACCGCGCTGAATGTCACGGCTTCAACCGCAAGCCGCGCTCAGGCCATCGTTCGTGCGGCCGTTTCCGGTGCGCCTCCATTCAGCATGAATTCCTCATCCGGATTGACTGGCCTGAGCAAGCCTTTCGGGGGTTATGGCGGGCTGTTTGTGGATGTGGGTAACGGAGCTCGGGGTTATAATGACCCGGACGGTACTCTGGACCAGACGGGCACCACTCTGACGGGTTCCCCCATGAGCATGCCGGGCAGTTCGGTAGAAATCACCGCCCAGTTTCACGCCTTCACTGACCAGCGGCTAATGCGTATTGCTTATACGTTTTCGAACCAGTCGATTCTGACCAAGGGGCTCGCGCCTGTGAACGTGAATGCCTGGATCGGGGGTCGGCTTGGCTTCGACAACCTGACTCAGCTGGAAAACAGCTCTAATGGCGACAACACCCTGGATGCGACGGACAACTGGCTGGTAACTTCGGATGGTACTGCGGCAATTCCGACCTTGAAGATTGTGCATGTGCCTTATGGAGCGGGTGCGGATGTGACACCGGTGAATACCCAGGCGCCGGTTGGTGGCAATGACCAGATCGGCTATCGCTATCAATTCAGTTTAGCCGCCAATGAGAGCAAAACCCTGGTCTGGTTCGTAGGCCTGGGTATTACCCTGGACGAGGCCAACACCCTGGCCGCCCAGTTCAACACCATGGATCCGAACCTGTTTAATAACCTGCCTACAGGCAGCCCTGTCGTAAACTGGCCATCCGCCCCCATCGTGGCCGGCCCGGCCACGCCGGTGCCGCTGAACAACCCGCTGGGGCTGTTTGCCCTGGCCGGGCTATTGGGCTTTATCGGTTGGCGCCGCCTACGGGTGCGCGTGGAAGGCTGACAACGGCCATACGCCGGCTTGCTGCAAATAGCCCCGCTTGCCGGGGCTTTTTGCTGTCTGGTCCATAGGTTGTTCAGCAGAAAAATCATTTTAGGCTTGCATGGTTCTACGTTGTGGTCAGAGCAGTATGGGGGAAGCTGTCGGATACGAAAGCTGTACAAACTGGGGGTGGCGTTATCAGCCAGTGGCCTGTTCCAATGGATCGAACACGATTATGGAGTGGCGTCCTGAATTGATTTGTGAATATGGATTCATATAATGTACAGTTCTATACAAAATTATTCGATAGTGTTCTTGAGGAGGTTGTAGATGTCCAACAAGGCCATGAATCGTTTGAGAAAAGTCACCGTGGCAGGTGCCATGGGTTCGGTCGCGCTGTTGGGCGCACCCGGTAGTGTACGGGCGGAACGAACCACGGGTAGAGTGCCGCAAGCGTGTGAGACCATTACCGTGACTTTTGGGGGTATTACACAGACACGCGTGAGCTGGGCTAATATTTGTTCTGGTACCGTGAGAGTGAGCTATCTTACAACTGCCGGCAGCATTGTACTTAGTGCAACAAGTGCGAACTATGCCTTGGGCATTAGTGATGCCTCTATAACGGTATTCGTGGGCTCAAGTTCAACCAGTTTGGGCGATGCCTTTGACGGTTATGCGGGCCTGTTTGTGGATGTGGGCAATGGTGCCCGACCCTATAATGACCCGGACGGCGTGCTGGATGTAACCGGCACCACCGTCACCGGCTCACCCATGACCATGCCCAACAGTACCATTCAGGTCAGTGCCCAGTTTTATGCCTTTCCCGACCAGCGGTTGATGCGTATAGCCTATACTTTTGAGAATTTAGGCCTTGCTAAAGGTTTTCCACCAACGAATGTCACGGCCTGGATCGGTGGCAACCTGGGTTCAGACTCCTCTACGCAGTTGCTGAATACCAGTAATGGCAACGTCAGCCTGGAAAGCAGCGATAACTGGTTGATCTCCTGGGATCAGGGCCCAATTGACCCGATCCTGCTGCATGTGCCCTTTGGCCCCGGTGCTGATGTCATCCCGGTGAATACACAGGTACCGGATGCCGGCAATGACAATATCGGTTATCGCTACAACTTTAGCCTGGCCGTCAACGAGAGCAAGACGCTGGTCTGGTTTGTGGGTCTGAATACCAGCCTGGCGGATGCCAATGCCCAGGCCGGCCAGTTCAATGCCATGGACCCCAACCTGTTCAGCGGCTTGCCGCCCGGCACAACGGTTGTCAACTGGACGCCGGCCCCCATCGTGGCCGGTCCGGCCACGCCGG
>WFUE01000045.1 GCA_015485125.1 Lysobacterales bacterium | reverse complement strand
GTGCAGAGGCAGGTTTATCGAAAGGCACGGGTATTTGCGCGTAGGCCAGGCCGAGTTCATTCAACCACTGGCCCTCTTGTGGTAGGGCACCTTCCGAATCATGCATGGCCAGATTGATCACGGCGGTAAAACCGGCAGCGGCAATGGTATGCAGTTCTGCTTCCACAGGTTGACCGGAGGAATGGAGCCGTTGGGACAGCACATGGTGGTGCAGAATATCGTCCAATGTATTCATGCCAAAAACCTTTTTTTCAGCCGAACCCAGGCCTTGCCCAGCCCCCAGCCGATCGCGCCGGCGACCAGCGCCCAGACGGGAAAGATGAAGAAAATCACCGCGGAGGTGGAATCTCCACTACGGGTCTGTTCCCAGTCGGTATACCAGGCCCAGTGGTAGAACAGGCTGAAGGCCACGGAAAACAGCAGGAACAGCCAGGCGGCCAGCCAGGGCGTTTTCTCCGGGTTTTTCCGTGCCTGCTGTAGCAGGCCGTAGCTGGCATAGAGGGGCAGGGCGGTCCAGAGAATGAAGGGGTTGAAACGGATATCCGCAAGAACATAGAACAGGCCGGCCGAAAGCCACAAAATGACCAGTGCCAGGCGTTGTTGGGTGTTTGCGGAATGGGTCATCCGGTTTCTTCCCCGTGGATTCATGAGGTCAGCATACACCCGCAGCGGTGAGCATGCACCACGGTGTGATACAAGCGGCTGGCGCGGGCTCAGAAGGGTAATTGCAGGTCTGCTTTCAAGGCTAGCAGATTCTCGCGGAAGACATTCTGAATGCGTTGCAGGGCTTCCTCGTTCAGGCCCTCGAAACGCAATACCAGCACCGGTGTGGTGTTGGAGCAGCGGATCAGCCCCCAGCCGTCGGCAAAATCCACCCGGATGCCGTCGATAGTGTTGACTTCGCCATCCGGGAAGCGGGCCTGCTGGATGAACTGTTCCAGGAAGGGGAAGGTCTCGCCCTCGGCCATCTCGATTTTCAGCTCCGGCGTGCTGACACCTTGCGGTAATTCATCGAAGACTTCCTGTGCGGGGCGGCCTTCGGCGGCGAGGATCTCCAGCAGACGGGCGGCGGCATAAATGCCGTCGTCAAAGCCGTACCAGCGTTCCTTGAAGAAGAAATGGCCGCTCATTTCCCCACCCAGGGGCGCGCCGGTTTCCTTCATGTGACCCTTGATGAAGGAATGGCCGGTCTTGTACATGTCCGGCACGCCGGTATGCTGCTGGATGTCCTTGGCCAGATGGGCGCTGCATTTCACATCGAAGACGATGGTGGCGCCGGGCTGGCGGCTGAGCACATCGCGGGCAAACAGCATCAGCAGGCGGTCGGGGTAGATGATTTCCCCTTCGGCGGTGACCACGCCCAGGCGGTCGCCATCGCCGTCGAAGGCCACGCCCAGGTCGGCTTCCAGGTTCTTCACCGACAGGATCAGATCTTCCAGGTTGGCCGGTACGCTGGGGTCCGGATGATGGTTGGGGAAATCGCCATCCACATCGCAGTAGAGCGGGATGGCCTCGGCACCGATTTCCGTCAGTACTTCCGGTGCGACGGCGCCAGCGATGCCATTGCCACAGTCCACCACCACCTTCAGGGGTTCCTCCAGTTGTACGTCATCGGCAATGCGTTCCACATAATCAGGCAGCAGGTCCATTTCCTGGGCACCACCATTGCCCTGGTGCAGGCGGTTGTCGACGATTCGCTGGTAGAGCGCGACAATATCGTCGCCGGAAAGGGTGTCGCCGCCGAGCATGATCTTGAAGCCGTTGTACTCCGGCGGGTTGTGACTACCGGTGACCATCACACCGGAACCGGTGTTCAGGTGGTAGGTGGCAAAATAGAGCACGCCGGTGGGTACGGCACCGATGTCGATGACATCCACGCCGGCCGCCTGCAGGCCCTCCATCAGCGCCCCGGCCAGCATGGGGCCGGAATGGCGGCCATCCCGACCCACCACCACAACCTGCTGACCCCGGTCAATGGCCTCGGAGCCAATGGCCTGTCCGATCTGGCGTGCCACCTCGGCGGTCAATGTCTGATCGACGATGCCGCGAATATCGTAGGCACGGAAGATTTCTGCGGTAAGCCCCGTGGGCTGGGGGGGCTCTTCTTTAACGACGGGCGCCGGTGCCTCGTCTCGTCGATCCCGTTTTTGCTGTTCTTCCCTTTCCTGCATGGCCTTGCCGGCTACGGCTTCCAGGCTGGTGGCCGGAATGACCACGGCCTGCTGGCTCTTTCTGTGTTTCGCCCACAGACGCAATACCAGCGCGAACAATAACAGGCTAACCAGCAATGCTGCACCGTTGACCCACAGGCTGCGATTGGGGATGAGCAGAAAACCGGGCTGGACCCCGCCCTTGAGAATCATGCGTGTATGGGGCACGTTGAGTTCAAGGCTCAATTCGGGCACCCGTTCCACCGGCTTGCCCTGGATTTGCAGCAACAGGTCGTCCCAGCGGCGGGAGCCCTGATAGAGGCTGAGATGGCCGAAGGGATAGTGCTCGGCGGGCATGGCCTGCAATATGGAGTCTGCGGGCATGGAAAGCAGCAGCAGAGCCAGCAGTCTGCCCCGGTCATCCATCACCCGGGAAACCAGATTGATATGCTGGTGTTCGGTCTTGAACAGGTGCAGTTCCGCCGGGATGGGGTTGGTGTGGCTGCGGGCTTCCATCAGCATGTCCAGTACACCCAAACCCAGGCCGGGGAAGTCTTCCGGCTCGTAACGCAGGTTTTCCGGGCGGATGATGCGCAGGCGCAGGGCTTTCGGGTATTGCTTGCGTACCTGTCCTTCCAGCAGGGTCATGCGCGGTGGTTGATCGGATTTCAGGGTGGAGATCAGGGCCGGGTCCCGGCCGGTCTGGTCCAGCCGCTGCTGCCAGTTCTGGATGGTGCGGGCCATGGTTGCAGCCACTTGCTCGGCATCCGACTGGATTTGCATCCTGTGCAGTTTTTCCTGCGCGACGACGTAGAACTGCCAGCCGAACAGGGCGGCCAGCAACAGGGTCAATACCGCCAGACCGGGTAGCAGGTTATGCCAGCTCCAGGCTTGTTTGCCCCGGGCGGCCTGATGCAGGGCGGTTTTCTTTTTTGCCATCAGCGTACCCCTGTATGGCCAAAGCCACCGTCGCCGCGCTGGCTTTCATCAAAACTTTCCACCAGCTCGAAGCGGGGCTGGATGACGGGCACGAACACCATTTGCACGATGCGGTCCCCGGGAAGGATGCGGTAGGTCTCCTGCGAGCGGTTCCAGCAGGAGACAAAGATCTGCCCCTGATAGTCGGAATCGATCAGGCCCACCAGGTTGCCCAGCACGATGCCTTTCTTGTGCCCGAGGCCGGAGCGCGGCAGCAGCAGGGCGGCCATGTCATTGCGCCCCATGTGCACGGCAATGCCGGTGGGAATGAGCACGGTCTGGCCGGGTGCCAGATCCAGCGCTTCATCCAGGCAGGCGCGCAGATCCACGCCCGCCGAGCCATCGGTGGCCGGTTCCGGCAGGGGAAAAGTCTGCCCGATCCGTTCATCCAGGATTTTCAGTTGAATGTTCAATGGTTTCCCCCTGCTCCCTGTTATTCCCCGGTTTTCAGCCGTTCGGCGATGGCCTCGATAATTTTCCGCGCCATGCGCCACTTGGGCTGCGGTTCCAGCGCGATGCTGCGCTGCGTATCGATGATCAGCCCCTGATTGTAGTCCACATCGAAGCCGGTGTCCTTGCCATCCACCGGATTGGCCACGATCATGTCCAGCCCCTTGCGGGCCAGCTTGTCACGGGCATGGGTTTCCACTTGCCGGGTTTCGGCGGCGAAGCCCACCACGAAACCGGCCTGACCGCTTTGGGCCACGGCATGAATGATGTCCGGATTGCGTACCAGATTCAATGCCAGCGTATCACTGGATTTTTTCAGTTTTTGTGGTGCCGGTTCCGGCAGCCGGTAGTCGGCCACCGCCGCCGCGCCGATGAATACATCACAGGGCAGGGCCTGCATCACCGCTTCATGCATGTCCTCGGCGGATTGGACAGAGAGGGTGGTAATTTCCGCCGGTGCCTGCAGGTGGGTCGGGCCGCTGATCAGCGTTACGGCGGCACCGGCATCCCGCGCCGCCCGGGCCAGTGCGTAGCCCATGCGTCCGGAGCTGCGGTTGCTGAGATAACGCACCGGGTCGATGGCCTCCACCGTGGGGCCGGCGGTGATCAGTACATGTCGGCCCTGTAGTGCCGGTTCGATGGATGGGCGGATGTAGTCCGCCAGGGTTTCGGGTTCCAGCATGCGCCCTTCGCCGGTTTCGCCACAGGCCAGGTCACCCCGGCCGGGGCCGGCGACGACCACCCCGCGTTCCTGTAGCAAGCGCACATTGGCCTGCGTGGCCGGGTGTTGCCACATGGCCCGGTTCATCGCCGGCGCCAGGATCAGCCGCCCTTCCCAGGCCAGTAGCAGATTGGTGAGCAGATCATCGGCCAGGCCGTGGGCGGTGCGTGCCAGCAGATGGGCGGTGGCTGGCGCGACGATGAAATGACCGGCCCAGCGAGTCAGGTCGATATGGGCCATGCCATCGGCGGCATCGGCACCGTAGAGGTCATGCACCACCGGCTGGCCGGTGACCGCCTGAAAGCTCAGCTCGCCGACGAAACGGCGGGCCGATTCGGTCATCACCACCTTGACGGTGGCGCCGGCCTGCACCAGCAGGCGTGCCAATTGTACGCTCTTGTAGGCGGCGATACCGCCGGTCACGCCCAGCAGCACCCGTTCGCCATCCAGTGGATTCAACCCTTGTCCCCTACAAAAAAAGAGGCTATAGCTTACAACAAATTACTACGGGTGCGTTTTACCGGCCATCCACTATTTCTTAAATTTTGTTTCCATGAAAATCCAGGACTGGCCGCTGGGAGAACGCCCGCGGGAAAAACTCTTGCAACAGGGCGCGCAAGCCCTGTCGGATGCCGAACTGCTGGCCATTTTCATTCGTACCGGTGTACGTGGTCAGACGGCGCTGGATATTGCCCGGCAACTGTTGCAGGAGGCGGGTGGCTTGCAGGGGCTGCTGGGTGAAAAAGGACGGCGGTACCTGCAACGGCCTGGCATCGGCCCGGCCAAGTCAGCGCAGATTCAGGCGGCGCTGGAGATGAGCCGGCGCACGCTGGAGCAGCAACTGCGACGGCAGGATGTGTTCACCTCCGCCGCGGCGACCCGCCGATATCTGCTAAACCGGCTGTCGGGGCTGGGGCGGGAAGTGTTTGTCTGCCTGTTTCTGGACAATCGCCATCGCCTGCTGGCCTTCGAGGAACTGTTTCAGGGTACGCTGACCAACAGCAGCGTGCACCCGCGGGAAGTAGTGCGCCGCGCCCTGCACTGGAACGCGGCGGCGGTGATCGTGGGTCACAACCACCCATCCGGTGTGGCCGAACCCAGTCAGGCGGATGTGCAGATTACCCGCCAGTTGGCCCAGGCGCTGGAGCTGGTGGAAACGCGCCTGCTGGATCATTTCATCGTCGGCGAGGGGGAGGCCGTTTCCCTGGCCGAGCGCGGGCTGGTGTGACCCACGCCGGCTTCAGCTTTCCCGTTCGGCCCGTACCGCGTCGGTGACCGCGACGGCGGTCATGTTGACGATTCTTCTCACCGTGGCGGAGTTGGTCAGCACGTGGGCCGGCATGCCCGCGCCCAGCAGCATGGGCCCGATGGAGACGCTCTCGCCCATGATGCGGGCGAAGTGGTAGCTGATGTTGGCCGCATCCAGATTGGGGGAGATGAACAGGTTGGCTTCGCCCTTGAGCCCGCAGTCGGGAAAACTGCGCTGGCGTATGCTTTCCACCAGGGCGGAGTCGGCCTGCATTTCGCCTTCCACTTCGAGCTCCGGTGCCTGTTCCCGTATCAGTGCCAGCGCCTGTTGCATCTTGCGTGCGCTCTCCGACTGGCGAGAACCGAATTCCGAATGGGACAACAGGGCGATTTTCGGGGTGATGCCAAAGTCGCGCACGCGCTCGGCGGCCAGCAGGGTACACTCGGCGATCTGTTCGGCACTGGGGTCGATGTTCACATAGGTGTCGGCGAAGAAATAGGTACCCCGGTCGCTGGTCAGCGCGGTCAGAGCATAGGCGGATTGCAAGCCGGGTTTCAGCCCCACCACGCCCAGGGTGTAGTCCAGCTGCTTGGGGAAGCGCCCCACCACGCCACAAATCATGGCATCGGCCTCGCCGCGATGGACCATCAGCGCGGCGATGACCGAAGGGCGGGTGCGCACGATGGTCTTGGCGGTGGCCGGCGTGATGCCCTTGCGGGCCAGCAACTGGTGGTAGAGCGTCCAGTATTCCCGGTAGCGCGGGTCGTTCTGCGGGTTGGTCAGCTCGAAATCCCGCCCTTCTTCCAGGCGCAGGCCCAGGCGCTGAATGCGCATGTGCACCACATCGGGGCGGCCAATGAGAATGGGCCGGGCCAGCCCTTCGTCCACCACCTGCTGCACGGCCTTGAGCACCACCGGTTCCTCGGCTTCGGCAAAGACCACACGCTTGTCGGCCTTTTTGGCGATTTCGAACAGGGGCTTCATCAACAGGCCGGTGCGGAAAACGAACTGATCCAGCCGCTCCTTGTAGGCCTGCAGGTCCTCGATGGGGCGGGTGGCCACGCCGCTGTCCATGGCCGCCCTGGCCACGGCCGGTGCCAGCGAGGAGAGCAGGCGTGGATCGAAGGGCTTGGGTATCAGGTAATCCGGGCCGAACTTGAGTGGCTCGTCGCGCAGAATGGGGGTGCCGGTCTCTTCCACCTCCATGCGGGCCAGCTTGGCCAGGGCGTGTACACAGGCCATCTGCATCTCGTCATTGATGCAGGAGGCGCCCACATCCAGCGCACCGCGGAAGATGTAGGGGAAGCAGAGCACATTGTTCACCTGGTTGGGGTAGTCGGAACGGCCGGTGGCGATGATGGCGTCCGGACGGGCTTCCCGTGCCACTTCCGGCATGATCTCCGGCACCGGGTTGGCCAGGGCCATGATGATGGGCTTGTCGGCCATGGTTTTCACCATTTCCGCCGTCAGCACGCCGGGAGCGGATACGCCGAGAAAGACATCCGCACCCACGATGGCCTCGGCCAGGGTGCGCTTGTCGGTTTCCACGGCATAGCCGGCCTTGCGCGGGTCCATGTCTTCACTGCGGCCGATGTACACCACGCCCTTGCGATCGGTGACCAGAATGTTTTCCTTCTTCACGCCCAGTTTCACCAGCAGGTCGAGGCAGGCCATGCCGGCGGCTCCGGCACCGGAGGTGACCAGGCGGATTTCGTCGATGGGCTTGTCCACCACATACAGCGCGTTGAGGATGGCGGCAGCGGTGATGATGGCGGTGCCGTGCTGGTCATCATGAAAAACGGGAATCTTCATCCGCTCGCGCAGCTTGCTTTCCACCACGAAGCACTCCGGCGCCTTGATGTCTTCCAGATTGATGCCGCCGAAGGTGGGTTCCAGCGCGGCGATGATATCCACCAGCTTGTCCGGGTCCTTCTCCTCGATTTCGATATCGAAGACATCAATATTGGCGAACTTCTTGAACAGCACGCCCTTGCCTTCCATCACCGGCTTGGCGGCCAGCGGGCCAATGTCTCCCAGCCCCAGCACGGCGGTACCGTTACTGATCACGGCCACCAGATTGCCACGGGCGGTCATGCGGGAGACATTCAGCGGGTCTTCGACGATGGCCCGGCTGGCGGCCGCCACGCCAGGGGAGTAGGCCAGGGCCAGATCCTCCTGGGTGGTCAGCGGCTTGGTGGCCACCAGCTTGATTTTGCCGGGCAGCGGGTATTCGTGGTAATGCAGGGCCTGTTCGTTCAGTTTGTCGTCGGTGGACATGGTCTGACCTGTGGACGGGAAAGGGCGTATTGTTCCATAAAAACGGGACTATCCCAAATGGTAGAGTGTGTGGGTTTCGTTACTGGAGAAACGGACGGCAAAAGGACAGGAAAGGTTTATTCTTGACGGGTTGTCAAAAACCAGCATACAATGGCATCAATTTAATTGACGGACCGTCAGAAATGTGCCCGAGAATCGTAACAGACGAGGATCGGTTGCAGCGTGACCGGGAATTGCTGGATACGGCGCTGGAACTGATTCAACAGGACAACCTCACTTCTTTGAGCATGGACAAGCTGGCCGCCAATGTACCCTACAGCAAGGGGACCGTCTACAACCATTTCTGCAGCAAGGAGGATTTGCTGCTGGGCCTATGCAACTGTGGCATGGAGATTGTGGCCGACCTGTTCGATCGAGCGGCGGGTATCCAGGGTCGTGGACGGGACCATATCTTCGCTCTGACCTATGCCTATTTGCTCTATGCATTGTTGTATCGGGATCAGTTTTTCCTCCATGTTCAGTCCAAGACGCCTTCCCTGTATGAAAAAGGCTCGCCGGAACGGCTGGAGCGGAATTTGCAACTGGAAGAACGGCTGCTGGGGCATGTGCTGCAGGCCGTGGAGCAAGCCCGAAATGAGGGTGACCTGCAGCTGAAACCCGGCTGGGACAGCATGCAGGTGGCCTTCCACCTGTGGGCGGGTGCCTTTGGTGCCATTGCCCTGGCCAGTATCAAGTCACAGGCTCCCGGCCCGTTGCGCGTGCAGTTCAAGCGGGAAGTGTTCAACCAGATGGCGCTGGTACTGGATGGTTTGAACTGGCAACCCCTGACCGATACGTGGCAGGTATGCCCGGTGCTGCGTCAGCTGGAAAGTATTTATCAACCGGAACTCATGGCCCTGCAGGACATGGGTATTTCCCTCAGTGTTCCGGCCACATGCGGCCAGGGAGAAAACGAATGAATCCCTTTACAAGATTCAGTATTGATCATCCGTGGCTAGTCGTGCTGTTGACGACCCTGCTGGTAGTCGCCGCCGCCCTGGGTGCGCAAAAACTGGTGTTCAAGGCGGACTACCGGGTGTTTTTCGGCGAGACCAATCCGCAACTGGAAGCCTTCGAGAAAATGCAGCGGGTCTATGCCAAGAGCGACAATATAGCCTTCGTGCTGGCGCCGAAAAATGGCGATGTCTTTACCGAGGCCAACTTGCGGGCCATACAGGAACTGACCCGGGAAGCCTGGCAGGTACCCTATTCCTCGCGGGTGGATTCGGTGACCAACTTCCAGCACACCACGGCGGAAGAAGATGATCTGCTGGTACGGGATCTGGTCCCCGAGGACGAACCGCTGGCTTCCGGGCAATTGGCGAAGATTCGCCAGATTGCCATCCACGAGCCCCTGCTGAAAAAACGCATCGTCAGCGAAGATGGCAGCGTGACCGTGGTGAATGTGACCCTGCAATTGCCCGGCAAGGACCCGGTGCACGAAGTACCGGAAGTGGTCAAGAAGGTACGGGCCATCCGGGATGCCTTCGTGCAGGCGCATCCGGATATCACGGTCTATCTCTCGGGCATGGCCATGATGAACAATACCTTTGCCGAATCCAGCCAGAAAGACAGTCGCACGCTGATTCCGCTGATGTTCGCCATGGTGGCCATCAGTATCGCCATTCTGCTGCGAACCTTTACCGGAACGCTGGGTACCGTGGCGGTGATCGCCTATGCCATTGCCGCCACCATGGGGCTGGCCGGCTGGGCGGGTTTCTATCTCACCGGCCCGTCCTCCACCACGCCCATCATGGTGTTGACGCTGTCGGTGGCCGATTGTGTGCACATCCTCAGCACAATGTTTCATGAAATGCGCCACGGCAAGGCCAAGCGCGAGGCCCTGATCAGCAGTATGACAATCAACATGCAGCCGATATTTCTCACCAGCGTGACCACAGCCATCGGCTTTCTCAGCCTGAATTTTTCCGATTCACCCCCCTTTCGCGACCTGGGCAACATGGTGGCAACCGGGGTGATGCTGGCCTTTGTGTTGTCGGTGACCTTTTTCCCCGCGTTATTGATGGCCCTGCCGTTGCGTGTAGCCGCCCATGACGAGAAAAAGCGCCGGAACGACCCCATGCTCAAGCTGGCCGACTGGGTCATCGCCAGCCGCAACTGGTTGCTGCCGGTGATGACGGCGCTCATTGTGGGGCTTTCGGTACTGGCGCCCAGCAACCAGTTGAATGATGACTTCGTCAAGTATTTCGACCAGCGGGTGCCTTTCCGTCAGGCCACGGATTTCATGCAGCAACACCTCACCGGCATGACCCGTATCGACATCTCCGTGGATAGCGGCCAAAGCAGCGGCATCAATGATCCGGACTTTCTGCGCAAGGTGGAGGCCTTGAGCCAGTGGTTGCGGCAACAGCCGGAAACCGATCATGTGGACACCATCACCGACACGCTCAAGCGGCTGAACAAGAACATGCACGGTGACGACCCGGCCTGGTACAAACTGCCGGACAACCAGGAACTGGCGGCCCAGTACCTGCTGCTGTATGAAATGTCCTTGCCCTACGGGCTGGATCTGAACAACCAGCTGAATGTGGACAAATCCTCCACCCGGATCGTGGCCACCTTCAAGAACCTGACTTCGCGTGAGATCATCGATCTGGAAAACCGCATTCATCAATGGAAGGCGGAACACGCGCCCGATCTGAAACTGGAAGTGGCCAGCCCCAGCATCATGTTTGCCCATATCGGCCAGCGGAATATTGTCAGCATGCTGGAAGGCACTTTCACCGCGCTGGTGCTGATCTCCTTTATTCTCGGCTTTGCCCTGCGCTCGATGAAAATGGGGCTGGTCTCCCTGCTGCCCAACCTGGCCCCGGCGGGCATGGGCTTTGGTATCTGGGCACTGTGGGAAGGGGAAATTGGCCTGGGCCTATCCGTGGTGGCTGGCATGACCCTGGGCATCGTGGTGGACGACACCATCCACTTCATGAGCAAGTACCTGCACGCCCGCCGTGATCTCGGCAAGCCGACCCTGGAGGCCGTGCGCTATGCCTTCGTCAGCGTGGGCCGCGCCCTCGCAATTACCACCGCCGTACTGGCCACGGGTTTCATGGTGCTGGCGCAGTCAAGCTTCAAGGTGAATGCCGACATGGGGCTGATGACCGCCATCACCATCGTCATCGCCCTGATCGTGGACTTTTTCTTCCTGCCACCGCTGCTGATGCGCGTGGACAAAAACCAAGGAGAACAATGATGAACAAACGAATGCTGTGGATTGCCCTGCTGAGTCTGTTGCCTTTGCTGGTACAGGCCGAAACCGCGGAGGAAAAGGGTCTGGCCATCGCCAAAGAGGCCAAGGCGCGGGATACCGGCTGGAAGGACATGCAGGCCTCCATGAAAATGGTACTGAAAAACGCCCAGGGCGAGGAAAGCGTGCGCACGCTGCGCATCAAGGCGCTGGAAGTGGAAGGGGACGGCGACAAGGGCCTGACCATCTTCGACCAGCCACGGGATGTGAAGGGCACGGCCCTGCTGAGCTTCTCCCACCCGGTGGGGGATGATGAACAATGGCTCTACCTGCCGGCGCTGAAACGGGTCAAGCGCATCAGCTCGCGCAACAAGTCCGGCCCGTTCATGGGTTCGGAATTCGCCTACGAAGACCTGACCTCCTTCGAGGTGCCCAAATACCGCTACAAGTACCTGCGGGACGAGCCCTGCGGCGAGGATACCTGTTTTGTGGTGGAGCAGGTGCCCACGGACAAGAACTCGGGCTACACCCGCAGAATCGTCTGGATCGACCAGTCCCACTACCGCCTGCACAAGGTGGAATTCTACGATCGCAAGAACAGCCTGCTGAAGACCCTGACTTTCAGCAACTACCAGCAGTATCTGGGCAAGTTCTGGCGGGCTCATCGCATGGAAATGGTCAACCACCAGAACGGCAAGTCCACCGTGCTGGAATGGAGCGACATTCGCTTCGACACCGGCCTCAGTGACAAGGACTTCAACAAGAACAGCCTGAAACGGGCGCGCTGATGCAACGCTGGCTCGTCCTGTCCGGCCTGTTGGCCATTGCCTTTAGCGCTGCCGCCGATTGGGAATTCAGCGGCAGTGCCACGCTGGAGCTGCGCTACTACCCGCAGGCCGGGCTGGATGCCCGCCAGTATGACGGCGGCAATGTCAGCCTGATTCTGGAACCGGAGTTCTATCGCAGCTTCAACGACGGCGCGGACACCCTGCTGTTCGCCCCTTACCTGCAGGCCGACCAGCACGATGGGGGCCGCAACCGGCTGGATATCCGCGAGCTGACCTGGGTGCATGTGGGCGAGGACTGGGAACTGCGCACGGGCATCCGCCAGGAATACTGGGGTGTGACCGAGTTCCAGCATCTGGTGGATGTGATCAACCAGTTTGACACCGCCGTGGACATCGACAACGAGGACAAGCTGGGCCAGCCCATGGTCAACCTGTCACTGGTGCGCGACTGGGGCATCGTCGACTACTACCTGCTGCCCGGCTTCCGCACCCGTACCTGGCCGGGTGTGGCGGGGCGGCTGCGCCCGCCCCTGCCGGTAATCGGCCCGGCCCGCTACCAGTCCGGGCAGGGTGACCGCCATGTGGATCATGCCCTGCGCTGGAGCCAGACGCTGGGGGATGTGGATCTGGGCGTGGGCTGGTTCAAGGGCACCAACCGGGAGCCGCTGCTGCAACCGGCGGCAGACGGGCAGAGTCTGACCGCTTACTACGAACAGATGCAGCAATTGAGCGTGGATGCCCAGGCCACCCTGGGCGACTGGCTGTGGAAGCTGGAAGCCTACCACCGCGCCGCCAGCCGCGAAGACTACAACGCCCTGCAGGCCGGCTTCGAATACACCCGCTATGGCGTGTTCGGCAGCGATGCGGATCTGGGCCTGCTGCTGGAATATGGCTGGAACGACAGCGAACAACTGACCTTCAACCTGTTCCAGAACGATCTCTTTGCCGGCTTCCGTCTGGCCATGAACGACACCCAGAGCAGCGAGCTTCTGGCCGGTTTCAGCCAGGATCTGGACGGTGGCGGCAACACCCTGCTGCTGGAAGGCAGCCGCAGGCTGGGCAATGACTGGAAAGCCAGCCTCACCGCCCGCTGGTTTCTGGCCGATGAACCACGGGACCCCCTCTACTACTTCCGGCGGGAAAACCTGCTGGAATTCAGCCTGCGTTATTTCTGGTCCAACCGCCACTGACCGCTTGCGGCCAGTCTGCTACCATGACCCCCCCAAATTGAATAGATCCGAGCACACGCGATGAAACCCGTTGACGAAAGCCCCAAGGCCATCCAGCGGCTGGACTACCAGCCCCCCGCCCACCAGATTCCCGAACTCCACCTGCAGGTGGACATTCACCACGACCACGCCCGGGTGCGCAGCCTGCTGCAGGTGGAAGCCCGCCAGCCCGAAGCCCAGGCACCGCTGGTGCTCAACGGGGTGGATCTGGAGCTCTTGAGCCTGAAGATCGACGGCAAAGCGGTGGACGCCAGCCGCTATCGCCAGGACGGCGAGCAACTGCTGATCGAAGGCGTGCCGGCCCGCTGCGCCGTGGAGGTGGAAGTACGCATCGACCCCTGGAACAACACCGCTCTGGAAGGCTTCTACCGTTCCGGCGACTTTTTACTGACCCAGTGCGAGGCCGAAGGCTTTCGCAAGATCACCTTCTTCCCCGACCGGCCGGACGTGATGAGCGTGTTTACCGTCACCCTGGAAGCGGACAAGGCCCGTTTCCCGGTGCTCCTTTCCAACGGCAACCTGATCGAAAGCGGCGATGCCGGCAATGGCCGCCACTTCGCCCGCTGGCACGACCCCATTCCCAAGCCCTGCTACCTGTTCGCCATGGTGGCGGGTGACCTGGCCCATATCGAAGACCACTTCACCACCGCTGACGGGCGCGAGGTGCTCCTGCGCATCTACACCGAACAGGAGAACCTGGACCAGTGCGACTTCGCCATGGCCTCGCTGAAGAAGGCCATGCGCTGGGACGAGGAACGCTTCGGGCTGATCTACGACCTGGACATCTTCAACATCGTGGTTACCAACGATTTCAACATGGGGGCCATGGAGAACAAGAGCCTCAACATTTTCAATTCCGTCTATGTGCTGGCGCGGCCGGATACGGCCACCGACGCCAATTTCGCCGGTATCGAGGCGGTGATCGGCCACGAGTATTTCCACAACTGGACCGGCAACCGGGTGACCTGCCGCGACTGGTTCCAGCTCAGCCTCAAGGAGGGCCTGACCGTATTCCGCGACCAGGAATTCTCCTCCGATCTGCAATCCCGCGCCGTCAAGCGCATCGAGGATGTGCGCTTTCTCCGCGCCAGCCAGTTCCCGGAGGATGCCGGCCCCATGGCCCACCCCATCCGGCCCGACAGCTATATCGAAATCAATAATTTCTACACCCTGACCGTCTACGAAAAAGGCGCGGAGGTGGTGCGCATGTACCACACCCTGCTGGGCGAGGCCGGCTTCCGCAAGGGCACCGACCTGTACTTCGAGCGCCACGACGGCCAGGCCGTCACCACCGACGACTTCGTGCGCGCCATGGAGGACGCCAACGGCGTCGACC
>WFUE01000044.1 GCA_015485125.1 Lysobacterales bacterium | reverse complement strand
TGAGCAGGCAGGGGGTCAGGGCCGGGCTCTGGGGGTTGCTGCTCCTGCTGCCGCTTGCCGCGCTGGCCCGTGACGCCATCCAGTGGCTGGAAGCCATGGCGGACGCCATGGAGCGCACCCATTACCGGGGGACCTTCGTCTATGCTCACGATGGCCGCATGGAGGCCATGGAAGTGGTTCACCGGGCGGCGGAGGGGCCGGAAGGGGAGGCGAGACGCCTGTTTGCCCTGAGCGGTGCGGCCCGTGAGGTCATCAGCGATGATGCCGGAGTGACCTGCATCCTGCCCGATGCCCAGGCGGTGATGGTGGACACCGACATGCCTCGGACCCCGCTGGCCGACCTGGGCGGCAGTGACTGGCAGCGGCTCGCGGCCTATTACGAGTTCTTGCTGCTGGGGGAAGACCGCATGGCCGGCCTGCCGGCGCAGATCGTCGCTGTGCGGCCGCGTGACGACTATCGTTACGGTTATCGCCTGTGGCTGTGGAAGGACAATGCCCTGCCGCTCAAGTTTGAGTTGCTGAGCCCGGAAGGGGAACCCCTGGAACAGATGATGTTCACCCATCTCGAAGTCATGGACACGGTACCGGATGAGGCCCTGCTTCCTTCCCTGGTCGGCGAGTCCTTCAAGCATTTCCGTGGCGGCCGAGCGGACGGCGAGACGGTCGAGGGGGAGCCGTCCTGGACCGCCGGTTGGTTGCCTGACGGTTTCCGTCTCATCCATCACAACCGTCATCGCATGCCCATGGGCAAGCAGCCCGTGGATCACTTGGTGTATGGCGACGGATTGGCCACGCTTTCCGTGTATGTCGAGCCGTCTGGGGCAGACGATGAGCCGCTGCGAGGTAGTTCCCACATGGGCGCGGTCAATGCCATTGGTTTGGAGCGCTACGGCCGTCAGGTCACCGTGGTCGGGGCGGTGCCGGCCGTCACGGTGCGCCGGGTGGGCGAATCCGTGAGGCCCCGGAATGATTGAGGAACGGGGCAGCGTGGTTGCGGTGGAAGGCGATTTCGCCTGGGTGGAGGCCGAACGTGCTTCCGGCTGCTCCGGTTGCGCATCGCGCGGGAGTTGCGGTACCTCGGTCCTGGCCAGCGCCATGGGGCGGCGACGGGCCCGGCTCAAGGCCCTGAACAAGGTCGGCGCACAGCCGGGTGAGCAGGTGGTGATCGGTCTGCAGGAGCTGGCATTGGTGCGCGGCACCCTGGCGGTCTATCTGGCGCCGCTGGCCGGCCTTTTCGCGGGCGGCCTGGCGGGCGAAGTCGTCAGCCGCCTGCCGGGAAGCGCCGGGGGCGGCGAGCTGGCAGCGGTGGTCGGTGCCGGCCTGGGCCTGTGGGCGGGCCTGGCGTGGGCGCGGGGCTGGATGCGGCGGCAGGCGGGTGATGCCGGGATGCTGCCGGTGATCCTGCGGCGTGCTTGAATCGGATTCCAGGTGATTCACACCTAATTCGAGAAACCAAGAGAGCAGAGGTATGAAACAGATGACAGGACGTTGGACAAGGGCGGGTTTCGGTGCAGGTTTCCTGGCGGCCATGTGGCTGCTGGCAGCCGCGGTGGTGCAGGCTGGGTCGAGATTGCCGGACTTTTCCAGCCTGGTGGAGGAGAACGGCAAGGTGGTGGTGAACATCAGTACCACCCAGACGGTGAAGCGCAGAATCGGCGGGCTGCCCCCGGGCATGGAGATCCCGGATTTGCCGGAGGGCAGCCCTTTTGGCGACCTGTTCAGGCATTTCTTCGGCGAGGGCGAGGAAATGGAACAGGACGTCAAGTCGCTGGGGTCCGGCTTCATCATTTCATCGGACGGTTACATTCTGACGAACAATCACGTGGTCAAGGACGCCGATGAGATCGTGGTGCGGCTCAGCAACCGTGACGAATACACCGCCGAGGTGGTGGGAACGGATCCGCGCAGCGACATCGCCCTGCTCAAGGTGGATGCCAAGGGGCTGCCTGTCGCGCGGCTGGGTAATTCCTCCAGGCTGAAGGTGGGCGAGTGGGTACTGGCCATCGGTTCGCCCTTCGGCTTCGAGAGTTCGGCCACGGCCGGTATCGTCAGCGCCAAGGGCCGTGCCCTGCCGCACGAGAACTATGTGCCCTTCATCCAGACCGATGTCGCGATCAATCCCGGCAATTCCGGCGGCCCGCTGTTCAACATGGATGGCGAGGTGGTCGGGGTCAATTCCCAGATCTATAGCCGCACCGGCGGCTACATGGGTCTCTCTTTCGCCATTCCCATCGAGGTGGCCATGGACGTGGCGGAGCAGCTCAAGACCAAGGGCAAGGTCAGCCGCGGCTGGCTGGGCGTGCTGATCCAGGACGTGACCCGCGATC
>WFUE01000043.1 GCA_015485125.1 Lysobacterales bacterium | reverse complement strand
ATGTACCACCCCCAGCTTGCCATTGTGATGGGGGGTCAAGGTCAGGGTTTCAGCCATGATGTTGTCCTCCTCTGTCATTGAATGGCAAGTGACAAATAGCGCCGCAAGGCCACTTTTTCAAGCGGACAAGAAAAGATTGGACGAGGATTGCCTGCAACCAGCGGGGGGTGGTGGAGCCGAGGGGAGTCGAACCCCTGACCTCAGCAGTGCGATTGCTGCGCTCTCCCAACTGAGCTACGGCCCCCTTTCCGGAACACAGATTCTATTGCAACAGCGACTGAATCTCCAGAATTTCGCTTTCCGCGGTTTGCAACAGTTCTTCAGCCGCTGGTTCATCCAGCCCCGTTTCCCCAAAACGGCCCAGCGCGGGTACCTGTTCCAGCGTAGGCCATTCCGGCAGGTGGTGGGTGTTTTTCAGGCTGAGCAGGCGGGCCACCAGCACCACATCCACCAGATTGGTCTCACCGGCATGGCGGTAATCCCACTGGTTTCTTTTCAGTGCCACTTCCACGTAATCGTCGTTCAGTTCCCAGCGCTGCATCAGCAGGGCACTGACTTTCGGGGTCAGCGCTTCCAGAAATTTCAGCAAGACCATCGGCGGCGGCAATTGCCGGCTCTGGCTGCTGAGGTAGGTGATCACCGGCAGACTGCCCACATCCTGCAACAAGGCTGCCAGCAACGCCTGATCGGCATCCACCCGCACGCGCACCGCCAGCATGGCTGCAATGGCGCTGCGACGCACGCTCAGTTGCCAGACGCCGGCCATGGCCTGCTCGATGGCTTCGGAATGGTTGCTGAACAGCTGCCGGGCCGAGTAGGCCATCACCAGATTGCGGGTTACCGGTATACCGAAACGGCTGATGGCCGATTTGATATCCTGGGCCGGCAGTCGTGTCGCGTACAACGGACTGTTGGCAATTTGCAGAATATACGCCGTTGCGCCCGGATCGGTCTGGATGACACGAGCCAGGTCCTCCAGCGTGTGCCGGGGCTGCGCTACGGTATCGCGCAACTTCAGTGCCAGGCCCGGCAGCCCCGGCAGCAACCCCTTGTTACGCACGATCTCCCTGTAGATCTTGGCAAAGACCTGATTGCTTTCCATATTCACCTCCGTTGTCCAGCATGAACCATTACCCCGTGATCAATCAAGCCCTTGAGCATCCTTTGGCCCACAATAAAAAAGCCGCGTCACAAGGACGCGGCTTGTTCCCCGCTTTCGCGGAGATAGCCCAGGCAGGCCAGGGAGAGGGGGGAGGTAGTTGAACCTGCCTGAGGCAACCTTGAAACGACGCTATTCAATCCGGTTACTTTTTGGCTTTGCCTCCGGCTTTGGATTTTCCATGATGCCCCAGATAACCCGGTGGAAATTCATCCACGGTGATCACCTCCAGCCGTTCGGCATCGGCCTTGCGCAACAGGGCCTGTTCTTCCTCGTTGATCAAGCCCTGTTCCAGCGCGGCCTGCCACAGAGCCTCGCCGCTGCCGGACAATTCACCAGCCTTGACAGCCTTGTGCAGCTTGCGCTCGATGGGTTCAGCGGCAATCACCACTTTCAGGGATTCGTTCATCCGGCCCACCGGGTTGTTGTCGCTGGGCGTGGTAAAGATCACACCCGCCAACCGCTGCCGGGTCTCGGTCGGTGACAGCAGCAATGCGGCCACCTTGTGCCCCAGTCGATCGCTGGGCGGCACGGAGCGGGTGCCCAGCGGGAAGATCATCAACCGCAACAGCCAGGCCACCGGCCGTACCGGAAAATTGAGGATGAACTGGTGCAGGGCTTCCTGCATGTTGTAGACCGATTCATAACAGGCCCATTTCACCAGCGGCAGATCCGCGCTGTGCGCGCCCTGATCATGCCATTGGCGCAACACGGCCGAGCAGATATACAATTCGCTGAGCACATCCCCCAGCCGGGCCGACAGTTTCTCCTTGCGCTTGAGCTTTCCGCCCAACACGCCCATGGCCACATCGGAGGCGAAGGCCAGCGCGGCGCTGTAGCGATTGAGCTGGCGATAGAAACGGCGCGTATCGCGATTGCCGGGTGCCTGACTGAGCCAGCCACCGGTCAATCCCAGCAGGAAGGCGCGCGCCGCATTGGAAATACTGTGACCAATATGGCCGAACAGGGCCTTGTCGAAACGGTCCAGGTCATTCTGGGCCGCCGCTTCCATTTCTTCCAGTACATAGGGGTGGCAGCGGATGGCACCCTGGCCGTAGATCATCAGGCTGCGAGTGAGGATGTTGGCCCCTTCCACGGTGATGGAAATGGGCGCACCCTGCCAGGAACGGCCCAGATAGTTGCGTGGCCCCAGCACGATGCCCTTGCCGCCATGGATATCCATGGCATCCTTGATGATTTCCCGGCCGGTCTGTGTCGTGTGGTATTTGGCGATGGCCGAAGGCACCGACGGGCTTTCGCCCCGGTCCACAGCGGCGGTGGTCATGGCTGACAAGGCAGCCACCTTGTAGGTGCGGCCACCGATACGGGCCAGTGCTTCTTCCACCCCTTCGAAACGGCCCACCGGCATGTTGAACTGTCGCCGGATGCGCGCGTAGGCCCCGGTGGCAAAAGCAGCCATGCGCGTCGCGCCCGCAGAACCGGCCGGCAGGGAAATGGCCCGGCCCACGGACAGGCATTCCACCAGCATGCGCCAGCCCTGGCCGACATAATCCTGACCGCCAATGACCTGCGACAGCGGCATGAACACGTCCTTTCCGCGCACGGTACCGTTGAGGAAGGGAATGTCCAGTGGATAGTGGCGGTTGCCCACTTGCAGGCCTTCGGTTTCACGCGGCAACAAGCCCAGGGTGATGCCACGCTCCTCTTCGCCGCCGAGCAGGCCCTCCGGGTCTTTCAGCTGGAAGGCCAACCCGATAACCGTGGCCACCGGTGCCAGGGTGATATAGCGCTTCTCAAAGGTCAGGCGCACGCCCAGCACTTTCTTTCCGTCGATTTCCTGCTCGCACACCACGCCCACATCCGGCAGCGAGGTGGCATCCGAGCCGGCAAAGGGGCCGGTCAGGGCAAAACAGGGCAGTTCCTCACCCACGGCCAGCCGCGGCAGGTAATAGTCCTTCTGTTCCTGGGTGCCATAGCGATGTATCAACTCCGCCGGCCCCAGGGAATTGGGCACAGTCACCGTGGATGACAATGTTGATGAAATGCTGGCCAGTTTCTGCAGCACCAGCGCATGCGCCGTGGCCGAGAATTCCAGCCCCCCGTAGCTCTTGGGGATGATCATGCCGAAAAACTTGTTCTTCTTGAGAAAGTCCCAGATCTCCGGCGGCAGATCCGCATCTTCGTAGGTGATCTGCCAGTCATGGGTCATGCGGCAGACCTCTTCCACCGGACCCTCCAGAAAAGCCTGCTCGTCTTCACGCAGTGTCACTCGTGGAGGATCCAGCAGGCGCCCCCAATCCGGCTTGCCCGAAAACAGCTCGCCTTCCCAGCCCACCGTGCCGGCATCCAGCGCGGCGCGCTCGGTATCGGAAATCTGTGGGGCGATTTTCTTGTACAGATCCAGCAGGGGTTGTGTCAGGCGGGTTTTGCGCAGCTCATCCACATTCAGCGGCACAATCACTGCCAAAGCCAGCAGCCAGACCACGGCCTGCAGGCCGAACGGGGCCAGATCCAGCAGTGACAGAGCCAGCAAGGCCACCAGCAGGCTGGCTGACCACAGCTTTTGGGGCAGCCTGAGGTAGGCCAAAATCAGTATTACACCCAACAGCAAAAGCAGATACAGTAGCACGGACATGACAGATCCCTCCTGAGAACCATACCCTGAAGTATGGATTAGCCACGGTCGCTAGTCAATACGCTTGCGTATGGAAATTTGCCCGGCAGAGGAGTAGACTTGCCTCCCATGAAAGCTACGGACAAAAAGCGGCTGACCGTCGTCGACTGGGAAGAAGCCGCGCTGGAAATGATCGCCGAACAGGGTGTGGACGCCCTGGCCGTGGAACCCCTGGCCCGCCGTCTGGGCGTGACCAAGGGCAGCTTCTACTGGCACTTCAGCAGCCGGGATGAACTGCTCTACTCGGCGCTCAAGCACTGGCTGGATGAAGAATCCCGCATGGTCGAGCAGATCCGCGCCATCCAGGACCCACGGCAGCGGCTGATCGACCTGTTTCAACTGGCCGCGCAGGAACACCCGTCCCACAAGCTGCTCAGTGCCCTCTTCCAGGCCCAGGGCGATGAAAGCATCGCCCATCTGCTGGAACAGATCAGTTCCCAGCGACTGGCCTCATTGAGTGAATCCTTCGCCGAACTGGGCATGAACCCGACCGAGGCCGACCATCGCGCCCTGCTGGCCTATACCGCTTATGTGGGCTTTCTGCAGCTGGTGCGCAAGAGCCATGGGGTCAAGATGACACCCGAGGCCTTTGAACAGTATATTAATCACATGATTGATACACTGATCCCTTCCTGCCGCTCCAACCCCGACGAATGAAACGCGACGTATACGATATCAAGGGCTTCAGCATCGTGCTGAACCATGTACTCCATGTCAGCCCGGTTTTCCGCAATGACGAAGAAGGCGTGCAATTCAACATTCGCATGGGTCAGGATGTGGTGCTCCCGATGAAATATCCGGATCGCGCCGAAGCCGTCCTGCAACGTGAATTGCTGGTCAAGGCATTGCGCGGCGAACACTGACAAGGTTGTACCCATGCAAGACACGCTCATTCACGGCCTGTGGCCCTTTGGTGGCGGCTGGGCCGTGGCGCTTTTTCTGCTGCTGACCCAGATCACCATATTCTCCGTCACCCTCTACCTGCACCGTGCCCAGGCCCATCGCGCGCTGGACCTGCACCCGGTCGTCAGCCATTTTTTCCGTTTCTGGCTCTGGATGACCACTGGCATGAACACACGCGAATGGGTGGCGGTACACCGCAAGCATCATGCCCACTGTGAAACCGAAAACGACCCGCACAGCCCGGTCACACATGGCATCTGGAAAGTGCTTTTTCACGGCGTCAGCCTCTATACCGAAGAAGCTAAAAACCCCGAAACCATCGAAAAATATGGCCGGGGCACACCCAATGACTGGCTGCAACGCCATCTGTATGACCGCTGGCGGTATCTGGGCATTGCCCTGATGGCCGTGATCGACCTGGCCCTGTTCGGCCCCATCGGGCTGACCTTCTGGGCCGGGCAGATCCTGTGGATTCCTTTCTGGGCCGCCGGCGTGATCAATGGTGCCGGGCACTGGTGGGGCTATCGCAACTTCATCACCCAGGATACGGCCACCAATCTGATCCCCATCGCCTTCTTCATCGGCGGCGAGGAACTGCACAACAACCACCACGCCTTTCCCAGCTCCGCCCGCTTTTCCATGAAACGCTGGGAACTGGATCTTGGCTGGCAGTGCATCCGCCTGCTGCGCGCGCTGGGGCTGGCACGTGTACTGCGTGAAGCCCCCCGACTCAGCCGCGAGCGCTCGGATGCCCGCCTGGACGAACAAACCCTGAAAGCCCTGTTTCTCCATCGCTTCACGGTCATGACGGACTACTACCGGCAGGTCATCATTCCCGTATTGCAGGATGAAGCTCGCCAGCATCGCATTTCGGTACGGCGTGTGTTGCGCAAGGGCCGCAGGCTGATGCGCGCCGAACGGCGTTTTCTCAACCGCAAGGCCGATGCCACCCTGCAGCACTGGCTGGAACACTGGCAGCAGTTAAAAACCGTTCATGAACATCGGCAACGGCTGCTGAGCCTGTGGGAACGCCACACCACCCAGCCCGAGCAACTGCTGCAACAACTGAAGCACTGGTGTGAGGAAGCCGAACGCAGTGGTATCGCCGCATTGCAGAACTTTGCCCGGCAACTACGGTCCTACCAACTCCAGCCAGCCTGATCCTGGCCAGCGGACCATAGCGCCACCTATCTCACATTAGGTGTTGCTTATATTAGAAAACCATGTAGAATTGGCAACCAAGATGGATGAGCAACAGTTTCAGCAAATTGCCCTCCCGATCGGGCTTGGCTTCCTGATTGGCTACATGGGCTTCATCATGTGGAAACTGGCGCAAGATTCCAAGGCCGGTCGCTATGGCACATTCGTCATTTTTCTCGTTCTGGGCCTTGGTATCTTCGGTTTCATCATCAAACAGGTGCTGAAACTGGTGCTGATCTAGCAACAGACTGATCGACCAACCCCCTTTGGCAGTCAGATAATTCATCATTTCAACCCTCCCCCCGGGTCAAGGATGACCCACCCTTTTTTTCCGGCGGCCATTCATTCACTCCCAGTCATTGGCGTATACTCATAAAACGCCGATCAACCGGGAGGTGCGCCATGCAGGAAGAGCCGAAAATCATCGATGATGAACTCTACCAGCTACTCCGTAGCGACGATGTGGCCGGGTTCAACGAAAAAAGAAAAGCGCATAAACTGCCCATCCGCCTGACCGGGCTGGATTTTCGTGGTCTGGATTTGCGCGGTATCAATGCCGATGGTGTGGATTTCAGCAATGCCTATTTTCACCAGGCCGACTTGCGCGGCATCGATTTCAGCAAATCCAAACTGGAAGGCGCCAGCATCAACAAGGCCAGTATCTCCGGCTGCTATTTTCCCAAGCAGCTGACAGCCGAAGAAATCCGCCTTTCACACAGTTGCGGAACACGCATGCGCTACAGCAACTGACAACTGGCCACTGCACCGCCCATCGCATATCCATCCCGCAGGCTGCCACTGTTCATGTGCAATCTGACCACCCGGATATTGCCAATCCTGCTGAAATGACTGCGGGTCATTGCGCATCCAGACAGGAGAAAACCGTTGCCGGCGCGCTTGGTGCGGTACTGAATAATGCCGCCCTCGGTCCTGATTCAACAATACGATCCCATGCCACCGAAAGCAGGCGTACCCTCCCGTATTGACACCTGCATCAGAAAACGCGCTAAAGTACGGGCTTGAATGGCCGATAGGCCTATACAGAGGATGTACCGAGGAACACAGCATGTCCGTACTGTATCGTTATCCCCCCTTGCTGGCGTTGCTGGCGCTGGGTCTTTTCATGACCCTGGCGGGTGTACTGCGTGCCCTGGATCAGGGCGGTGTCTGGTGGTATCTGGCCATCAGCGGCCTGGCCATGGCGGGTCTGGCATTGTGGCAGTGGTGGCTGCTGCATCAGCAGCATGACGGCCTGCAGCGCTGGGTTCGCCGTGCCACAATGGGCCAGCCCGGCAACCCGCCTGCTGGACTGGAAGGGCTGGAAAACCTGATAAAAAGCGATACCAATGAAGAAGAACCGGGGGAAAGCCCCGAGGTCATCCAGGCTCGCCTGAAAGCAGAACTGGAAGCGGAATATCAGCAGAAACAGGCTGCCATGGAAGAACGCCTGAGTACGGTGGAAGCACTGGAAAACCAGTTGCAGCAATGTCAGCAGACATTGCGACAAGCTACCGCCGTGGCTGAAGCTCAGCTGGACGTGGCCAAAACTGCCGATGAACAGTCGCACGAGGGGAATCTCACCATCACCGATTCCATCGGCAGCATCGCCTCGCTGACAGATCAGGTCATGGATGTAGCAGAAGAAATCCGCCAGCTGGGCGAGATGAGCCAGCGAGTCAATTCCATTCTGGCCACCATCACCGGCATTACCGAGCAGACCAATCTGCTGGCCCTGAATGCCGCCATCGAAGCCGCCCGCGCCGGCGAGCATGGTCGCGGCTTTGCCGTGGTGGCTGACGAGGTGCGGGGCCTGGCGGGCAAGGCACGGGAATCGGCCACCGAAATCGGTGAAATCATCAATGATCTGGTCAGCCAGGTGCAATCGGCGGTACAAAGCACCGATGTGGCCCACCAGCAAGTGGAAGAAGTGGACGAAAAAATCACCGACGCGGCCATGAGCTACGCCGAACTGGTCAACCACCTGAAAAAGATGGGGCAACTGGCAGAGGAGCTGGAAAGCCAGACCCGGTCATCCGTAGGGGAATAAACCGGGTTCAGCCCTTCCAGCAGTGTTGCCCTCCTTATAACAGCTCAGCGCAGTACAAGCCTGCACTCAGGGTGATGGCACTTCCAGCGCCGGATAGCCCGCCTGTGTCAGGGTAAAGTTGGCGATACCGTAGGTGGAAAGAAAGCGTTGCGTGCCACCGCTGTAGTGTAGGTAGGTCACAAAATCCAGCTCACAGGCCACATCGTCATAAAGGCACTTGCTGTTCATCAGTGCTGAATGAACGGCGCATTCCTGCGGATAGGCATTGCAGCGAATCAGCTGTATCGCGTCATCCACAAACTGTGGGTCGATATAGTCAGTTCCGTCGCGACTGACGAGCTGACCGTAGTGCATTTCACGCAGAAAAGTCAGCAATAACGGCTTGTCCTGCCGCAAGCGCATGCGCAGCAAGCTGGATACATAGGTTGGCACCGGACCCAGCGCACCTTCCACCAGTACGCGGTAGGTATCCCGCCACAGATCTTCATCCTGCTCCGCCAGTTCCGGGTTACGCAGATTCTCCAGTGTGGTGTCCAGGGTGGTATCCAGCGTATGCTGGTAAATCTCGTTCAAGCGCAGGATCATGTCCTTCCGCCCGGGTTCGCGGCAAAAAACCAGGATGCGTTCAATCAACTGTTTCTGCCGGCCCAGGGCGCCTTCATCGGATTGCTGCGCCAGGGCAGTCTGTATCTCGGGTTGTGCCCAGATCCCTTCATCTTCCAGACAAGCATTCAGAACGGTCAATTCATCGGCATCACCACTGAAATCCCCAACCTGTTGAAACAATCTGGGATATTCATTTTTCAGCGCCTGCATGGCGGATTCAAAATCCGTGTAATCTTTGTCTTTTCTGGTTAGTTCTGCCTTTGTTTTTCTCTCTGTTTGGTCCCTTTGCGCATGAGAAACCGCAGGGGGATCGCTCTGTGCTGAAGCAACATGCTCAGCTGATATCGGCGCTTTGGCAGCCTTGGGTTTCTCTGGCTGATACCCCTCGTTACGGTTGGCACTGCCATACCAGACCAAAAGGTAGGCAGTGGCGCCAAACAGCAGCAAAAATGCAGACAGTTTTTTGATGCTCATTTAAACACACATCCCGTTACATCACTGGCATAAGCCATGCCGTTGAAGGTTCTGATCTCGTATACCTGGTGCCCATCTGCAAAGTACACGTCAAAGACGGTGTTTTTCGGCAGTGTCAGGATGGAACCCATGGTTGTTGCATCCATGTATGCCGCTATTGCCGTGTAGGCTTCTCTATCGCGAACCAGGCCACTACTTAAACAGCCAATGGACTGATTTTGAACATGCTTGAAGGACACGGTCTTGATTATTTTATTCCTCAGTGCTCCTTGCCACACCCCATATGGATTAAAAGTATAGTAGTTTCCACCACTGGTTTGATAGAGAAAATCATAGTCTTCCGGACTCAGCCTTAGCACAGGTATTTGTTGAATAGAAA
>WFUE01000042.1 GCA_015485125.1 Lysobacterales bacterium | reverse complement strand
CGAAAAAGGCGTCGAAGCGGCCGCAGGCCAGCCAGGCCAGATCCAGCGCCGCCGCGCCCGGTCGGCGGATACCGGCGGTGTTGGCGCGAATCAGGGCGGTCATCCAGCCGGCGTAGGGATCGATGATGGAGACGTCCCGGTAGGGCGTGCCGGTAGCCAGCAGCGCGCCTTCGAGCACCGGCTGGGTGGAAACGCGGATGGGTTTCCCGCCCAGCCAGGCCCCCTGGCCGCGAATGGCGGTGCAGTATTCCTCGCGTTCCACATCCGCCACCACCGCCAGTTGCGCCTGGCCATCCATTTCCAGCGCGATGGAGACGGCATACTGGGGCACGCCGTGGAGAAAGTTGGTGGTGCCGTCCAGCGGATCGATGATCCACAGGCCCTCGCCGCCGGCATGGTGGCCGGATTCCTCCGCCAGAATGGCATGCTGCGGGCAGTGGCGTTGCAAGTGCTCGACGATGATCTGTTCGGCTTCATGATCGGCCTGGGAGACAAATTCGTTCAGCCCCTTGTGTTCCACCACCAGCGCGGCCCGCTGGCGGGCGTGGGCCTGCAGGCAGGCCACCGCCTTGCGCGCGGCTTCCAGAGCGATGTTCAGCGTGGCCTGCATCAGAGCTTTTCCTCCAGCGTTTCACGAATACCCTGCTCAATGCGCCCGGCCATGGCCCGCAACAACAGCCCCAGTTGCAGCCGTACCACCACCTGCCGGCCCTGACGGGTGAGGCTGCCGTTCAGCCCCTGCCCGCTGAGCTGCCAGCCATCGGCGCTAGGCTCCAGTGTGACCGGCCAGCGGGCCTGGATGCTTTCAGCCAGTTGTCGCAGGCGTGGTTCGATTTCATCATCCGGACAGCGGCATTCGTGGGTGAGTGCAATGTTCATCTGGCTCATTTTAGCAGCCGGGACAGGTTTATCTGGTAGCTGTGTCCAGATGGTTTATTCGTAGTGTGTCCATAGACGCAGAACCTTGATGACCTGTTCCTCATCGTAAATTTGATAGATCAGCCGGTGTTGGATGTTGATTCTGCGAGAGTAGGCACCGGACAGGTCACCGACCAGCTTCTCAAAAGGGGGCGGGTTCTGGTACGGATTCTGGCTGATCAGTTCCAGCAGGGTTTGTGCTTTTCCTTTCAGTCCGGCGGCGGCCAGTTTTTTGGCATCTTTCTGTACCTGGCGGGTGTAGTGGAGCGTCCATTTCACCAATCCAGCTCCGTGGGCAGTGCAGCGTAATCTTCTTTCAGTCCGTCCACAATAGACTCACGCATGCCCGGTACCGAAAGCAGATACAGTGTTTCCTTGATGGCATTCCAGTCTTCTTCGGAAACCAGCACGGCGTTACCGCGTTTGCCGGTAATGACGATGGGCTGGTGGGTGGTAGCTGTTTCATCTATCAACTTGTAGAGCCTGGAACGGGCTTCGGTCGCATTCAATACGGTCATGCTGTTTACCTCCTTGCCTGAGCGTACGCTAAGGCGTACGTATGGTCAAGCGGATTTAGCTTGCCTAATCCTGACGGGTATCTGCCTGAACACGGCACTTTCCGGGATTGGCAACCACCCCGCTTGCCGGTAGCATGTTCCCTTTTGCCGGAGAACTGTTATGCCCGGACATGTGATGAACACCTATGGCCGTATTCCTGTCACCTTTGCCCGTGGGGAAGGGGTCTGGCTGGAGTCGGTGGATGGGGAGCGCTATCTGGATGCCTTGAGCGGGATTGCGGTGTGCGCGCTGGGGCATGCGCATCCGGCGATTGTGGAGACGGTGTGCCAGCAGGCTTCGCGCCTGATTCATACTTCCAATATCAATCCCATCCCGCAGCAGGAGGCGCTGGCAGACAAGCTGGCGGCGGTGTCCGGGCTGGATCAGGCTTTTTTTGCCAATTCCGGCGCCGAGGCCAATGAGGCGGCGTTGAAGCTTTCCCGTCTGCACGCGCGGGAGAAGGGCATCGAGCGGCCGCAGGTGGTGGTGTTTGATTCGGCCTTTCACGGCCGGACGCTGGCGACGCTGAGCGCTTCCGACAGCGCCAAGGTACAGCAGGGGTTCGAGCCGCTGGTGGAGGGTTTTGTGCGCCTGCCCTATGGCGATATCGACGCCCTGCAGGCGCTGGCGGAGGAACGGTCTGATGTGGTTGCGGTGCTGATGGAGCCCATTCAGGGCGAGGGCGGCGTGCGCCCGCCGCCGCCGGGTTTTCTCACGGCGGTGCGCGCCTTGTGTGATGCACAGGACTGGCTGTTGATGCTGGACGAGATTCAGACCGGCGTGGGCCGCACCGGCCAGTGGTATGCCTGCCAGCACGAGGGGGTGCAGCCGGATGTGCTGACCACGGCCAAGGGGCTGGGCGCGGGGGTGCCGGTGGCGGCCTGCCTGGCCACGGAACGGGTGGCGGGCTATTTCAAGCCGGGCAAGCACGGTTCCACCTTTGGCGGCAATCCGCTGGCCTGTGCCGTGGCCTTGAAGACGCTGGAGACCATCGAGGCCGAAGGGCTGTTGCCGCAGGTGCGCGAGCGCGGACAGCAGTTGCAGGCCTTGCTGGAGGAGAAGCTGGGGTCGGATTCGCGGGTGGTGGATATTCGTGGTCAGGGCCTGATGGTAGGGGTTGAATGCGACCGGCCGATGAACGCGCTGGTGGGCCTGGCGCTGGAGGAGAGGCTGATCATCAACGTGACCCGGGATTCGGTGATTCGCCTGGTACCGCCATTGATTATTTCCTCTGAGGAGGTAGAGGCGCTGGTGGCGCGGTTGCAGGCGGCCTTGTCGAAACTGGATGCATGAAGAAAGCCGCTCCGGAGGAGAGCGGCTTGCCGGTTTGCAGAGATTGACGTGATCAGGGCATGGGGCCGGTTTTCGGCTCGGCCAGGCGTTCGATCTGCATGCCCTTTTTGAGTTCTTCCATGTAGGCTTCCACCTGCTTGCGGTAGAGCGCCTTGCGGATGCCTTCCTTGACCTTTTCCAGGGGCGGCGCGGGGCGGTCGCGCACATCCTCCACATAGAGCACGTGCCAGCCGTACTGGCTCTGGACCGGCTCGGGGCTGGTCTCGCCCTTTTTCATTTCGGCCACGGTGTCAGCCAGCGGCGCGGGCAGCTGGGCCTTGTCCACCCAGCCCAGATCACCGGCCTCGGAGCCCTGAACCTGCTTGTAGTCTTGCACGATGGCGAGGAAATCCCGCCCCGCTTTCAGTTGATCCATCACCTGCTGGGCTTCTTCCGCCGTGGGCACGAGGATGTGATGCAGGTGGTATTGATGGGTGCCGGCCAGTTGTACCTGCCGCTGGTATTCCTGCTGGATTTCCTCGTCGGAGATCGGGTGCTGCTTCACCCAGACGGTGATCAGCTCGTTGGAAAGCAGGGTGTTTTCCTTGATGGCCAGCCGCTGCTGGAAGCGCAGCTTGTTGTGCAGGTCCTGTTGCCGGCCGGCATCGGCCATGACCAGCAGGTCGATGACATTGTTCAGCGCCCGTTCGTAGTCAGCCTTGCTCTTGAGCTTCAGGCCGCGCTCGACGGCGTAGGCGTCCAGCAGCGCCTGGCTGATGGGCTGGCCGTTGACTTTCGCCAGTACCGGGCTGTGGTCGGGGCGGTTGATCTGCACCAGCGGCTGGCTGGGGTCGTTGGCCGGCTGGGTGGTCGCGGCGGTCTGCGGGTTGCCGGTATCGGGCTGGCAGGCGCTGAGGCCCAGTGCCAGCAGGGTGGCGGCCAGGGGCAGTAGGGTGTGTCCGGGTTTCATTGGGGTTCTCCTGGAGCACGGGCCTCGATGGCCAGTGCGTGAATGTCGTCCTGCATCATTTCTCCCAGCGCATCGTACACCATGCGGTGGCGTTTCAATGTGTTCAGGTTCTCGAAAAGCGGGCTGGTGATCTGCACCTGGAAGTGCGCCTTGCCTTCGCGGCTGCCGGCATGGCCGGCGTGTTTGTCGGATTCGTCGATGACCTCCAGCGCGGTGGGCTTGAGGGCGGCTTGCAGCCGCTGGATGACTTTTCGCTTGCGTTGCTGGTTGTTCATGGTTCGGTGGTGCTCTCAGGGTAGTACCGGCTTGTAGGGCTTGACCAGGACATCGGTATAGACGCCGGCTTCCAGATACGGGTCGGCGTCGGCCCAGGCCTGTGCGGCGGGCAGCGAGTCGAATTCGGCAATCACCAGGCTGCCGGTAAAGCCGGCCGGGCCGGGGTCGTTGCTGTCGATGGCCGGGAAGGGCCCGGCCACCAGCAGGCGGCCTTCGTTTTTCAGTTGCTCCAGCCGGGCGATGTGCGCGGGGCGGGCACCCTTGCGCTTTTCCAGGCTGTTTTCGCAATCGGTGGCGATGATGGCGTAATACATGGTCGCTCCATGGAGTCAATTCGCAGTCTTGGACGGGGGCGGGCTGGCAAGGTTCCCTGCTCAGGCATCCCGAGGCGGTGCGTGCAGGCCCTTTTCCTCCAGCCAGGCCGGATTGTAGATGCGCGACTGGTAGCGTTGCCCGCCGTCGGCCAGGGTGGTGACGATGACATGGCCAGGGCCCATGTCCCGCGCCAGCTTGACGGCGGCGGCCACATTGATGCCGCTGGAACCGCCCAGCATCAGCCCTTCATGGTAGAGCATGCGATAGACGGTTTCGATACATTCCTGGTCGGTCACCTGATAGGCGTCGTCGATGGGCGCGCCGTCGAAGTTGGCGGTGACCCGGCTGTTGCCGATGCCTTCGGAGATGGAGGGGCCGGGGCTCATCACCGCTTCGCCGGTCTTGACATAGCTGTACATGGCCGAGCCCATGGGGTCCGCCAGGCAGGTGCGTACCTTGCGACTTTGCTCCTTGAGGTAGATGGCGGTGCCGGCCAGGGTGCCGCCGGTGCCGCTGGCGGTGATGAAGGCGTCCACATGGCCTTCGGTATCGCGCCAGATTTCCGGGCCGGTGGTCTTGATGTGGGCCAGGCGGTTGTCGGTGTTGTCGAACTGGTTGGCCCAGATGGCATTGTCCAGTTCGGCGGCCAGGCGACCGGCGATTTTCTGGAAGTTGTTGTCATCGGCGTAGGGCACGGCGGGCACGGGGCGCACTTCCGCGCCCAGGGCGCGCAGCAGATCCAGCTTTTCCTGCGACTGGGTTTCGGGGATGACGATGATGCAGCGGTAGCCGCGGGCATTGCAGATATGGGCGAGGCCGATGCCGGTGTTGCCGGCGGTGCCTTCCACCACGGTGCCGCCGGGGTGCAGTTCGCCGCGTTGTTCGGCCTGGGTGATGATCTCCAGCGCGGCGCGGTCTTTCACCGAGCCGCCGGGGTTCATGAACTCCGCCTTGCCGAGAATGTCACAGCCGGTCAGTTCGCTGAAATAATTCAGCCGAATCAACGGGGTGTTGCCAATGGCGCCGATAAAGCCGTTCTTGATGTGCATGGTTTTGGGTTCGCTTGGGCTACAATGGTGCGCTTGTGCGCGTTCAGGTTCAAAGGTGCAATGCTACAACATTCTTCTGCTGTTCGGCTGACCGAATACAGCCACGGAGCCGGATGCGGCTGCAAGATCGCTCCCAATGTGCTGGACGAGATTCTCGCCGGCGGCGTTCACACGCCGGATTTTCCCGATCTGCTGGTGGGCAATGCCAGCCGGGACGATGCCGCTGTTTTTCGCATGGGGCATGGTCAGGCGGTGATTTCCACCACCGATTTTTTCATGCCCATCGTGGATGACCCGTTCACCTTCGGTCGTATTGCAGCCACCAATGCCATTTCCGATATCTATGCCATGGGCGGCACGCCGGTGATGGCCATCGCCATTCTCGGCTGGCCGGTGGACAAGCTGCCGCCGGAGGTGGCCGCGCGGGTGGTGGATGGTGGCCGGCAGGCCTGTCTGGATGCGGGCATGCCGCTGGCCGGCGGCCATTCCATCGACGCACCGGAGCCGATCTTCGGCCTGGCGGTGACCGGGCAGGTGGCCGAGACGCAACTGAAACGCAATGACCAGGCCCGTGCCGGTGACCGGTTGTATCTGAGCAAGCCGCTGGGCGTGGGCATCCTTACCACGGCGCAGAAGCAGAAGAAACTGGCGGCCGAAGACGCCGAACTGGCCCCTTCGGTCATGTGCCAGCTCAATGCCGTCGGGCCGGTACTGGCGCAGATCAAGGGTGTGCATGCCATGACCGACGTCACCGGTTTCGGCCTGCTGGGGCATCTGGGAGAAATGTGCCGGGGTTCCGGACTGGTGGCGGAAATCGAGGCGGAACAGGTGCCGCTGCTGCCACGGGTGCGGCATTATCTTGCGCAGGGTTGCGTGCCCGGTGGCAGCCAGCGGAATTTCCGCGCCTACGGCCAGGATATAGCCGGGCTGGATGCCCACTGGCAGCCCCTGTTGTGTGATCCGCAGACTTCCGGCGGCCTGCTCATCGCCGTGGATGAAGCCGATCGAGGCACAGTGGAGGCTTGCCTGCGTGAACACGGCCTGCCGGACCAGCCCATCGGTCGCCTGCGGGCAAGGCAGGCGGATGAAGCCGTGTGGATCCATGTGCGCTGAGCGGGCCGACATCGAACCGAACCGGCAGCTGTTCATCGACGATGTGCCGTTGCTGGATGTGCGCGCCCCGGTGGAGTTTGCCAGGGGCGCGTTCCCGACCAGCGTCAACCGGCCCATCATGACTGACGCGGAGCGCCATCAGGTGGGCATCCGTTACAAGCAGGCCGGGCAGGAAGCGGCCATCGCGCTGGGCCAATCCTTCTACACTCCGGCGGTGAAGGCCGAGCGGGTGGCGGGCTGGAAGGCTTTTGCCCAGGCCCATCCACAAGGTTATCTCTACTGTTTTCGCGGCGGCCTGCGCTCACGCCTGACCCAGCAACTGCTGCGCGAGGAAGGCGGTGTGGATTACCCGCTGATCCGGGGCGGCTACAAGGCCATGCGTCAGTTGCTGCTGCAGGAACTGGAACGCATGGTGGCCGAACTGGATTTCGTGCTGGTGGGCGGCTTGACCGGCAGTGGCAAGACCGACCTGATCCGCACCCTGCCCAATGCGGTGGATCTGGAAGGGCTGGCCCATCATCGCGGTTCCAGTTTTGGCCGCCATGCCACGGAGCAGCCGGCGCAGACCAGCTATGAAAATGCGCTGATCATTGCCATGCTCAAGGTGGAAGCGGCCGGCCATCGCACCATCGTCTTCGAGGACGAAGGCCATTACATCGGCCGTTGCTCGTTGCCGCAGGCGCTCAAGCCGGTGATGGACCGTGCGCCGGTGGCCATACTGGAAACCGACGATGCCCGGCGGCTGGAGATCGCCACCCGCGACTATGTCCACCAGTTGCTGGAAGAATACCGTCGCCTGCACCCGGACGAATCACAGGCCTTTGCCGCCTTCAGCCAGCACCTGCTGGAAGCGCTGGACCGGGTGAAGAAACGGTTGGGCGGTGCCCGCCATCAGGTCATGCGCCAGCAGATGGAAGCCGCACTGTCGGCCCTGTGTGGCGGTGACGACGGCCCCTTCCGCCAGCTGATCGCCGATATGTTGCAACACTACTACGACCCCATGTACCACTACCAGATCGAGCGCAAGCAGGCACGGGTGCGGCTGCGGGGGGATTTTGATCAGCTGGTGGAGACCTTGGGTGCGGGTCAGATATCCAGTACTTGATGGAGAATGGTTCCGAGAATCTCTCTGTCGCGTTCAGTTAAAGTACCCAACTTTCGGATGATCAATGCTTGTTCCAACGTGGCGATGAGCGGCTTGAACATCGAAGGTTTGATCAGACCAGCATGATTCCAGTCATGAATCATGCCTTCATCTTCTTTCAAGGGTTTTCGTATCCGGCTGGTGATAGCCATCAGGATGACATCTTGATGTCGTCGTTGATAGTTTGGACGATGAAGGACTACAGCGGGGCGTTTCTTAGTGGCGGTTTGATCGGTGAAAGGAAAGGCAACCAGTACAACATCACCAAAACTACAGCTGGTCATAGGCTGCGTCGTCATCATTGTCCCAGACCTGACCGAAGCGTTTTTCCATAGCCTGCTGAAAGTTCTGCCGCAAATGCTTTTGCTGATCCCGGTGGTAGAGAAAATCTACAAAATCCGCGACTTCCGCCAGCCGTTCCGGTGGCAGGGCTTCCAGCTTTTCCAGCATGTTTTTCAGCGAAGTTTGCATGTCATTGACCGTGTTTTTTGCCAGTAAAGCGCGATCGCCGGGGGCTGTCAAGCAAGCTCATCCCATGGCCTGAATACCCACTGCCCGGCGTAGCCGCTGTATGAAGGGCGTGGCTTCGGAGCGGGCCTTTTCCGCGCCCTGTCGCAGGATGGTTTCCATTTCCTGCGGGTGATCCATGTAGTGCTGATAGGCCTCGCGTGCGTCGGCCAGTTCGGCGTTGACCTTTTCGAACAGGCGCTGCTTGGCCTCGCCCCAGGCCAGGCCGTTTTCCAGATCGGCGACGAAGGCGGCATATTCGCTGTCACTGGCAAAGGCCTGGTAGATGGGAAACAGGGCGGACTCGTCGGCGAACTTGGGCTCGCCCGGCTCCTTGCTGTTGGTGACGATCTTCATGATGGCCTTGCGCAGTTTCTTCTCCGGCAGCCACAGGGGAATGGTGTTGCCGTAGCTCTTGCTCATCTTGCGCCCGTCCAGGCCGGGCAGCACGGCGCGGCTGTCATCCACCACCGCCTCCGGCAGCACGAAATGCTCGCCATAGTGGTGGTTGAAGCGCTGGGCGATGTCGCGAGCCATTTCGATGTGCTGGATCTGGTCCTTGCCCACCGGCACCTTGTGGGCGTTGAACATGAGAATGTCGGCGGCCATGAGAATGGGGTAGCAGAACAGCCCCATGGTGATGCCCTTGTCCGGGTCGTTGCCGCCGGCTTCCTCGTTTTCCTGCACGGCGGCCTTGTATGCGTGGGCGCGGTTCATCAGCCCCTTGGCCGTCTGGCAGGTGAGCATCCAGGTCAGCTCGGGGATTTCCGGGATGTCGGACTGGCGATAGAAAGTGGCCTGCTCGGTATCCAGCCCCAGTGCCAGCCAGGTGGCGGCGATTTCCCGCGTGGACTGGTGCACCTGTTCCGGCTGCTGGCATTTGATCAGCGCGTGGTAGTCGGCCAGAAAATAATAGGCATTGCTGTTCGGGTCACGCGAGGCTTCGATGGCCGGCTTGATGGCGCCCACATAGTTGCCCAAGTGGGGCGTACCGGTGGTGGTGATGCCGGTCAGTACCGTCTGTTTGCCCGCTTGGCTCATGTCGAAATTCCCGTGAAAGCTGAAGAAACAGCGGCAGATTATAGCCCTTTGCCGGCTACAGCACACGACGAGCGCCGGCAAAGCAAGAAAAAACCGCCTTTGTAACTTACTGTTTTTTAAGAAATTCACAAAAATTCATAATTTTTCACATTTGATTCAAGCTTTTCCAGGCGCGTTTTAGCACCCTACCTGTACTTGAACCGAGGAGGGCAGGACCATGCGAATGTGGATGTGGGGATTGTTGTTGTGGGCGGGAGTCTCCGCGGCGGAGAACAAGCCGGCGGAGGTGGTCTTCAACCCGGCCTTTCATCAGCCGGGAGTGATTACGGTGCGCTTTACCCGTGAAAGCGGTTTGCGTCTGAATGACCAGCAGCAGATCGTGCGGGCGGACGGCCAGCCGGTCCAGGCCAAGTCACTCAGCCGGTTGAAAAACACCCAGGGGCGCTGGCACCGTTTTGTCAGCCTGCCGGAAAAGCGGGTGGACGCCATGCACGGCAAGGCACTGGCCAAATCCGGGCGGGATGTGGTCAATCTGAACCGCTATGCCCTGTTTCTGCCGCCGGTGGATCAGCAAAAGGATGCCGGTGCACTGACACAGACCATGAATGACTGGCTGGTCACGGTACGCAGTTGGCCCGAGGTGGAGAAGGCCTGGCCCATGCCCTTGCCCCAGGCATCGCCGACACCGCCGGATTTGACGACGCCCAACGATAATAACTTCATTAGTGTCTGGTCTGTAAATCTCTATCAACAGTACTTTGCCGATACACCTGCTGGCATGGGCTTTGCCCAGGTCAATGAAACCGGAAACGTGGGGCGTGGGCAGGGAATGTCGGTTTGTGATGTGGAGTACGGTTTCCGTTCCTCTCACGCGGATTTGCCACTGGTCATGCAGTTGAATCCGGGGGTGGCATCGGCCGATCCAGATCATGGTACGGCGGTGCTGGGCATTTTGGGTTCCCGTGACAATGGTTTCGGTACCACGGGCCTGGTGCCACAGGCTATGTTTTTCTTTGCCAAACCCTACGATTTGCTGTTTGGGCTGATTCCCGTTTATAACGTGGCAGAAGCCATCACATTGTGTGCAGATTCTCTTGGCATGGGTAATGTGATTCTGCTGGAACAGCAAATGCCTGGGCCCAATGCACCGTCTTCTCCCGACGAAGGAGATCAAAGCGGTCTGGTCCCTGTGGAGTGGTATGAGCCAACCTACGATGCCATTGTCAATGCCATCGGTCAGGGCATGGTGGTCGTGGAAGCGGCCGGCAACGGGGCCGAAAATCTGGATGATCCGGCTTATTCCAGTGGGAACGGTGGCCATTATCCATTCAATGGCAGCAAGGATTCAGGTGCCATTATTGTTGGTGCTGCCAGCCCTGGCATCAATCCAAACAATACCGCCCGTACACCCATGGCTTTTACCAACCATGGTAATCGGGTGGATGTTTTTGCCTGGGGCGAGGATGTGGTTACAACGGGCTACGGTGATTTGTACAACAATGATGGAGAAGATTATGAATACACCCGTTTTTCGGGCACTTCATCCGCCAGCCCCCTGATTACCGCCGCCGCCACGCTGGCACAGAACCTCTACAAGCAGGTCAATGGCCAACCCGCCAGTGCCAGTACCATTCGTAACCTGCTGAAAAACAACGGGCTGGCCAGCACCGGCCCGGAGGCCATTGGTGTCATTCCGGATATGGCGCAGGT
>WFUE01000041.1 GCA_015485125.1 Lysobacterales bacterium | reverse complement strand
CCGCTCGCTCAAAACTTGTGCTTGTAACCGGCTGTCGTAGGGCGGAATAGGCGAAGCCGTATTCCGCCGTGAAATCTGAAAGGGTGCCGGTGCAATACGCTGGCGCTATTGCACCTTACAGCATGACGCTTGGCTCACCGGGGGTATTCTTCCGGTTGGGGGTTGTCAGCTGCCCGGCTTCTCGATCTCCAGCCTGTCAACCCGCTGATAGCCACGCGGCAGCAGCCCGCCGCGTTTGGCCCGCTGGCCCTGATAGTGTTCCAGATCCTGAGGCTTGAGCCGCAGAAAGCGCTGGCCGGCATGGATCTTGAGCAGGTAGCCCGCGGGCAGGATCTGGATGGCGGCGACTCTTTCCTCACCGGCTTTCAGCCGCGCGGGAGGAATCTGGATCAGCTTGTTGCCCTTGCCCTTGTTCAATTCCGGCAGTTCGGACAGGGGAAAGACCAGCAGATGCCCGGCCGTGGTGGCCACGGCCACCTGATCCTGTTCCGGGTCGAAGACCTGTACCGGCTTGAGAATACGGCTGCCGGCCGGCAGGGTGACCAGCGCCTTGCCGGTCTTGTTGCGGGCGTAGGTGTTCTCCAGCCGGGTGTAGAAGCCGTAGCCGTGGTCCGAGGCGAACAGCCAGCGGCTGTCAGGCTTGCCGGCGGTGACACTGGCGAAGCCGGCGCCGGAAGGCGGGGTGAAACGGCCGGTCAGCGGCTCGCCCTGGCTACGGGCCGAGGGCAGGGTGTGGATGGGCAGGGAATAGGCCCGGCCACTGGTATCGAGAAACACCGCCTGCTGGTTGCTGCGGCCCAGGGCGGCATCCAGGAAATCGTCACCGGATTTGTAGTTCAGCCCCGCCGGGTCCACATCATGGCCCTTGGCGGCCCGTACCCAGCCCAACCTGGACAGCACCACCGTAACCGGCTCGCTGGGAATCAGCGCGGCTTCATCCAGCGGGCGAGCCGTTTGCCGTTCCACCACCGGCGAGCGGCGCTCATCACCGTATTTCTCCGCATCGGCCAGCAGTTCGTCACGCACCAGTCGGCGCAGTTTGGCCCGGGAACCCAGCAGGGCTTCCAGTTCGCGGGCTTCCGCGGCCAGCTCATCCTGCTCGCCACGGATCTTCATTTCTTCCAGCCGGGCCAGGTGACGCAGCTTGAGTTCGAGGATGGCCTCGGCCTGGGTGGCGGTGATGCCGAAGCGCTGCATGAGCACCGGCTTGGGTTCGTCCTCGGTACGGATGATGTGGATGACCTCGTCGATGTTGAGGTAGGCGATGAGCAGGCCTTCGAGAATGTGCAGGCGGTCGCGCACCTTGTCCAGGCGGAATTCCAGCCGCCGCCGCACGGTTTCCTGGCGGAACCGCAGCCATTCCAGCAGCAGCGGCTTCAGGGGCTTGACCTGGGGCTTGCCGTCGATGCCCACCACATTGAGATTGATGCGGAAGGATTTCTCCAGATCGGTGGTGGCGAACAGGTGGCTCATCAGCGCTTCCACATCCACCCGGTTGGAGCGGGGCACCAGCACCAGCCGCACCGGGTTTTCATGGTCGGATTCATCGCGCAGATCCTCCAGCCAGGGCAATTTCTTCTGCTGCATCTGCTGCGCGATCTGCTCCATGATTTTCGCCGGCGAGACCTGGTGCGGCAGGGCGGTGAGCACGATGTCGCCTTGCTCGCGGTGATAGACCGCCCGCATGCGCAGCGAACCGTGGCCGCTTTCGTACATGCGCAGCAATTCTTCCCGCGGGGTGATGATTTCCGCCTGGGTGGGGTAGTCCGGCGCGGGGATATGGGTCATCAGGGCGGCGGTATCCAGCGATTCATCCTGTAGCAGGGCCACGCAGGCGGCCACCACTTCGCGCAGGTTGTGGGGCGGGATGTCGGTGGCCATGCCCACCGCGATGCCGGAAGCACCGTTGAGCAGCAGATTGGGCACCCGCGCCGGCAGCAGGGCCGGTTCGTTCAGGGTGCCGTCGAAATTGGGTACCCAGTCCACCGTGCCCATTTCCAGTTCCTGCAACAGCAGGCGGGCATAGGGGGTCAGGCGCGATTCGGTATAGCGCATGGCGGCGAAGGACTTGGGGTCGTCCGGCGAGCCGAAATTGCCCTGGCCATCCACCAGCGGATAGCGGTAGGAAAAGGGCTGGGCCATCAGCACCATGGCTTCGTAGCAGGCGGAATCTCCGTGCGGATGGAACTTGCCGATCACATCCCCGATGGTGCGGGCGGATTTCTTCGGCTTGGCCGTGGCGGAAAGCCCCAGCTCGGACATGGCATAGATGATGCGTCGCTGTACCGGCTTGAGCCCGTCGCCGATATGCGGCAAGGCGCGGTCCAGCACCACATACATGGAATAATCCAGATAGGCCCGCTCGGCATACTCGCGCAGGGGCTGCTGTTCGGCCTGGTTGTCGATGAGAGTCGTGCTCATGGTCATCCACTGCTTGCAAACTGGACGAGTCTAGCAAAATGCATGGCCCATGGGCGTGAAATCTGCGGTATACATAGGTACCGAAACGCGTTTTGTGTTATAAAAAAGCGACTTGAGTACGGTTGACAGAAGGTTGGCCGATCCATGGCAACCTGTACAGGAGCCGGGCATGAGCCTGCTGGACGAACTGGAAAAAAAGGCGCAACAGCAAAAAGAGGCCGAACTGAGCGCCAAAGAGAAGCGCGAGCGGCAAGAGGCCCACTACCAGACACACATCGTGCCACGCATGCGCGAGATCTATGATTATCTCGACAAGGTGGTCAAGCACCTTACCTATGTCAAGCCGGAGAAGGTCTTCACCTATGAACTGCCCTATGTCGGTCGGCTGGATTTTCACCCGCTGTACGACCACCAGCTGGAAGTGGACCACCAGCGCTGGGAAACCCTCATTACCCTGAGCGCGCATGTGGCGCTGGAACAGGCCGATGCCGAACCGGTGGAGGTGGAAGGCGAGCGCAATGTGAAGAAACTGGCCCGCTTCCTGCGCGACCAGATGCTGGCCGGCAATGCCAAGAGCAAGAAGGACGAGGAAGGCAACGTGGTCTCCGCCACCTTCCGCATACACGGCAAGATCCTGCAGCAGGTGCGGGTCAAGGCCCATGTGGAGTCGGAGCGCATTCAGGTGGAACTGCATCGCTTCGAGGATTTCGGCACCGGCAAGCGCTATCTGGCCCATGACCAGATCAACACCGAACTGCTGGACCAGCTGGGCCGCTATATCGCCGGCGAGCCCAATCATTTTCTGCGGGAAGAGCTGCCGGAGGAAGTCCGTGCCCGCCTGCGGGCGGAAATGGAGAAGGCCGAACGGCAGCGCACGCAGGAAGTCATGCTGGCGGAATCCATGCGCCGGATGGAAGAAGAACCGGAGGAACCGCACAACCCCATCGGCGGCCTGAAGGAAAAGCTCGGCCCCATCACCAAACGCCTGCGGTTGAAAGACATCTGGAACCGCAAGAACCGGAAGGAAGACTGAACCCCATGCGCTATCTGCACACCATGGTTCGGGTTACCGACCTGGATGCTTCCCTGCGTTTTTACTGCCAGGGTCTGGGCTTGCAGGAAGTTCGCCGCAAGGAAGTGCCCGCCGGCCGCTTCACCCTGGTCTTTCTGGCCGCGCCCGGTGACGAACAGGCGCAGATCGAACTGACCTGGAACTGGGATGTGGAGCCCTACCCGGCCGGGCGCAACTTCGGCCACATCGCCTACGCGGTGGAAGACATCTACGCCAAATGCGCGCATTTGCAAGCCATGGGCTACACCATCCACCGCCCGCCACGGGATGGCTACATGGCCTTTGTGAAATCACCCGATGGCATTTCCATCGAACTGCTGCAACAGGGAGAACCCCTGCCCCCGCAGGAACCCTGGGCCTCCATGCCCAATACCGGCAGCTGGTAAAACCCGCGGATGCAGCAAGTCTACGAAGGCGAAAACCCGGTCGATGCCCATCTGGTGGCCAGCTATCTGCGGGCCAATGGCCTGCACCCGCGCGTGGTGCACGATCAGCTCTGGTCGGTGGCGGTGGAAGTGATGACCACCCCCGGCGTGCTGCCGGCGGTGGAAGTGCCGGCGGTGGAAGTGGAAACGGCCCTTCGGCTGATCGAGGACTGGCGCAAGCAGCCGGCACCGCAGGGCAGGCCCTGGACCTGCCCGCAATGTGGCGCGGTCAACGAGGCCCAGTTCAGCCAGTGCTGGCAATGTGGCTATCAGCTGCCGCCGGAGCCCGGCCAGTGATGGCCATCTGGCGGGTGCTGGTGGCTGGCTGGCGCCTGGCCGCCACACTGGGCTGGTTTCTGTTGAGCCTGCCGGTCATTGCCCTGGCCCTGTTTCTGCCCGGAGGCAGCTATGTGGATAATCCGCGCAGCCGCTGGCTGGTGCGGCAATTCTCGCGGGTATTCTGCCGCCTGCTGGGTCTGCGGCAATTGCCCCAGGGGCGTCTTCCCGATCAGCCCGGTCTGGTGGTGGCCAATCACCTGAGCTGGGTGGATATTCTCCTGCTGCTGGCCTGGCTGCCGGTGCAATTCGTCTCCAAGGCGGAAGTACGCCGCTGGCCGGTGATCGGCCTGCTGGCGCAGCGGGCCGGCACCCTGTTTCTGGTGCGTGGTGACGGCGCCTCGGCGGAGCAGACCCGCCAGCGCATGACTGATTCCCTGGCCCGGGGCCGCTGGGTGGCGGTGTTCCCGGAAGGCCGCACCCACAATGATGGCCGAGTACATCGCTTTCATGGCCGGTTGCTGCAATCGGCCCTGGATGCCGGTCGCCCGGTCTGGCCCGTGGCCCTGCGTTTCGAACGGGGCGGGTTGCTGTGCACCGAACCGGCCTTCCGCCCGCAGGAATCCACGCTGGCCAACTATCTGCGCCTGCTCCTGCAACCGCCCACCCGGGTCATACTGGGCTTTTCACCCGCGATCAAGCCTGTGGGCATGGACCGGCGTAATCTGGCGGCATTGGCGCAGACGCAAGTGGCCGATTTCGCTGAAGATCCGCCACATATCCCCGGCCCGCCACCGGTGGAACCGCCCTTTGCGCCGCCTCCGGGCTTGCGCAGCCCCTTCTGGCAGACCGTGTTGGGCAGTGCCGGGCCACGCCGGCACCGCCTGCTGCGTGATAACCCCATGCTGGCTGTCAGCCGTGAAATGGTCCTGCAGCTGGAAGATCGCCGCTTGCAGGCCCATTACAGTCCGGGCGGGAAAGACAAGCTGGTGGTGCTGATTCACGGCTGGGAGGGCAGTGCCGAATCCACCTACCTGCTGTCCGCGGCCACGGCGCTCTGGCAGGCCGGCTACAGCGTGGCCCGGCTGAATCTGCGCGACCATGGCGCAACCCATCACTGGAACGAGGGCCTGTTCCACTCCTGCATGCTGGAGGAAAGCACGGCGGCGGTGGCGGAGATCGTGCGCCAGACACGACCGGCGGCCACCCTGCTGGCCGGTTTCTCTCTGGGCGGCAATTTCGCCCTGCGCATCGGCATGAAAGCCCGCTGGCACAAGCTGCCACTGGCGGGCATCTGCGCCATCTGCCCGCCCATCGACCCGCTGCACGCCATGCAGGGCATCCAGCACAGCGGGCTGCTGTTCAGCCGCTATTTTCTGCGCAAGTGGCGTCGCTCCCTGCGCCTGAAGCAGCGGGCCTTTCCCGCGCTTTATCCGGCTGACAGCGTGCCGGGGCCAGGCAACCTGGAAGAACTGACTCGCCGCCTGATTCCCGCCTACAGCCCCTACCCGGACATGTACACCTATTTTCGTGGCTACGCCCTGGACGGCGACCGGCTGACCGGGCTGGAAACCCCGTGCTGGATACTGGCCGCCCGGGATGACCCGGTGATTCCCTTCGCGGATCTTCTGCGGGTGCAAACTCATGAGAACACCCGCGTTTTCAGTACCGCGCATGGGGGTCACTGCGGCTTTATCGCCGACTATCATCTGCAAAGCTGGGCGGATCGCTTTCTGTTGCAGGCCGCCAAGTGCTGGCTGGGATGAAATGGGTATGGTAATCAGGTAGCCGGGCTATTCTGCGAAAAATTTGCAAGGAAATTCCCCTCGTTGTAGGGTGAGAGGCTCTCTGCCACCATCAGGGATGAATCATGCCCCGGATACTTGCCTTGCTGCTGCTGTTTCTCGGCCTGCCCGCCCAGGCGGCCTTTGTGACCGTGGATTGCCTGAATAACGCGCATCTGAATGCCCTGGGGATTCCTTTTACGGAATGCCAGGCACTGGAGGCTTTCTGGGACGCCACCGGTGGGCCAAACTGGAAAAGCAGCAACAACTGGGACAGCCTCAATGACATTAACAGCTGGGAGGGGCTGACCAGTACGGGTGGCCATGTCACGGCCATAGCACTGCCCTTCAATGACCTTTCGGGCATGGTGCCGGACAGCATCAGTCAGATGATCTATTTGCAACAGCTGGATCTGTCCCTGAACGATCTGGCGGGCAACCTGCCCCAGGGGCTGTTCGATTTGACCACATTGCGGGTCATGGATTTCAGCTCCAACCAACAGATCACCGGCCTGCCGGCCAATTTGGGCTCAGCCTCAGGCTTACAG
>WFUE01000040.1 GCA_015485125.1 Lysobacterales bacterium | reverse complement strand
CAGCAAATCGAAGAACTGTCCATTGATGGTTCGCGGGATTTGTGGCAGGAATGGCTGGAAGGCAATCTCAAGGACATGCAGGGCAATACCCGCGCACTCACCCGCAACCGTGACCTGACCGCGGCATTGGCCGAGGGCGCGGACCCGGCCGAAGTGGCCGAAGCGGCCGCCCCCAGCTATCGCCGCCTGAGCGTGGCCCGGGTACTGGACCGGCTGATCATTCTGAATCAGGACGGCCAACCCGTCTACACCGACCCCGAAGACACCAGCCCCCAACTGGGCAAGGCGCTGGTTGCCCAGGCACTGGCGGATCACAAGGTGATCTCGGGCCTGGCCAGTGACGAACAGGGCATGCTCTACAACACGCTGGTCTTCCCGCTGTTCAACCGTGGAAAATTAGCAGGCTATGCGCTCTATGCCCTGGGCCTGGATCAAATCGGGCGGAACTTCGCCAAACAGGCCGGCGCGGAACTGATTCTCTGGAACCAGCAGCAACAGGAGCTGTTCGCCACCGGCGAGAACCTCCATCCGAATTTCCCGGAAGTAGACCATCTGCCTGCCCGGCTGCGGCTGGACATGGAGGAAGCCAGCTATTCCCATGTGATCTTGCCCCTGAAAACCCTCAATCAGCAAACCATCGGCTATCTCAGCGTGCTGCGCGATCGCAGCACTGATTTCCAGAAGCTGGACCAGGCCCAGATCCTGGGCTGGATGGGCATGCTGCTGGTGATTGCCACCTCCATCGCCATTCTCTACTGGCGGCTGACCAGCGCCTTCCGGCCGCTGTTCAAGGCACGGGAACTGCTCAAGGCCATGGCCAGTGGCAACCTGGGCTATGAGGTCCAGTGCAGCATCAAGGACAAGCACAACGAAGTCATCCAGATGCTGCGCCTGCTGGGCGAAACCCAGGTACAACTTCGGGAGATGATTCAATCCACCCGGGACGCCGCCGTATCCGTTGGCCAGGCCGCGCAACAAGCCAGCCAGGTGGCACTGGACATGGAACAATCCGCCGAAACCCAGAAATCAGAAGTGGATGCCGTGACCCTGGAAATGATCAATATGTCCAAGGCCGCGCAACACATGCGCAAGCATGCCGAAGATGCCTCGGAAGCCGCCGTTGAGGCTAATGGATCCGCGGAAACCGGCCAGCAGGTGGTTCACAATGTCATCAACTCCATTCACGCCCTGGCCAACGAAGTGCGCACTTCCGCCGAAGTCATCACCCAGGTGGAGCAGGATACTGATGCCATCAGCAAGGTGCTGGATGTGATCAAGGAGATTGCCGAACAAACCAACCTGCTGGCACTGAACGCCGCCATCGAAGCCGCGAGGGCCGGAGAACATGGCCGTGGCTTCGCCGTGGTGGCCGATGAGGTACGCACCCTGGCCAGCCGTACCCAGGAATCCACCCAGGAAATCCACGACATGATCACCCGGCTGCAATCCAGTGCCGCCGAGGCGGTGCAGGTCATGGACAAGGGGCAGAAACAGGCTGGCAGCAGCGTGGAAGAAGCCGGCAAGGCCGAAACCGCCCTGCAACAGATCACCCAGGCGGTAAAAACCATCAACGAGATGAACCAGAAGATCGCCCAGGCCGCCAATGAACAGGGTGGCAAGTCCAACGAAGTGGCCGAGCGTCTCAAGCAGGTGCTGAAAACCGCCGACGATGCCTTGCAGGCCGCCCGGCGCACGGCACAATCCAACCAGCAGCTCAATGCACTGGCCGAGCAATTGCAAAGCATGGTCAGCCGCTTCCAGCTGTAAACCATCCCACCTGCCAACAGCCCGCCCCATTGGGCGGGTTCAGTTTATTTCCCTGGCTGATCGCAATCAGCAGACAGACGGGCCACGCGCCAGAAAGGCAGCAGGCTGGCCAGAACCAGCAGGGCCACCAGCCAGACCAGGCCCACCTGCAATTGCCACAGAACAGCCGCCAGCCCCACCGTCAGCGCCAAGAGCACGAACCCTTCCCGCAGGAAGACGCGCAACCGGGCCTTGCGGGTTTCCACAGGCTGGTCGAGCAGTCGATAGAACAACCAGCCGGCCGGCAAGCCAAGATGCAACGGAAGATAGAACAGGCCGGCCACCAGCCAGATCATCCAGTCCAAGAAAACCTCCGGATTATGCCATTCATCACGGAAATCTTCCCGATGATGCGTTTGTGAAACATTTGCTTTCCTGCAATTGCGGTTTATTATGCTATAAAGCATCAAATAAAGGCGGGTGATGTCGCCCTGCACAGGAGCTTCATGCGGATGAAACGAGACGACTTTCTGCCACCCAACCCGGAAGCCATGGAGGCATTCCTGGCTTGTTGTCACAAGAAGAAATACCCCAACAAAACCGCCATCATCCGTCCCGGTGACCGGGCCAGCACTCTCTATTACATTGTTGAAGGCTCGCTGAGCATCTCCACCGAGGACGAGGAAGGCCACGAACTGATCCTGAGTTATCTCAACAAGGGGGATTTTCTCGGAGAAATGGGTTTGTTCATGCGCCCGGAAAGAAGGGAAGTACTGGTGCGGACGCGCACGCCCACGGAAATGGCAGAAATCACCTATGACCGCCTGTGGGTGCTGTTTGAAACCACGCTGGCCGAATACAAGGCCGATATTCTCTTTGCCATCGGCACCCAGTTGACCGCACGCCTGCTGCACACCAGCCGCAAGGTCAGCCGTCTGGCCTTCATGGATGTGACCGGCCGCGTGGCCCGAACCTTGCTGGATCTCTGCCAGGAGCCGGACGCCATGACCCATCCCGACGGCATACAGATTCGCATTTCACGCCAGGAGATCAGCCGTATCGTCGGTTGTTCCCGCGAAATGGCCGGGCGCGTGCTCAAGGAGCTGGAAGAAGACGGCATGATCAACGTCTCCGGCAAGACCATCGTGGTACTGGATGCGCGTTGACTACCAGAATTTGAGCTTGCTCATCAGCCCGCCCTTTTTCTGCGCCTGCTGACGCCGCTTGTAGTCGCTGACAAAGCGGGCTACCAGATCCTTGAAAGCGAGAAACTGGCGTACACTGGCCACCCGTTTCAGTTGCATGCGCAGGTTTTTCTCCACATTCACCCAGCGCACCGAGCCATCCGGCCGTTCCAGCTTGTCACGAAACAACTCCGGTGCCTTGGCCACCAGCTGGTCCATTTTCTTGCCAAAACGCTCGCGCACCTTTTCCAGCAATTCATATTCCGCATCCCCCACGGTGTTCATGGCCAACCCTTCACTGGGCTTGCCCCGGGGCAGGCGGCGGACCAGTTCCTGATAGTGCTTGACTTCCTTGTCATTGAGCCACGGCGGCAGCAGCTCGATCTGCTGGAGCAGGGCGGCCTTGTAGTCCACTGGCGCGGCCTTGGCATCCACCTTGGTCTTGCGTGGCTTCTCTGGCTTTTCCTCCAGCACTTCCTCGCGGATTTCCGCGCCCACGGCAATCTGGATGCTCGGGTCACCCAGGCATTGGGCCGCCATCAGGTTGGCCTGTTCCAGCCATTGGAAAAGACCGGTCTGGTGACCGGTGTCCTGTTCAATTTGGGTCAGCAGATCCTGCTTGAGCGAGAGGTAGTCTTCGGGGGAGAGTCCATGCACGGCCACCGCCGTGTCCAGCAATTCGATAACGGATTCCTTTTTCAGCTGTACCAGCTGGGCCCGTTTTTCTTCCGGTGTCATGGCCGCCTCCAGTTATGGCTTGCCATGACTATACCACGACCTGCCGCGATCAACCGGTCTGAAACAATGCAGCCAGTGCCTGACCGGGATCCGGCTGACGCATGAAGGCCTCTCCCACCAGAAAGGCCTGTACACCGGCTTCCCGCATCCTGCGGACATCGGCTGGCGTGTGGATACCGCTTTCAGTCACCAGCAAGCGGTCTTCCGGCACCTGTGCCAACAGGTTCAGCGTGGTCTCCAGGCTGACTTCAAAGGTGCGCAGGTTACGGTTGTTCACGCCAATCAGCGGTGTGGGCAAATCCAGCGCACGGGCCATTTCCGCTTCATCGTGGACTTCCACCAGTACATCCATGCCCAGTTCCCGTGCCAGCAGGGTCAGCTCCAGCAGCTGCGCATCCCCCAGCGCGGCCACGATCAGCAAAATGCAATCCGCGCCCATGACCCGGGCCTCGTACACCTGCCACGGGTCGATGATGAAATCCTTGCGGATCACCGGCAGGCGGGTGGCGGCGCGCGCCTGTTGCAAATAGTTCGCATGCCCCTGGAAGAAATCCACATCGGTGAGCACGGAAAGGCAGGACGCGCCATGTTGTTCGTAACTTTGGGCAATGGCAACGGGGTCGAAATCTTCCCGGATGACCCCCTTGCTGGGTGAGGCCTTCTTGATTTCGGCAATCACCGCCGGTTTGCCCGCCGCCCGTTGATCCGCCATGGCCTGATAAAAACCGCGTGCCGGTGGGGCGGCTTCCACCTGTCGACTCAATGCCGCCAGCGGTGTTTTTTCCGCGCCAGCGCGAATTTCCTCCACCTTGCGGGCCAGGATGGTCTTGAGAATGTCGGCCATCCTGTTCATCAGGCCATGCTCCGGGTCAGGTCACGCAGCTGGTGCAGGGTTTGCAGCGCCTTGCCATTGCCCATGACCGTACGCGCCTTGACCAGGCCTTCCAGCAGATCCTCGGCCAGATCCGCTACCTGCAAAACCGCCGCGGCATTGAGCGCAATCAGGTCGGCAGCAATGCCGTTTTCACCCTGGAAGGCGCTTTCGATCAGTCGCAGGCTCTCCGCGGCCGTATTGACCTGCGCGGCCTTCAGGCTGGTGTACCAGATGCCCAGTTCCGCCGGGTTGATACGATATTCCGAGATTTCTCCATTCTTGAGTTCCACCACCCGTGTCTGCGCAGCCACGGAGATTTCATCCAGACCATCTTCCGCGTGCACCACCATGACCCGTTCACTGCCCAGGGTTTTCAGCACTTCCGCCAGCGGTCGCTGCCATTCCTGTGCGAATACACCCAGTACCTGCCTTTTGGCACCGGCCGGATTGGTCAACGGCCCCAGCACATTGAACAGGGTGCGCATGCCCAGTTCCCGCCGGGGGCCAATGGCAAATTTCATCGCGCTGTGGTGCGCCGGCGCAAACAGAAATCCGATACCGACTTCCTCGACACACTGAGCCACATCTTCCGGACGCAGATCCAGATTGACACCAGCCTGCTCCAGTACATCGGCGCTGCCGGTGGTGCTGGAAACCGAACGGTTGCCATGCTTGGCGATCTTGACACCACAGGCCGCCGCAACGATGGCCGCGGCGGTGGAGACATTGAAGATGCCCGCGCCATCACCACCGGTACCGCAGGTATCCACCAGCGGTTGGGACGCAACCTTGACCGGTTCGGCCAGCCGGCGCATGACACGAGCCGCCGCGGTGATTTCCTCGACGGTCTCGCCCTTCTGCCGCAGGCCCATCAGCAGCGCGCCAATCTGCGCGGGCGTGGCCTGGCCGGTCATGACCTGATTCATGGCCTGCTCCATGGTTTCTTCGCTCAGATTCTCACCGGCCGCCAGCTGGTTCAGGATACTTTTCATGCCCTATTGCTCCAGAAAATTCTTCAACAACGCGTGACCCTGTTCGGTCAGAATGGATTCCGGGTGAAACTGCACCCCTTCCACCGCCCATTCCCGATGCCGCAGACCCATGATTTCTTCCCGCTCGCCGCGTCCGTTTTCCGTCCAGGCGGTGATTTCCAAGCAATCGGGCAGGCCTTTCTCCGCCACCACCAGCGAGTGGTAACGGGTGGCCTCCAACGGATTGTTCAGCCCCTTGAACACGCCCTCGCCACGGTGATGGATGGCAGAGGTCTTGCCGTGCATCACTTCCCGTGCCCGGATCACTTGGCCACCAAAGGCCTGGGCAATGCTCTGATGCCCCAGACAGACACCCAGCAGGGGGATACGACCAGCAAACCGGTGGATGACCTCCAGCGAGATACCGGCTTCATTGGGCGTGCAGGGGCCCGGTGAAAGCACGATTTTCTCCGGCTTGAGCGATTCGATGGCATCCACGCCAATGGCATCGTTGCGATGAACCACCACCTCCGCACCCAGTTCAGCAAAATACTGCACCAGGTTGTAGGTGAAGGAGTCATAGTTGTCGATCATCAGCAGCATGCCGCCTGTCTCCTGTTGCATTCATCTCGAACCCAAAAATCACATCCGGTCGTGCGGTTTCCGGGTTTGCACCGGATGGGCAGTTTACCCGGTTCATGCCACGAACGGAATTGCCCACACTGGCAGGGCATTGCACCTGAAAATCCACCCTTGACGGATGGGGCTGCCAACCAGCAGACTGCTGAGCATGAACGAAGCAAGGATTTGCCCATGGGCACAAGACAGCGCGCTGGAACGGGCCTATCACGACCAGGAATGGGGCCGGCCTGTATACGAGAGTAACAAACTGTTCGAGTTTCTCCTGCTGGAAGGCCTGCAAGCCGGCCTCAGCTGGCGCCTGGTGCTGCAAAAACGAGCACGCTATCGACAAATCTTCCATGGCTTTAACCCGCACTGGCTGGCCACGGTCAGCGATGCCCAACTGCAAACCTGGCTTGAGGACCCCGGCCTGATTCGCAATCGTCTGAAAATGGCCGCCTGCCGGCAGAATGCCCGGGCCTGGCTGGCACTCTGCGAACAGGAAGACCCCGTGGCGTGGCTCTGGTCTTTTGTCGGTGGTCAACCCATCATTCACCGCTGGCAAAGCATGGAGGCCGTGCCCGCACAGGATGAACGCTCACAAGCCATGAGCCGGGCCTTGAAAAAGCGTGGCTTTCAGTTTGTCGGGCCGGTGATTTGCTATGCCTTCATGCAGGCCACCGGCATGGTGGATGATCACCTGCTGAGCTGCCCGGCGCACAGCGACAACCGGCAACCCTAATCCTTGTCTTTTTTCTTTTTCTTGCCGAACAGGGCGTTCATCAGTTCCTTTTCCGCTTTCTTTTTCAGCTTTTTCTTCTGCTGTTCGGTGAAGGCCCGGGCCAGGTCCAGCTGGATGGAAGGCGACGGTAACGCCCCCTTGATCTTCAACGGGATGGGCACGCCCTTGAGTTGATCCAGCGATTCGCCATTCTGCCCGGTCAGGGTACCCACGATCACCGGTGTCAGCTTGTAGCGGATGGTCTGCGCGCCCAGGTCCACCTGCCCCTTGCCAGTGACGCGCAACAGGGGTGATTGCAGCAGGAAATCCTGATTGTCCGCCACACCATTTTTGATATTCACACTGGCACGCAGCTCGGCAAAATCGGTCTTGGGCGGTGTTTTCGGCGCTTCGTAGGGCTGGCCCTTCAACAAGGCCCAGCCCTGACGAATCCGTTCGGCGATGTTGATCCCCAGAATGGCGCCATTTTCAAAGCGTAGACCGGCGGTACCGTTCAGCTGCTCCATCAGTGCCCGTTGCGAGCTCATGTCTGTTTGCAGGGCCCACTCAGCTCCACCTTCACCGGTCAACAGTTTTTTCCCGGCCAGATCCTTTAGCAGCGGTTCAGCCTGAATGCCCTGCAGCTCACCCCTGGTCTGCAAGGATACGGCCTTGCCGCTGGCCTTGAGTGTGGCGGTGGTCTCCACCTTGCCCTGATACAGGTCAGCAGTGAAGGATTGCAGTGCCAGCTGCCCTGGCCGGGTTTGTACATGCAGTTGCAGATTCTGCATTTGCAAGCCTGAGACCTTCAAACCAGCCAGCGTGACTTTCATGTCTGCCTGCAGGCTCGGCAGCTGCCCGGCTTGCATCAAGGGTGCATCCGCCGCCGTTTCCGTGGATGCCTGCTCAGCGGATGCGGGTTGCAGCAAGGCATCCAGATCCAGCGCGGCCAGATTCAACTGACCCTTCAGACGACCATTCCACTGGAGCTGCCCCGTCAGGCGCACCGGGTCCATATCCAGTTTTTCCACTTTCACAGCCAGCGCTGCCGGTGTGCCCTGTATGCCTATCTTCATCTGCAACGGTGCCAGCGCGTTTTCTTGCAATGGCAGGTCTTGCAGCCAGGGCTTTAGATCCAGGCCTTCCGCCTGGAGTTGCAAATTGATTTTCTGGCCCACGTGGCCTGTTACCCGCAGCTTGTCCAGCAAGGTCAGCGCCGCAATATTCACCCGGCCTGCCGCAGGAACAATCTGCAAGTCGCCTTGCAGGGAAACCGGCTGGGGCAGGCTGTCGCCTTGCACCGTCAGTTGCAGATCATTGATGGCAACCTCACTGAAATCCGCCTTGGGCCGGATACGGCTTTGCAGTTGTATCTGGAAGGTTGCCGGCGTGCTGACCTCGGCGGCCATGGTCAGTTGGGCAGGTCGTTGACTACCCAGCCCTTCCAGCGACAGGGTGTCGATGCGAAAGCGCTGTTCCGTCTTCGCGGCCTGGTCGATGTAATCCAGTTCCACATCATCCAGATACAAACCCGCCAGTTTCAGCGATACCGGTGCCTTGTCATCGCCCTGATCCGTCGAAGCGGAGCCAGAGCCGCCCGCTTTCGCCTGGCCGGCCAGCTGTTCCCAGTTGGCCTGCCCATTGGCCTTGCGGATCAGCTTCAGGCGCACACCCTGAAGGCGAATCTCTCCCAGTTGTACCTGCCCCTGCAACAGGGGGGCGACCGCCGTGGAGAAGGCGACCTGACCGGCTTCCAGCCACAGACCCTTTCCAAAACCCTGCGGCTGCAATACCTGTACATTTTCGGTTACCAGGCCCAGACTGGGCCAGAGTGAGAGTTTCAGGGGCCCTTGCAAACGCACATCGGTCCCCAGCGCCTTGCTGGCCTGCTGGCTGATCTGGTCACGATAATCATCCGGGTTGACCAGCAGTACGACCGCCACACCTGACAGTACGACCAGAACCACCAGAATCAGCACCCATTTCAGCAAGGTTTTCATCAAGCACTCCGTTTACTTTCCGCCAGACAGCGAGACAGGGTGTTTTCAATATGGGTCAGATCCGGGATATACCCTTGCTGGCCTTCCACTTCCACCTGATAGGCCACGCCCGGGGTCATTTCCGCGCCGGGTATGATCTGCAGGTTCTGCTTGTTCAGGTTGTGCAGTTGCGGGAAGCCCTGGGTCATCAGCGCCAGAAAGGGCATGTTGGTGCTGCCGGTCAGGGCTTTCAGAATGGCCACTCTCGCGGTGTTGTCCCGCTCTTCTTCCGCCAGCTCCGCCATTAACGAGAAGGAAAACAGGGGTACCTGCCAGCCACGCCAGTTGATAAAACCCAGCACCCAGTCCTCTTCACAGGGCATGCTGCCCGGCGGCGTGTAGGCTACCAGTTCGGCAATGGCGGCGTTGGGCAGCACCACATGACCACCGGTCACCGGAATCATGACGCCGCGTATTTCATTCATCAGTTCTGACATGGTTAATCCTCAGTGATAGACACTCACCAGCATGTCGGCCAGTTCGTCCGGGGAACCGGCCAGGCCGGTCTCGGTCTTGCGCATGGTGCCTTCCACCATGGAAGCGACCACGCAGGTTTCCGGCGTTTGCACCCAGACCGGTCCACCGGCCACATGCACGGCATGGCTGCCCGCCACGCCATCACTGGACATGCCGCTGAAGACGATCATGCCCAGCTCGTTACCCAGTTGTGGCAACAGGCCGGAAACCACCTGGTCGATACACGGGGTGAAACGATGCTTGCCGGGCTTCAGGCGGAAACGACCTTCGTCGTCCAGCCGTATCTGCTGGTCGGAGGGCACCACCAGCACCTGTTGCGGAGCATGACGCATGCCTTCGGCCATCAGCCTGACCGGCAGGGGCGAGGCCTGATCCAACTGCTGCACCAGCTGATTCTGGAATTCCCGGCCGATATGCTGCGCCAGAATCAGACAGGCCGGCAAGTCTCCCGGCAGTCGGGAAAGAAAGTTGCGCATGGCTTCCGGCCCACCGATGGATGCGGCCAGCAGCCAGGTGGTCGGCATGGCCGTTTCGTTGTAATCCGCGCTGACGGGATCTTCTGAGACCGTAACGGTTTGTTCGACGGATGGTTGCGGTTGCAGCTTGTGTATCAAGGTCTTGACCACTGGCTGAACGGACTCACCATCCCAGTCCACGAACCAGACGGGCTGTTGCAGGGAAAGCAGTTGTTCCATCACCGCGTCCGGCAGATCATCCTGCATCAGGACCAGTACCGGCTGCTTCGATTTCAGCTGCAGGGCGGAACCATGTTTCCGGCAGCGGTGCACGCCGGCCAGCCGTATGCCCGAACGCTGAAATACGGTTTTCAATGCGTCCGGCAACACGGCGGTATCGGTGACCAGTTCGATCACCGCCGTACAACGGCTGGACCGATCAGTGCGCGCGCTGTTCAAGGCTGTCCCTCACCTCCCGCAGCAGGTCTTCTTCCTGATAGGGCTTGCCCAGATATTTCTCCACGCCCAGCTCCATGGCCCGCTGACGGTGTTTTTCACCGGTCCGCGAGGTAATCATGATGATGGGAATCTGCTTCAGGCGTTCGTCATTGCGCATGTGGGTGGCCAGTTCATAACCATCCATGCGCGGCATTTCGATATCCAGCAACATCACATCCGGCTGGCGTTCCTGCAATTGCTCCAGGGCGTCCAGTCCGTCCTTGGCGGTGAACACTTCCATATCCTGTTTTTCCAGTACGCGCGAAGTCACCTTGCGCATGGTGATGGAGTCGTCCACCACCATGATTACCGGCTTGCGATGTTCTTCCAGGGTCCTCGCCTGTGCCAATTCCTCTGCCTGCGGGCGGTGTACCAGCATCTTGCCTTGCCGCGCCAGGGCACCGATATCCAGAATCAGCACCACGGAGCCATCCCCCATGATGGTGGCGCCAAAGATGCCGGCAATGGTGGAGATCTGCGGCCCGACCGGCTTTACCACGATTTCCCGGTTGCCGACGATGCCGTCCACTTTCAGCGCCAGTGTCTGGTCACCCGCGCGTACCACCAGAATGGGCACCTGGATCATGTCCATGGCCGTCGATTCCCGCAGGCCCATCATCTCGGCGAGGATGCGTACCGGGTGCTCGCGCCCGCCATAAACGATTTCCGGCGGTTCTTCCGTCATCAGTTCACGGAAGGCTTCCACGGGCATGCGTACCACGCCTTCCACCGAAGCCAGCGGAATGGCGAAAGTGCTATCGGAGACTTTCACCAGAATGGACTGGGTCACCGCCAGGGTAAAGGGCAGGCGGATGGTAAATTTCGTGCCCTTGCCGGCTTCTGAGTCGATGGTGATGGTGCCACCCAGCTGTTTCAGCTCGGTGCTGACCACATCCATGCCCACACCACGGCCCGAGATCTGTGAAACTTCTTCAGCAGTGGAAAAACCGGACTCCATGATCAGGGAAAAGGTTTCCTGCTCAGTAAGATCGGCATCCTCGGCTATCAGGCCCTGTTCAATGGCCTTGGCACGGACTTTTTCGGTATTGATGCCCGCACCGTCATCGGTGATTTCCAGTACCACATCGGTGGCATCGCGGCTGACACGAATGCGGACTTCACCCTGTTCGGGCTTGCCGGCGGCCTGGCGGGCTTGCGGGGATTCGATACCATGCGCCACCGCATTACGCAGGGTGTGTTCCAATGGCGCAGTGATCCGCTGGAGGATATTGCGGTCCATCTCGCCTTCCGTACCTTCCACGCGCAACACGGCTTTCTTGCCCAGCTCGGCCGCCGTCTGCCGCACGATCCGGCGCAGACGCGGCACCAGGGTGTCGAAGGACACCATGCGGGTTTGCATCAGGCCTTCCTGCAACTCGGTGCTGACCCGCGATTGTTGCAGCAGCAGGGTTTCCGACTCCCGGGTCAACTGCTCCAGGGTCTCCTGAATGCTGACCAGGTCATTGACCGATTCCGACAACGCGCGCGAGAGCTGTTGCAGGGTGGAGAAGCGGTCCAGCTCCAGCGGGTCGAACTCTTCTTCCTCGCTGCCTTCCAGCTCGTGCTCCCGCTGGTAGCGGGAAAGAATCTGGGCCTCGGTCTCGATTTCCAGCTTGCGCAACTGGTCACGCAGACGCACCACCGTCTGCTGCAATTCATCCAGGTTGAAGCGGTAGTCACCCATCTGCTGTTCCAGGCGTGAACGGTAGATGGAAACCTCACCGGCAAAATTCACCAGCTTGCCCAACAGATCGGAACGGACCCGGATCAGTTCCTGCTTGCCCGCTTGCTCTTCCTGCTTGCGTGCGGGTTTGGGGCGTACCACCGAGGAAGGCGCCTTGCCCAGCGTGGCCACGGGCTCCACCGGCTCGGCCGAGGGTGTCTCTTCGATGGCTGCCTGCTCGGCCTCGCGTTCTTCCAGTAGTTCTTCCCTTCGTTGTTCGGCCTCCACCGCGGGCTCGGCTTCCACACCGGCAGCCAGTGCCCGCAATTCTTCCAGCAAGCGGCTATCCACAGCCGGTTGCAGGCCCTTGCGAACCCGGTCGATATTCTCTTGCAGATGGTCAAAAGCCCGGGTTTCCGCTTCCACACAGGCTGTTGTGGGCGCAATGGCTTCTTGCTGAATGGCCATCAGCACCGACTCCATCTGGTGAGCCAGTTCGCCGATCTCATCCAGGCCGATGGTGCGGGCACCGCCCTTGAGGGTATGCAGGCTGCGTTGCAGCGCATCCACCGGTTCCCGCTCATCCACACCTTGCTGCCATTGCTCCAGGGCCTGATCCAGATCAGCGGTGACATCGGTCGCTTCTTCCAGAAAAATGCCCACCAATTCCGCGTCCAGATCCAGTGGCTTGTCTTCCGTTACGGGTGCGACAGTACTTTCCGGGGCTGGGGTGTTTTCAACGGATTCTGTGGCAACCGGCTGCGTTTCCCCTGCTTTGTCACGGGCATCTTCCCCGTCTTCTTCTACACCCGCTGCGCCAGGGTCTTCCAGGCCTGCTGCTCCAGCGGTATCGGCAGCTTCTGCTTCCAGATCCATCGCATCATCCGTTGGCGCGGGCACTGCCTCTGTCAGGGTTTCATTGCTCTCATCCTCTGCGATGGCCTCACTTTCCGCCGTTTCCTCGTCACGCAGGGCCAGGTCATCAGCCGCAGAGAGGGTTTCATCCTGCTGCGACATCGCCATTTCCGGCTCGTCGGGCACAGTATCTTCAGCGCTTTCAGTCGCCGGTTCTTCAACCGGCTCTTCCATCCGTTCTTCTGGCGTGGCTTCCAGCTCCACACTCTCCATTTCGCCTGCGGGACTGGCCGTATCATCCATGGCCAGCGGTGCTTCGTGGTTTTCCTCTGGTTCTTCGGGCCAATCCAGCGTCAGTGCATCTTCCTCATCTTCCGAGGCTTCCGAATCCGGCATCTCGGCCAACGCACTCAGCGCCTCGGTTGCCTGATCCAGCTCCGCCAGCACATCCGCTTCATCACCCAGCGTCAATTCCAGATCATCCAGGTTGTCCAGATCCAGTTCCGACAGATCTTCTACCGGAACCGGAATTTCCTCAATGGCTTCGTCTTCTTCCGTCGAGACTTCCGTGGTGTCAGTCACATCCAAAGGCAGGTCATCCACATCCAGCGTCCATTCCTCTTCCTGAACCGGCGCTTCCTCGTCTGTTTCTTCAGTGGCGGTTTCCATGGGCGCATGTTCCGGCAGTGCCGCCTTCAGCGCTTCCAGTTCCGCCTGCAGGTCAGGAGCCGATTCCAGTGGCTGGCGATTGACCAGCTGTTCCACTTGCAGTTCCAGCACATTGAGCGTCTGTTCAATGACGGGTTGTGCGGTCTCGTCCAGTGGGCGGCCCAGATGGTGCAGGCGCTTGAGCACTCCTTCCAGCGGCCCGGTCAAGGCAGAAATTTCCGGCAATTCCGTCATGGAGGCCGCGCCATTGAGGGTATGGGAGGCAACCCGCACATCCTCCGTCACGCGCGAATCAGATGCAACGGCATCCAGCCAATTACGCAGTACTGCCAGATGGGTACGGGCTTCCACTTCAAAGATACCCAACAGCTCATCATCCACATCCGCTGCGGCTGCTGGTTCTTCCCGGTCTTCCCCGGTTTCGTCAACCTCTTCGCCTGCTGTGGTTGTATCGCTTTCGGCAGTGGTCTCTGCTTCATCATCACGGTTTTCTGTATCCGCAATCTCGAAGGTTTCTGCCACATGATCCCCGGCTGCCGACACTGTTTCTTCCTGGGCTGTGTCATCCGATGCCACGGGGGCAGCAGCCTCGTCCAGGTGAGAATCAGTGCCGGCTTCAGGCTTTCCCGCGCTTTCTCCCGCCAGCATGGCCAGCCAGCGATCGTCCACCGGCTGGTTTTCCGCCAGCTGGTCAGCCATGTGCATTTGCAACCTGAGCGCGTCTTCCGTGGGCCCTTCCGCCTGTGTGGCCAACTGGTTGTACAGGGCGGGGATGGTCTGGTGAATGGCGATATTCAGCAGCCCCTTGAGCGCCGGTGAAGCTTCGATGCTGCCGTCAATCAGCCGGTTGAGCATGTTCTCCATGTGCCAGCTGAACTCGCCCGTTCGCTTGGCGCCAATCAGGCGCCCGGAGCCCTTGAGGGTATGGAAGGAACGGCGGATGGAAGACAGCGCCTGCGCATCCTCCGGGTTCTGTTGCCAGGCCTGGTGTTGTTCCACCATGCTGCCCATGTTCTCCGCCATTTCTTCGATGAAGATGTTGAGCAACTCTTCATCATCTGCTTCGACAACCGGAGGGATGTCGATGGCCTGTGCCGCTTCCGGCAGCTCCAGGGCCACGGCTTCGGTGATGTCGGGCTCGGCAGGTTGAGTCTCAGTTTGATGGGTCTCTTCGGAAACCGGCACTTCGACAAACGGTTCCTCACCAGCTTTATCCGCCTCTGCTTCCTCCAACTCCATTTCGGTATCGGTCAACTCCGTTTCGGTATCGGAGAAGGCCGGCAGCATGTCTGCTTCTTCCGGCTCGCCGGTTTCCCCGGATTCCGTTACCGGGCTCAGCGCGCCCGAATCATCTTGCAGGCCTATGTCCGGCTCGATTGTTTCCGGTTCTTCCGACAACAGATCTTCGGAATATTCCAGCGTATCCAGTGAGACTTCATCGGTTTCCACGGGGGCTGCCACCGACGCCGGCTCGGAACTGCGCAGGGCTTCCAATGCGGAGGCGATATGGGTAAGCACCTGCCCTGGCGACCGCCGATCCACCAGCGCTTCCATGAAATACTCCATGCCCGCGATGGCATCGGCCAACAGCTCCAGCTGGCGCGTGCTGGGTATCTGCTGCTGATCGAGCAGGTCCTGTTGCACATATTGTCCAACACCGCGCATGATGGTGGCGGGTTCCTCCATCTCCAGCATGCGCAAGGCACCCGAAACTTCTTGCAGCTTGCCCGGCAGATCCTGCAGGGCATTATGGTCCCAGGGGGCTTCGATAAAGCGAACCAGAGATTCCTTGACTTGTGAAAGGTTGGTGTTGACCTCCTCGATCAGGCGTTTCAGCAGTTCCTGCACTTCACTGCCCGGCAGATCCGGACCTTGGTCGTTTTCTTCGCTGGTTTCGTCCGCCAGGCCAAGACTCTGGATATGGTCGTCCAGTGCAGATTCCACCGTCAGAAGGGAACCGGCAATTTCCAGCAGATCGGTTTCTGCCACCGGTTCTTCACTGGTCTGCAGGGCTTCGATGCGGCCAATCTGATCCTCGACAACATGTTGCGCATAGCCGATCCCCAGCATGGCCAGGGTTTCACGCACCTTGCTCAATACGGGTAACAGTTCCGCCAGCGACTCGCCCCGGGTGTCCGACTTACGCAACAGCAGATCCAGCTGTTCCTTGACGCCCAGCAATTCTTCCTTGAGCACGGTACCGACCGAGCTGAGCACTTCCCGGTTGTGTCCGGACATGGTGCCCATGGCATGTTCCACATCTTCTTCGCGTGGCAGCAGGGCATCGAGATCGTAATGTGCCTTGATCTGGTCCACCAGCAAGCTACCGGGCTGTGCCTGCGCCACATAGTAGAGCAGGTTGCGAATCACGGCTTCCGGCGGGTTCTGGCGGAAATGGCGCTCACCACTCAGGGCCATCTTGCGCAGTTCAAGATCCACCTTGCCGAACAGGGATTTGACGCTGTTGGACAACTCCAGCGCATCATTCTGCAGTGCTTCCACCACCCCGCCTGTAATCCAGAACAGTTGCCGCAATGCAGGCTCCGAACTGACCGAAAGCAGGCGCTCGAACAACAGGCCCATGCGCCGGTAGAGATCCGCGCTGGCCCCATCCTTGAACCACTTGAGCAGACCCACCTGATAGGCGGCACGCAGGCGGGCGATATTGGGCCGCAGGACCTTGTCAGCATAGCGGCGCGCCGGGCCAGGCAGGCTTTCCGGCACACCCAGGCTCAGATCCGGATTGAACAGGGCACCTTCGGTGGCCAGGGATTGACCCCGCAAGGCGCGAATTTCATTGACCAGCGGCAGAAACACCACCGGAATATCCCGATGGCCGGACACAAGGCGATCCAGATAGTCTGGCAGTTGCACCATGCCGCGCATCAACACATCAAAGGCGGCTTCCTCATCGTCCACCCGGCCTTCAAGCAGATCCACGGCCAGCTGTTCCATTTCCTCCACCAGCAGGGCAGCGCCATAGAGTTCCACCATGCGCAATGTGCCCTGTACCTGGTGCAAATAGGTGGCACAAAAACGCATCTGGCTGCTGTCATCCCGGTCTTCGGAATAGGCCTCCAGTGCCTCGATGGCCTGCTTCAGGGTGAGATCCAGCTCGTTCTTGACCCAGCTCAGCGTGGAGTGGTCGATTTCCTGCTGCAGTTTCATGCTTGTTTTCCTCTTTCTCGACGACGGAAGGCCAGGGTTCTGGGGTGGTCCACCGGCGTCATTTCTTCATGCGCCCAGTTCATGACCTCTCCCGGCCCCAACAGCAATACGCCTCCCGGACGCAACAGTGCCGCAAATCGGTCCAGTATCTGGTGCCGTGTACGGCGTGGCATATAAATCAAGACATTCTGACAAAAGATCAAATCCAGATTGGACAGAATGGGTGCCGCACTCTTGTCCAACAAATTCAGCGTTGCAAAGGCCACCCGCCGGCGCAGATCCGGATGAATACTGAAACCCAGATCATCCGGCAGGCACCAGCGTTCCCGGTAGCTGGACGGGATTTCACGCAAGCGGTCACGGTCATAACGGGCCTGACGGGCCAGGCTCAAGGCCGGCTGACTGACATCGGTCCCCAGCACGCTGAAATAGGCCTGTTGGTATGCGGCCGCTTCCGTGCCCAGGATCATCCCCAGTGTCCAGGCTTCCTCTCCCGTGGAACAGCCCACGCTCCAGGCATGCAGCTCCCGTTTTTTACCCTCTCCCTGTGCATACCATTCACGGGCCAGTGTCTGCACCAGATCCACCGAGGGCAGATGACGAAAAAAATGCGTCTGATGGACCGTAAGACAGTCGATAAGCTGCGCCCATTCCCGCGCCCCCAGGGGGCCTTCCAGCACTTTTGCGTAGTATTCCTCTTCATTGGCACAGTTGTTGGCATGCACGCGCTGGTTGAGATTGCTGGCCAGAAACTGCTTGCGACTGGCCGGAATGACAATGCCGGCTCGTTCTTCCAGTTTCTTCGACCACCAGTAGAAGCTGTGATCATCCATGCCCCCTCCTTCGGCAGGCAGTTTGGATTGTCTCAGCGGTGCGCCTGACATGTGCAATCGTACCCGTTAACCCGGCAGCTTGAAGCCGGCCACCGACTTGCGCAATTCCGTCGCCAGTTCCGCCAGACGACCAATGGACTCGGCTGTCTGTTCGGTACCGGCCGAGGTCTGGGTGGTGATTTCCTGAATCACGTTCATGGTGCCGGAAATGTTGGTGGCAGCAGCCGACTGTTGCCGGGCCGCCTCGGAGATGTTCTGAATCAGGTCCGCCAAATCATTGGACACCTTTTCAATCTCGTTCAGCGCCTCACCGGCGTTCTCGGCCAGGTGGGCTCCGCTAACCACCTCGGCGGTGGTTTCTTCCATGGATTTCACCGCCTCGAACGTATCGGCCTGAATGGTTTTCACCAGCGTTTCAATTCGCTTGGTGGCGTTGGTGGAGCGCTCGGCCAGTCGCTGCACTTCGTCGGCCACCACCGCGAAACCGCGACCGGCCTCACCGGCGGACGACGCCTGAATGGCCGCGTTCAAGGCGAGAATGTTGGTCTGTTCGGCAATATCGTTGATCAGCTCCACGATGTCGCCAATCTCCTGGGAGGATTCACCCAGTCGCTTGATTCGCTTGGAGGTTTCCTGAATCTGCTCGCGAATGTCATCCATGCCTTCAATGCTCTGGCGCACCACCTCGGCGCCCTTGTGGGCGATGGCCACCGAGCGCTGGGCCACATCAGCGGATTCCGCAGCGTTCTTGGACACCTCGTCAATGGAGACGGCGATCTCGTTTACCGCCGCAGAGGCCGCGGTGATCTGCTGGGCCTGATGCTCGGAGGCTTCGGCCAGGTGGGTTGCCGTGGCCTGGGCTTCCTGGGCGGAAGTTGCCACCAGTTCGGCGGTTTCGTTAATGGTGGTTACCAGGCTACGCAGGGCTTCCACGGCGAAGTTCACCGAGTCCGCGATGGCGCCGGTAATGTCCTCGGTCACCGTGGCATTTACTGTCAGATCCCCTTCAGCCAGAGATCCCATCTCGTCCAGCAGGCGCAGAATGGCCTCCTGGTTCCGCTGGTTGAGCTGTTCCGTCACCCGACGGCGTTGCACCTGTTCACGGTAGAACATCCAGGCAATGATGAGAATCAGCAGGGCCGCAATGGCGGCAATGGCCAGGCCGGAAAGCACGGAGGGAAGCAACCGTTTTTCAGCGTAGGCCGTATAGGCGGCGGCCAGTTGCTCTGCATTCAAACGCAGGGCTTCCGAATCCAGGAAGATATTTTCAGCCGCTTCGGTGACGTCGAACACCTGGGTGGCTGATTGCAGTATGTTTTCCACATCCTGGCTGATTTCCTCGAAGGCATTGTAGACCCCACCCAGCAGTTTCAAGGCTTCCTGGTCAGTGATGGCCTTGACACCCATCTCCTTGTCGCCATCCAGCAGGGCCGTGAGGATACGGCCAAAGGCCGCGGCATCACGACCAAAGGCATCCGCGGCCGAAACCGCTTCCGGGCCGCCGGACTGGATATCCGCCACCTCCTTCAGCATCCGGTTGGCCAGCACCAGCTGCTGGCTGGAGATGTACACCGTGCGCCCGGGCACCCGTTTTTTGGTCAGCAACTGGTTCATCAGGTCGGCACGGGTCTGCAACACCGACATGTTCTGGTTGAAACGTTGAATGGTATCCGCCAGTTCGGAAATCACCGTCTCCTTGGAGAGAATGAGATCGGCCGCCTCGGCCATGGGCTTCCAGGTCTGCTCCAGTTCATGCACTTCATCGGCCACGGCAGACGGTGGCGGGGGCAGGCCCAAAGCTTCGTTGCCCTTGGTGACATTGTCCACGTCTTCCTGCAGTTTCTTCTTGATGGCCCGAAGCTCGTTGAAGGCTTCATAGTTGCCTCGCGCCGACTCCCTGGCGTATTTAACCATCTGCTGGGACATGATCTGGATTTCGGAAGTATTTTGCAGATAAATCCGGTCATCCACGTTTTTCAGGCCCAACCAGAGGAAGTTGCCCAGAACAGCGACCAGAACCACCACCAACAACACAAAGAGAAAGTTGATGGTGGAACGGGATTCGCCTACGTTGGCTGCGGTGCTACTCATAAAAAAACTCCCCAGTTTTCAAAGGCCGCCTGTCAGGCGGCGGCTTGCATGAATCGATCCTGTTCGAACAAACGATCAAAATGAATACGGGCCCAGACAGCCTCGCCCTGCTGCAGCGCCCCTTCCACCAGTGGCCGCATGGGCTCGTCCACGACCGGCGTTTCGACCTCGTCCTCGGTGGTGAAATGTCGCTGGCCCAGCATCTCTTCCACCAGCAACCCCACATCACCGCTTTCATGCCGGGCCACCAGCACCCGGCTCCGCTTGTTGCGGCCCATCGGCTCGCCAAACAGATAATGGTGCAGATCGATCACGGGAATCAGCGTGCCCCGCACGTTGGCCAGCCCGACCACCCAGGCCTGTGCCATGGGCACCGGCGTAACCGGCGGTAGCGGCATGATTTCGGCAATCTCGTCAATGGCCGCCACCAACGCCTGTCCATGCAGTCGAAAACCCACACCCGTCCAGGCATCTCCGGCGCCTTCCTGTTCCGGCAGTCCCACCGCATGAATCAGGCTGCGGCGTTCCAGATCCTGCAACAGTGCAAATGCTTCATTCTGTACCTGCATGCAAATCCTCTCCCCCGGAAGACGGGTGGTCAGTGAGTACGGGCATGCTTGCGAATGGCGCCAAGCAGTTCGTCCCGGGTAAAGGGCTTGGTGACATACTCCTCGGAACCCACGATGCGCCCACGTGCCTTGTCGAACAGGCCATCCTTGCTGGACAGCATGATGACCGGTGTCTGCTTGAACAGGCTGTTGTTCTTGATCAGCGCGCAAGTCTGGTAGCCATCCAGTCGCGGCATCATGATATCCACAAAAATGATATCCGGCTTGTGGTCGGCGATCTTGGACAACGCCTCGAACCCGTCAATGGCGGTCACCACATCACAACCGGCCTTTTTCAGCAACGATTCCGCCGTGCGGCGGATGGTCTTGCTGTCGTCGATCACCATCACTTTCAGCCCGGTGAACTCTTCTTCGTTTGCCGTAGCTTCCACAGAAACCCTTCCCTTCGCTAGTCAAGCGGCTCCCGAACATCGGTTGCCTAGAAAATTATCGAACTATAGCGGCCAAATGGCCGAAGTTTCAGCAATTTCCGAGGATAGCAAAAAAAACGCCCCTTGTTCATAGATGTGCCCATGTTTTTACAGCAGAACCCATGCACAGGGTACAATAGCGCCACCCCGGACATGCAAACACGGTTCATCAATGAAAACACTGCTGGTTGTGATGGATGCACTGGAAAGCATCCACCCGGTCAAGGATTCCACCCTGGCCATGCTGCTGGAAGCCCGTCGCAGGGGCTGGCGCGTGCTCTACACACAACCGCAGGCCCTGGAGTTGCGTGATGGCCAGCCGCTGGCACTGGCCACGGAAATTGAACTGGAATATCGGGATGGCCCGCCCGTGCATTTTCAGCACCACCCCCTCGGGCCGGCGGCCATTCAAGCTCTGGAAGCGGGTCTGATCATCCTGATGCGAAAGGACCCACCGTTCGACATGGACTACATCTACGCCACCCACGTGCTGCAACGGGCGCAGGATCTGGGCGCGCTGGTGGTCAACCACCCCCAGGCACTGCGGGACGCCAACGAAAAGCTGTTCACCGCCTGGTTTCCCCAGTGTTGCGCGCCCACGCTGGTCAGCGCCAGCCGGGCACACCTGCGCGCCTTCGCCGCCGAGCAGGGCGAGATCATTCTCAAGCCGCTGGATGGCATGGGCGGCGCTTCCATTTTCCGTTCCTCCGCACATGACCCCAATCTCAACGTGATCATCGAAACCCTGACACAGGAAGGCCGGCACCTGATCATGGCCCAGCGCTATCTGCCGGAAATCAGCGAGGGCGACAAGCGCATTCTGCTGGTCAATGGCGAACCGGTGCCCTACGCGCTGGCGCGCATTCCTTCGAAGGAGGATTTTCGCGGCAACCTGGCCAAGGGAGGTACGGGCCGGGGTCAACCGCTGTCCGAACGGGACGAATGGATCGCACGCGAAGTCGGGCCGGAGCTGCGTCGTCGTGGCGTGCTCTTTGCCGGCCTGGATGTCATTGGTGACTGGCTGACGGAAATCAATGTCACCAGCCCCACCTGCATCCGCGAACTGGACCGCCAGTTCGGCCTCAACATCGCCGGTCAACTGCTGGATGCCATTGAACAGGCCCATGCGACCCACCCCTGACGTCAATGACCAGGACCGTTTCGGCATCAGCCTGACGCTGGCCATCGTCCTGCATGCCATCTTCATTCTCGGCGTGGGCTTTTCCGCCAGTCTCAAACCCAAGGAACCGCCACTGCCGGAACTGGATGTCATTCTGGTACACAAACAAAGCGAACAGGCACCGGAAAAGGCCGATTTTCTCGCCCAGGCCAACCAGCAGGGCGGCGGCAGCGAAGTCGAGCCCGACCGGCCGCAAAGCCCGGTGGCCGGCCCCTCCCCCCTGCGCAAGGGGCTGGCACGGCAAAAACGGCGCAATGAACAGCCCCGGGCAGAACAGCGTCAGCAGACCCCTGAGCTGACCAGCCAAAACAGCCGCCAACGCACCACGGCACTGGCACAGCAACAACCCCGACCCAAGCCCCGTACCAGGGCGGGCCGGATTCTGCAGCAAAGCATGGATCTGGCGCGGCTGGAGGCGGAAATCAACCAGGATCTGAAACGCTATGCCAAACGGCCAAGGCGCAAGTTCATCTCCGCCAATACCCGCGAAAGCATCTATGCCGCCTACATGCAAGCCTGGGTGAAAAAAGTGGAACGGGTGGGCAACCTGAACTACCCGGATCAGGCCCGCCGCCAGCACCTGACCGGCTCACTGGTGGTTTCCGTGGCGCTGGATGCCGACGGCAAGGTGATCAATATCGAGATTCTGCAACCCTCCGGCCACCGGGTACTGGATGAAGCCACCCTGCGCATCATCCGCCTCGCCTCGCCCTTCGCGCCCCTGCCGGAAGACATTCTCAAGGAAACGGATATACTGAACATCACCAGAACCTGGCAATACCTGCCAGGCAACCGTTTGGGGTCCAGTCAATGACACAGGCACAGGATTTCAACCAGCTCACCGGCCAGTTCCTCATTGCCATGCCCGGCCTGGCCGGGCCCTATTTCACCCGCTCGGTGGTCCTGGTCTGTTCCCACAGCGAGGAAGGCTCGCTGGGACTGGTCATCAACCACCCCTCGGACACCACGCTGGGCGAACTGCTGCAACAACTGGATCAGCACGACATCGACCCGCAACGGGCCGAAGAACCGGTGATGACCGGCGGGCCGGTGCAGGAAGACAATGGTTTCATCCTCCACCCGCCACTGGAAACCCCCGGCGAAGCCACCCTGCCCATCAATGCACATTTCCAGATGACCTCCTCGCTGGACCTGCTCTACCGCATCGGTCGCGGCGATGGCCCGGCCGCGCATCTGGTGGCCCTGGGCTTTGCCGGCTGGGGGCCGGGGCAACTGGAAGAGGAGGTGAAAAACAACTTCTGGCTCACCGGCCCCAGTGATCCGGAAGTGGTTTTCCACACCCCCTGTGGCAAGCGCTGGGAGGCCGCGGCGCGGCGGGCTGGCGTGGATATCCACAGTATCTATCCAAATTCCGGCCACGCATGAACAGCCCGGCACAGGTGGTCATGGGTTTCGACTACGGCCATCGCAAGATCGGCGTGGCGGTAGGTCAGACCCTGACCGGCACGGCCCAGGCGCTGGCCACCGTACCCGCCGTGCAGAACGCACCCGACTGGCCACGGCTGGAAGCCCTGATTGCCGAATGGAAGCCGCAACGGCTGATCATCGGCGCACCACTGGGCCCGGAGGGGGAAGTGACCCCCACCAGTCAAAAGGCCCGCCAGTTCGGCACGGCACTGGGCGAACGTACCGGCCTGCCGGTGGAACACTGGGACGAGCGCCACAGTACCCAGGCGGCACGAAGCTGGTACAAGAGTGGCCGGGAACAGGGGCTGACCCGGCGCAAGCAGGCCGGCCAGCTCGACGGCGTGGCCGCCCGCCTGATGCTGGAAGACTGGCTCCGGCACCAGCCCTGAACAAAAGAGACTACTGCAACCAGGCCATCACCGCCTGCCGGCCGGTCCGCCCGTCCCTGCGATAGGAGAAAAAGCGCTCGGGCTGGCTGAAGGTGCAGTCATTGCCACCATGAATGCTCCCCACACCCGCCTGTTGCAATTGCAGACGTGCCAGGGCAAACAGGTCCAGTTGCCAGTGACCCGGCCGGGCGGGCTGAAAGGCGGCCTGCCAGGGGCCGGACCAGTGACTGAAGGCCGCCCGTACCGGTTGATCCACCTCGTAGGCCTGTGGGCCGATGGCCGGCCCCAGCCAGCAGGCCAACCGGCCCGGTGGTACCGGCGCGGCAGCCAGCAGGGCCGGTAGCACACCGGCGGCCAGACCACGCCAGCCGGCATGGGCCACGCCGACCCAGTCGCCGCTTTCCGACCAGCACAATACCGGCAGGCAATCCGCCGTCAGAATGGCCAGCGCTTCACCGGGCCGGTCGGTCCAGGCCGCATCGGCCTCGGGCAGTTCATGGTCGGCGTGTGCTGCCGGACGGGCCGCCACGGCACAGCCATGCACCTGCCGCAACCAGCGCGGCGTCACGCCGGCCTGTTCGGCCAGCCGCCGGCGGTTTTCAGCGACAGCTTCCGGGCGGTCGCCACAATGCATGCCGAGGTTGTAGCTGTCCCAGGGTGATGCGCTGACACCCCCTTCCCGGGTGGTGTATCCCAGGCAGACCGTCGCGGGCTGGCCCAGTTCAAGCGGATGCCAGCCCATCTTCCGCATCCAGCACCTGCCGCAGGTGCTGCAAATCCGCCGTCAAGGGCGCTTCAAAGGTTACTTCCTCGAAGCTGCCGGGGTGCACCAGCGACAGCTTGCGCGCATGCAGGGCCTGACGGCGAAACCCCTGCAGGACTTCCTTCAGGGGATCACTGGCGCCACGCGGCAGACGCAGGCGACCACCGTAGACCGGATCACCCAGCAGGGGGTGTTCGATCCAGTGCATGTGTACGCGAATCTGGTGGGTACGTCCGGTTTCCAGATGCACTTCCAGGCCGGTGAAATGCTGCCAGCGGTCTTCCACCCGGTAATGGGTGATGGCCTCCTTGCCTTCGTCCACCACCGTCATGCGGGTGCGGTCGGCCGGATCGCGGCCGATGGGCAAGTCGATGGTACCGCCGGCGATCACCTGACCGTAGGTGACGCAATAGTATTCCCGGTGCACGGTGCGGTCGTGCAGCTGATCCACCAGCGACTTGTGCGCCGGCAGAGTGCGCGCCACCACCAGCAGGCCGGAGGTGTCCTTGTCCAGCCGGTGAACGATGCCCGCGCGTGGTACCGCGTTCAGGCCGGGGTCATGGTGCAGCAAGGCATTCATCAGCGTGCCGTCCGGGTTACCGGCCGCCGGATGCACCACCAACCCCGCAGGCTTGTTGATCACCAGGATATGTTCGTCCTCGTGGATGATGTCCAGCGGAATGTCCTGGGCTTCCACCCGGCCTTCCTCCGGCAGTTCCGCGCGCAGGGTCACCTGCTCGCCGCCCTTCATCTTCTGCCCGGGGCGGGCGGTCTTGCCATCCACTTGTATGCTGCCGTCCTTGCACCAGGCCTGTAGCCGGCTGCGGGAATAGGCCGGCCAGTGCCGGGCCAGCAATTGATCCAGGCGAACGCCGGCTTCGCTGAAGTTCACCCGAAAATCCTGCTCGATCTTGCGCATGCTTCAAGCTCCGTCATTCCAGAGATGGTCGATCTGTCGCTCACCTTGCTGCCAGAGAAAAGGCACGCCGGCCCGGCGCAGCCAGTCCGGCCCCGCTTCCCCCATCAGCAGCGCGGCGGTGCTGAGTGTACCAGCCAGCAGACAAGTGGGGGAGCATACGCTCAATTGCAAGTCCCTGCCCGGCAGGGGCCAGCCGGTTTGGGGATGGATCAGATGACTGTACCAGCGGCCCTGAATCTCCCGCCCGCGCTCGCGGGTACCGCTGCTGGCCAGTGCCTGATCACGCAGCCAGACCCTTCGGGAAACCCCGCCCATGCTGACGATGCCCACCCGCTGGGGCTCGGGCCCGGCCACGCGCACATCCCCGCCCAGATTGACCTGCGCACCCGCGATCGAACCGGCCTCTCGCAGCAGGACTTCCGTGGCCCGGTCCACGGCATATTCCTTTACCAGCCCGTCCAGGTCCAGTTCCAGCCCCTCGGCCAACCACAGCTGTCCGTTTTCCAGACGCAGCCCGGACAAATCCGCCTGCGCCAGCAGGGCGGCAATGGTAGCGTCATCCGGTTGCTCCACCTGCTGCCAGTATTGCCAGAGTGGCAGTAGACCGGGGTGGAAATGCCCTTCGGTCAACTGCCAGGCTTCCAGCGCGAAGCGCAGCAGCTGTTCCGTTTCCGCATCCAGTACGGCCCCCGCCGGTTTGCTGGCGGCGGAAAGCGTCCGTAACCAGCAGCTGTCCGGCTGCCAGCGGCTGTACTTGTGTTCCAGACGGCGGATTTCTTCCACTGCCGCCTCGATGGCCCGCCGTGGCCGTTCAGCCAGCAGGCGTATTTCACAGGGGCAGCCCATGGCGGTGAAATCCGCCTGCAACCATTCAGAAGCGATAGTGCAGCTCCAGGGTCAGACGGGAAAAATCCAGCAGGGCCGGATGGGCCGGACCGGTTCTGTCCAGTCCCCAGCCGGCCTCGGCATGATAACGCTGCGCCACGGCGGTCAGGGCCCAGTCCCGCCATTGCCAGCGGGCGCTGAGGTTGGCGGCCAGCGCGCCGAAGGCGGACAGGCGAAAATCACTGCTCTGTGCCACATCCGGCGGCAGTTCAAAGGCGAAGGGCGTGTAGAAACGGGCCGCGCTCTGGCGGTAGGCCCGCAGGCTCAGACCCAGATGCACCGGCCCCAACCGGCGAAAAGCCGACAGCTGCCAGGTATGTGCCCGGGTGCCGAAATCATCCTTGTAGTAGCGCCAGTCCAGATGCTGTGCCAGTTGCCAGGGCTTCCAGAAATGACGAAGTTGCAGGCTGGCCGTCCACTGGCCGTTGCGGTCCGGGCGCACATCCGCCAGCTTGTAGGGATCGGACAGATAACCATCCAGCCAGGTACGGCTGATCGACACGCTGGCCAGGGTTTCCGCATTGATCACCCGGGTCAGGCCGGCTTCCAGCAGGCGGCGCTGCTTGCTGGCTGCAATGATCCGCCCGTACAGTTCGGCGTCGGTGGGGCGCAACCGGTCCTGATAGGCCTGGGCACTCAGACTGAAGGTAGTGTGCTTGCGGTCGAAATCCCGGCTGAAGAACCAGCCGCCACCACGGGAGCGGTAATCGTTTTCCTCCGACAGATACAGGGAAAACCCCTGCGTGCCCGCGGGCCGGTAGCAGGTCAGCACTACATTCAGATCATTGCGCGTCTCACGAATGGTCGCGCCGCTCATCAGCAGGCGTGGCTGGTCGTTTTCTCCACGAATGCTGGCCATGGGCGAGGCACCACTCATGCTCTCGTGACTGGCCTGGATGCGCAAGCCCCAGTCCTGGCGCCGGCCCAGCGGCAGCTCGGCTTGCAGTTCGCTGATGTGGATGCGATAACGCCGGTTGCTGCCAAACTGCAACTGATCTGCTGGTAAATCCGCTTCCTGATACAAGCTCTGGCGCAGGGTCAGGCCGGCTTCCGGTGGCTCGGCGGCCTGTACCGGCAAAACCGCCAATGCCGCCGCCTGCAAGGAAAGCCGCTGCAAGCCTTGTCGCAGCTTGCGATCAGTTGCAGCCACAGCCCCCTCCATGGGCACCCATGCCGCCGGAAGCCGCCTCCTTGGCGGCGAAGATGTGATCACACAGGGTTTGGTCGGCAGCCGGATAGCGCAGCTGCATGTCCGCTCGCGCCAGAGTGCCTCGTTGCCAGGGCTGCACGGTGGCGCAACCGGTCAAGGTAGCGAGCATGAGGAAGACACACAAAAGCGGCTTCATGGCAGATGAGCCTCGATCTGGCGGGCGATTTCCACCTCATCACCCGGGCGAAACCCCGCATGGGACCAGACCACTTCCCCATCCGCATCAATGAGAAAGGCCATGGGCATGGCGCGCACACCAAAGGACTGGGGCGAGTCCTGATTCATATCCCAGAGCAGGGGATAAGCCAGCGCCATGGGCTCAACCATCCGTTGTGCCGCCGCCCGGTCTTCATCCAGCGAAACCGCCAAAACCGTGAACCCGCGTGCATGGTAGCGTTCCCAGAGCTTCTGGTAGGCGGGCAGGGATTTCCGGCACGGGCCGCACCAGGATGCCCAGAAATCCAGCCAGACCAGCTGGCCCCGATAATCCGCCAGGCGGACGCTGCCCTCCCCCTGCAAAGGCGACCATTGTGCCTGCGGCACCTCGGCATGGGCCGCAGCCAGCCATAGCAACAGGAACAACCACGGGACAGCGCGTCTCACTGTGCCCCCTGCTGATCCAGCAGCGCCTGGCACAAGGGGTCGGCGGTAATGCGCACCATGGGAATGCTGCCGCTGACACCATCCACGGTGGAGCTGTAATGAAACTCGCCTTCGGTGCAGGAAGTGAATACGATCTCCACACTGCCCCAGTCTTCACGCACCACGCCACCAGCCTGGTCGAACAGGCCACCGGCAGGCCGTTGCAGATCCACCATGGCGCGGTTGCCACTGTAGGGGCCGGCACCCACCAGCCACTGCTGGCCACCCTGCCCGTCGCTGGCGTAGGTGTACCAGTAGAGCACCAGCACCTGATCGTCGGGTACCACTTCAAAGACAAAACCCTGCCCGTCGGTGGCGGCATTGAACCAGGAACCGGACAGGCCGAAATTCAGCTCGAAGGGAGCTGCCGCCACGGATACGCTCACCTGTGCCGTGGCCGTGTTCTGCCCGTCAGAAACGCTGTAGCTGAAACCATCACTGCCGCTGAAGCCGAAATCCGGCGTGTACAGGATCTGGCCGTTTTGAATCACGGCCGTGCCCTGAGCCGGGTCGGCCACGGAAACCAGCGAGAGTGTGTCACCATCGGCATCGCTGTCATTGGCCAGCACATCAATGCTCACCGCCTCACCAAAAGCGGTACTGGCACGGTCATCCTGGGCCTGGGGCGGTGAATTGGAAGCCCCAGCCTGCGCCAGTGCACCCTGGTTGATCCAATCCCGAACCAGTGCCTGCAGGGTCATGCTCAACTGCCCACCCTGGGGCATACGTGCCCCGGCATCTGGTTGGTCACAGTTGAGCTTCTGGAAGAGAAAGGATTGTGCCGCCTGGCCAGGTTCCACCCGCCGCAGGCTACTGCTGGTGGAACGGATGCGCACCAGATTATCCAGTGACTGGCCGGCATCCAGTTTCAACCCGCCATTGCTGCCCCCATTGGTATGGCAACCGGCACAGTTGGCATTCCAGATGGGTTGAATCTGGCTTTCATAATCTACATTCGCCGTCTCGGCGATGGCACTCAAATCATCGCAACCGGAAGCTGCCAGGGCAGGCAGCCCGACCAGCAACAGGCATGCGCCACACAGGCCCGTTCTGGCCCGTTCCATGAGTTTCCGCATGAGTGTCTCTCTCCCGATACCCGTCGATCTTGTGGTTTGACCCGATCCTGCCACATATTCTTGCAGCGGAGCGCCCATTGCATCACATTTCCACAGCCGGGACCGAGACCAATCAACCTCCTGCCATACCTTTCTGGTTCATTAACCTTTGATGCGCTATCCTTGCGCGCTGATTTGCATGCGCCAGGTACACACTGAAGTGAAAAAGACATTCCTGCATACCGCCGTTCTGCTAGCGGCACTGGCCCTGTTGCTGGGCAGCACGGGCTGCAGCAGCACCAAGGGCAAGACCCATGAAACGGAAACCCTGACCGCAGCCCAGCTGTATGAAGATGCCGAACATGCCCTGAAGGTCGGCAACTTCCCGCGGGCCACGCAGTATCTGCGCCGCCTGCAGGCCCGCTTCCCCTTCAGCCCTTATGCCGAACAGGCACAGCTGCAACTGGCCTATGCCTATTTTCGCAATGACCAGCCGGAAAAGGCACTGGCAGCGGCCAAGCGCTTCATCCGCACCTACCCCACCCACAAGCAGGTGGACTATGCCTATTATCTCAAGGGACTGGTGAATTTCGAACGCAGCAAGAATTTTTTCGACCGCTTCCTGCCAGAAGCCAGATACTCCCGCGACTTGCAGTTTTCTGAACAGGCCTTTTACGATTTCAGCGATCTGATCAACCGTTTCCCGGATAGCCGCTATGCCGCCGATGCCCGCCAGCGCATGGTCTATCTCAAGAACCTGCTGGCCGAACAGGAACTGCAGGTGGCTCGCTACTACCTGCGCCGGGGTGCCTGGATTGCTGCCCAGAACCGCGCGCGCTATACCATCGAGCATTTTCCGGAAACCCCGCAGAGCATCGAGGCGCTGGAAATCCTGGCCCAGGCCTACGACGGGCTGAACAAACCCAGGCTGGCCGCCGACACCCGCCAGACCCTGGCCGCCAACCGGCAGAACCTCAAGCACCCCATGGAGAAAACCGGTAAAAGCTGGCTGGATTACCTCTGGCCTTTCTGAGTCATCTTTTCTTTCAAGCTGGCCATGAAGCCGTGCAACAATCCCAGCTCCCTGGGCGTCAGGCCCGCCTTGAGATAAATAGCCTTGAGCCGGGCCAGCACCTTTTCCCTCGGCGCCAGGGCGAAATCACTTTCACATAGCAAGGTATCCAGCAGGGTAAAAAAGGCCTCCAGCGCCTTGCGTTCCGCCCGTTGTGGTGGCGTGGAACCTGCCACCGGCGCCGCCTGCCGGCGATAGAGCGCATAGGACACGACCTGTACCGCCTGTGCCAGATTGAGACTGGAGCAATCCGGATGGGAAGGAATACGGCATTGCGCCTGGCACTGGTAAAGATGCTCCGAGCGCAGGCCGGAAGGCTCCGGCCCGAACACCAGTGCCACACTGGCTCCCCGGGCCACCTGCCCCAGCACCGCATCGGCGGTTTCCTCCACATCCCACACCGGCCAATCGGCGCTGCGGCCACGATGGCTCAGGGCCACGGCCAGATCCACACCAGCCAGGGCTTGTTCCAGCCGCTCCACCTGCTGGACACCTTGCAGTACATCCTGGGCCGAGGCCGCCATCATGCGGGCTTCCGCATTCAACGTACAACGGGGGGCCACCAGCCACAGATCCCGCAGTCCCATGGTTTTCATGGCACGGGCCGTGGCACCGATATTGCCGGCGTAATGGGTTTCCACCAGCACCACACGGATGCCGGTCAACGGGGAATCGCTCATCTGGGCACTATCCTCGGGCAGTACGGGCTATACCATTCGTGCAATGATGCCATAGTTCGCCCGTGGTAGAATGGTTGGATTGCGCCGCGCAACGACACCATGAACATACTGGCTCTGGGCATCAACCACAACACCGCACCGGTGGATATCCGCGAACAGGTCTCCCTCACCCCGGAGGCCTGCAATGATGCCCTGCGCGAGCTCAACGCACTGGAAGGCGTGCAAGGCGCGGCCATTCTTTCCACCTGCAACCGCACTGAACTCTACTGCGAACTGAGCGGTGACGATCCCCGCCCCACGGTGGACTGGCTGCACCGCTACCACGGGCTGGAAGCCGGCCAGCTGGACCCCTACCTCTACCAGCACAGCAATGAACAGGCCGTACGCCATCTGTTGCGGGTCGCCACCGGGCTGGATTCGCTGGTGCTGGGCGAGCCGCAAATTCTCGGCCAGATGAAACAGGCCTACCAGCTGGCGCGGGAAGCCCATACACTGGACCCGATACTGGAACGCCTGTTCCAGCACACTTTTGCCGTGGCCAAGCAGGTACGCACCGAAACGGCCATCGGCGGCAGCGCCGTTTCCGTGGCCTATGCCGCCGTTCACCTGGCCCGGCAGATCTTCTCCGACCTGAACGAGCTGACCGTGCTGCTGGTGGGTGCCGGTGAAACCATCGAACTGGCCGCGCGTCACCTGCATGGCCAGGGCGTGCAGCGGCTGATCATTGCCAATCGCACCCTCAGCCGGGCACAGAACCTGGCCCTGGAATTCAACGGCTATGCCATCGGCCTGCCGCAACTGCCCGACCACCTGCACGAGGCCGATGTCATCATCAGCTCCACCGGCGCCACCGAGCCGGTGATCTCCTGCGCAATGGTGGAACAGGCGGTGAAGAAACGCCGCCACAAGCCCATGTTCATGGTGGACATCGCCGTGCCCCGCGATATCGAGCCCTGCACCCGCAAGCTGCCGGACGTCTACCTCTACACCGTGGACGATCTGCAATCGGTGATCGAGGAAGGGATGAAATCCCGCCGCAAGGCCGCGCAGGAAGCCGAAACCATGATCGATTTGCAGGTACAGCACTACATGAGCTGGCTGCGCTCGCTGGACGCGGTGGAACTGATCCGCCGCTACCGCCAGCAGGCCGAACAGACCCGCGAACAGGTGCTGCGCAAGGCGCGTGCCATGCTGGAGAAACAGCCCCCGGAAAAGGCCCTGGAATACCTTGCCCACACCCTGACCAACAAGCTGCTGCATACCCCTTCCAGCAAATTGCGCGAAGCCGCCGGACAGGGGCAGCTGGACACGCTGGACACCGCCCGCTGGCTGCTGGGCCTGGACAACCGTGACTGAACTGCTGCCGCAACTGCACCAACGGCTGGAAGACCTGCGCAACCGCCACGAAGAACTGGCCGCGCTGATGGCCGAGCCCGATGCCGCCGCCGACCCGCAACGCTTTCAGCAACTGAGCCGAGAATTCGCCCGTCTGGAACCACTGGTGCAGACCTGGCGGCAACTGGAAACCGCCCGGGCCGACCTGCAGGCCGCCGGGCAACTGCTGCAGGACGACGACCCGGACATGCAGGCCATGGGCCGGGAAGAACAGGAAAGCCTGCAGAACCGCATCCAGCAACTGACCGAGCGCCTACAGACCCTGCTCCTGCCCCGCGACCCGGACGACGACAACAACATCTTTCTGGAAATCCGCGCCGGCACCGGCGGCGACGAGGCGGCGCTGTTTGCCGGCGACCTGTTCCGCATGTACAGCCGCTACGCCGAACGGCAAGGCTGGCGGGTGGAAATCCTCAGCGAAAACCCCGGTGAACATGGCGGATTTCGCGAAGTCATCGCCCGGGTCATCGGCCCGGAAGCCTTCGCGCGGATGAAATTCGAATCCGGCACCCACCGGGTGCAGCGGGTACCCGAGACCGAATCCCAGGGCCGTATTCACACCTCGGCCTGCACCGTGGCCATCCTGCCGGAACTGGAAGATATCGGCGAGATCGACCTGCCGCCCCAGGATTTGCGCATCGATACCTTCCGCGCCTCCGGCGCCGGTGGGCAGCACGTCAACACCACCGACTCCGCCATTCGCATCACCCACCTGCCCACCGGCATCGTGGTGGAATGCCAGGACGAGCGCTCGCAGCACAAGAACAAGGCCCGCGCCATGGCCCTGCTGGCCGCGCGCATCCGCGAACAGCGTCAGGCCGAGCAACAGGCGGAACAGGCCCAGGCCCGCAAACTGCAAGTCGGCTCCGGTGACCGCTCCCAGCGCATTCGTACCTACAACTTCCCCCAGGGACGGGTCACCGACCACCGCATCAACCTGACCCTCTACCGGCTGGATGAAGTGTTGCAAGGTGATCTGGACCTGCTGCTCGAACCGCTGCAACAGGCCCATCAGGCCGAATTGCTGGCGGAACTGGCCCAGGGGCAATGCGCATGACGCGGCTTTCCATGCTGCTCGCCTTGCTTTGCATGCTGCCTGCCTGGGCGGCGGAACCGCCCGCCTACCAGCTGAACTACCAGGGGTTGGCCGTACCCACTTTCGACGAGCTGGACAACCTCAGCGCCCTGCTCAAACCCCGCAGCGGCTGGTGGTGGAACCCGGAAGAACCGGGCACCGGCCTCAATCTGGACATCCAGCAAGGCAGCATCGACCCCGACGGGGGAGGACTGGTGTTCGTCAGCTACTACACCTATGACGCGACGGGCCTGCCCCGCTGGTACACTTGGGCCGGCTACTGGCAACCGGCGGATTGGGCGCTGTGGCAATCCCAGGGCCTGATCGGCACGCTGGAAAGCACCGGGCCGGTACAGGAAACCCGCAATGGCCGTTGCATCGGCTGTAACCAGCACCCCCCCGACTATGTGGACAGCGGCCTGGGCATGGCCCGCATGCGCTTCACCGGCACGGATCGCCTGCAACTGGAACTGGGTGGCGAACTACGGCAATTTCAATGGATGGAGTGGGCGGATGGCCTGCGTGATTCGGCCCGTTGCAGCCCGGCCACGGGCGACCAGCCTGCCCAATGCCGCTGGTCCATTCTGGAAGGGGACTGGTGGTATCGCGGCTTTCTGCCCATTGCCGCCGGCAGCTCCGGTCGCCTCACCCGCTTTCTGGCCAACGGCTATCTCTACCACAGCGAAGACCGGGTCATCCCCACCGTCCGCAACCAGATGACCCTGGCGCCCTATGCCGAAACCACCGGTGTGGAAGAAGATCCACAGGCCACCGCCGCCATGCCCATGGTGGTAGGCAGTGACAGCCAGTATCGTTCCATGGCCGATTTCATCGAACAGGCCACACCCACGCCTTACTGGGAAGATCTGGCCACACGCCCCAACACGGTGTTCTTCCGGGATCGCAACAGCGGCCAGGAATGGATGCTGGCCTTCGAGGGCTGGAAGGGCAGCCTCTCCGGCGGTTTCGATCTCAGCGACCATGCCGCCGTCTACCGCATTGTCTATATCGACCGCGACACAGCGCTGGCATTGGCCTACGAGGATCAGGACTGCTGGCTGGGGCGGGTCGACTGTGGCGAGAAGGCGCTGCAGGCCGATGCGCTGCAACTGGGCTACCTGTTGTTCAAGCGCATGTATCCGGCGCGGCAGACCGAGGTGGAACAGGCCCTGTCACCGGCTTCCAGCCGTCTCTGGCCCTCGCCGTGAAAACTGGCGCAGGCGGCTCTTGAACCAGTCGTTGAGCGCGTCATTGCCCATGCTGCTGACATTGGCCAGCTCACCGGCGCGGGTGACCATCAACGTTCGCCCATCGGCATCCAGCAAGGCCAGTGCCGGAATGCCCCTGGCTTCCGGGTGGTCATAGCGGGCGGCAAAATCCTGATTGCGGTCCCAGTTGCCCACATCCACATGCACCACGACCACCGCATCGGCCAGGGTATGCTTCAACGGTGCCTGCATCAGGCGGCGGTTGAGGCTGCGGCAATCCTGACACCACTCCGAACCGAACAACAGCAACACCTTGCGCCCGCCCTGGCGGGCCTCGGCCAGTGCCGTGGCCAGTTCCTGATCCGGTTGTGCTTCCGGGTCATAGTGGGGCAGTTCGGCGGCGGTGAGCGAGCAGGACCAGAGGAACAACACCACCCACCAACGCATAGCACGCAAGGCGTATCCCCGGTTTCTCCTGTCAGGCATACATTAACCGCCGACCCTTGGGTTCGGGAATCGGCTCACCCTGTTCACGGGCCGTATCCAGCCACAAGCCCATGGCAATACGGGCCTGCTTCAGTGCCTCATCCTGCGTTTTACCATGCGCCACGCAGCCGGGCAATTCGGGCACCTCGGCCACAAACAGCTGATCTGGCTCGCTCCAATAGAGAATGATTTCGTATTTGTACATCATGTCTGATTCATCAACTGGTATGTGAGGATTATCGCACGCACTTACCTGACTTGATACGGTTTGGCATGACGGCCATCGCGTTGCAAGTTGATTTTTTTCAACGATGCCTCGCTTGCTGAACAAATGATGGCTGCCTCGAATCCGCTCCTCGAATCCCAGGGACAACAGCAGGGATCTCAAATCATCAAACCCCATATGGGCATCGGCCTGCCCAGCCAGCAACCTTTCCATGGTTTTCTTCTGCTTGCCCATCCCACCATACCGTACCCGTTATCCTCTCATCCTATCATGCTCCCCTTCAATCCGCCCTGAACCGCACCACATCCAGCCGTTGGCCATTGGGCAGGGTCAGGGGCAGATCCGCCTCCAGGCTGTCGATGGTGTGAAACTGCTCGCACAGACGCGCCACCTTTTGCCGAAACGGCGCATCCGGGTTTTCGAAACGGGCCTTCAGGGCCGGTTCCAACGCTTCCATGCGCTGCTCGAAGGCCTGCATTTTGGCTTCATCGTGTGTGAAGGCCAGCTTCAGCCCCAGACGGATGGCATCCCCCATTACGCTGGGCAACAGGTCTTCCACCGCGTCGCGAATGGCTTTTTCCAAGGCCTTTTCATCCACTTCATCCTGCTGGCGCTGCTTTTCCAGCGCATTGCGCAGTTGTTGCAACTGGGCTTGCAGGCGGGTGCGCATCTGTGTGGCCGCTTCCGCATCCAGTTCGGCGAAGGCAGTGGACAATTGCTCGGCCACATCCTCGACCGCCTCCAGTGCTTCAATGCCCAGATCCAGTGCTCTGGGGGTGATTTCGTGCCAGGCCTGCTCATAGGCCTGCAATGCCTGGCGGGCATCCATGGAAAGCGGTACCGACTCGCCATTGAACAACAACTGGCCGTTGTGCAGTCTCAGCAGATCACCATCCTGCGTGGTGATCAGGATGGCCTGCTGGCGTAACTTCAGCGAATAGCCGCTTTCCATCCCGCAGTCCTCGCGCATGTCCCAATCCACATCCGCAGCCTGCGCCTGCAGGCCCGAGAACAACAGTGTCATACACAACACAAATCGCATCTTCATCTGCCACCTCCGTACTGGTGTGTTATTGATGTATAACACTATAGACATGAAGATGGACAACAACATGTGCCAATGGTCATTGCCTGGGTTGATTACTCGTCTGGAGAACGACTGACCAGATCCAGCCAGCGTTCCACCACCACCGACCAGCCCAGCATGCCGGCGGCCGGTGCCTCGATCAGGTTGGGGTGGGACAGCGTGGGCGCGGGGCTGTCGTTATCCGCCGGAATGCTGACCGGGATATCCGCCGCCTGCAGCATGGGCAGGTCGGCCTCGTCATTGCCCAGGGCCAGTATATGAATCTTGCGGTGCTGCGGGTCACCGCACAGGGCTTCCATGGCGGTGTTGCGCTGAATGATTTCCGGCAGCACCACCCAGCCATAGTGTTCCTCCTGCAAGCGCAGGCCAGCTTCCGCCAGCGCCTGCTGGAAGGCACCCAGTTCTTGTGGCGCATCTTCCCAGATCAGCCATTCGCTACCCAGCCGCTGACGCTTGCCCGCCACCTGCCGGGGTTCACATTCCAGCAGGCCGGCCACCTGCCGGTCATCCAACTCTTCCAGATAGTGAAACCGCCAGCCGTGCTGCTGACGCAGGGCTTTCAGCGTCTTGCGGATCATGGCCACGTCCTGGGTGGGTGACAGGCAGACGGCGCGTGCATCCTGGCCGGTGTGCAGCACGGCGCCATGCTCACAAATGGCCGGGCCCTGAATGCCCAACTGTTTGAGGGTGCCTTCGATTTCCCGCAGGGTGCAGCGGCTGTTGGGGATGATGGGAAAACCGATGGCCTGCAAGCGGCGCAGGGCATCGGATGCCGCAGCGGCCCGACCATCCAGAGTCTGCAACAGTCCCTGGATTTCGGTCATGATGCACCAGCCTTCAGCCATGCATCAGTCTTCCATCAGTTCGATGCCGTCCAGGCCGGAAGAGAGGGTATTGGCATCGCCACCCTGGCTGAGTTTGATGCGCAGGCGCACCTCGTTGGCGGAATCGGCGTGTCGCAGCGCGTCCTCATAGGTGATTTCACCGGCCTGATACAGCTCGAACAGGGCCTGATCAAAGGTTTTCATGCCCTGGTTGGTGGATTCCTTCATCAGATCCTTGAGCTTGTGAATCTCGCCCTTGCGGATCATCTCCTGTGCCAGCGGCGAATTGAGCAGGATCTCCACCGCCGCCCGCCGGCTCTTGCCGTCCGGCGTGGGGATGAGCTGCTGAGCGATCATGGCCTTGAGATTGAGAGACAGGTCCATCAGCAACTGATCGCGCCGGTCTTCGGGGAAAAAGTGCAGGATGCGGTCCAGCGCCTGGTTGGCGTTGTTGGCGTGCAGGGTGGCCATGCACAGGTGACCGGTTTCGGCAAAGGCGATGGCATGTTCCATGGTTTCCCGGGTACGAATCTCCCCGATCATGATCACATCCGGCGCCTGCCGCAGGGTGTTGCGCAGGGCGATCTCGAAGGAATCGGTGTCGATACCCACCTCCCGCTGGGTGATGATGCAACCCTCGTGCTTGTGCACGTATTCGATGGGGTCTTCGATGGTGATGATATGGCCGGTACTGTTGAGATTGCGGTAGCCGATCATCGCCGCCAGTGAAGTAGACTTACCCGTGCCGGTGGCACCCACCATGATGATGATGCCCCGCTTGGTCATGGACAGATTCTTGAGGATCGGCGGCAGGTTGAGCTGCTCCACCGTGGGAATCTTGGTCTCGATGCGCCGCAGCACCATGCCCACATGATTGCGCTGGTAGAAGGCGCTGACCCGGAAGCGGCCGATACCCGCCACGCCGATGGCGAAATTGCACTCGTGGGTGGCCTCGAATTCCTCCCGTTGGCTGGGTGTCATCACACCCAGGACCAGATCCCGCGCCTGCCCCGGTGTCAGCGGGTTCTGCCCCACGGGCGAGAGCCGGCCATTGACCTTGATGCTGGGCGGCACGCCGGCGGTGATGAACAGGTCCGAGGCCTTCTTGTGGGCCATCAGCTTGAGGTAGGAATTGAAATCCATGACGGCGTCTCCTTACTGGAACAGGGCCTTGTTCTGCGCGCGCGAATAGGCGGCCTGCTTGGTGATCTTGCCGGTGCGAACCAGATCCTGCAGGTTCTGGTCCAGTGTCTGCATGCCATAGTTCTGCCCGGTCTGGATGGCGGAATACATCTGCGCCACCTTGTCCTCGCGGATCAGGTTGCGAATGGCGGGTATGCCCACCATGATCTCGTGCGCGGCAATCCGCCCGCCACCCACCTTCTTCAGCAAGGTCTGGGAAATCACCGCCCGCAGGGATTCGGACAGCATGGAGCGCACCATGGGCTTTTCCCCGGCCGGGAATACATCGATGATCCGGTCGATGGTCTTGGGCGCGGAGCTGGTGTGCAGGGTGGCGAAGACCAGGTGGCCGGTTTCCGCCGCCGTCAGGGCCAGGCGTATGGTCTCGATATCCCGTAGCTCGCCCACCAGGATGATGTCCGGGTCTTCCCGCAGGGCCGAGCGCAACGCTTCGTTGAAGCCGTGGGTATCCCGGTGCACTTCCCGCTGGTTGATCAGACACTTGTTGGAAGTGTGCACAAATTCGATGGGGTCCTCGATGGTAAGAATATGCCCCTGCTCGGTCTTGTTGATGTGGTCGATCATCGCCGCCAGGGTGGTGGACTTACCCGAACCGGTGGGCCCGGTCACCAGAATCAGCCCCCGGGGCACATTGATGATTTCCTTGAATACCGCCGGCGCATTCAGATCCTCCAGCGTGAGGATATTGGTGGGAATGGTCCGGAACACCGCGCCCGATCCCCGATTCTGGTTGAAGGCGTTGACCCGGAAGCGGGCCAGGCCGGGAATCTCGAAGGAGAAATCCACCTCGAGAAACTCTTCGTAATCCTTGCGCTGCTTGTCCGACATGATGTCGTAGATCAGCGCGTGCAGGGTTTTCTGGTCCAGTGCCGGCAGATTGATGCGCCGCACATCGCCGTCCACCCGAATCATCGGCGGCAGACCGGCAGACAAGTGCAGGTCCGATGCATTATTCTTCACCGAAAAGGCCAACAGTTCGGCAATATCCACTTCAAGCCTCCAAACATCCATTCACCACAGGCAAACAGTAGCGGGAACCATGCAAACAAGCAACCATTCTCCCTCAAACGCCCAGCGGCTGGCCGCCGTGCAGACGCGTATTCAGGCAGCCTGCGAGCAGGTCGGGCGCGGGCCCGACAGCGTGCAACTGCTGGCCGTATCCAAGCGCCACCCGGCCCCAGCCATTCGTTCACTGCACGCGCTGGGGCAACTGGCCTTCGGCGAAAACTATGCCAGCGAAATGGTGGAGAAGATCCGGCACCTGGCCGAGCTGCCACTGGAATGGCACTACATCGGCCCGCTGCAATCCAACAAGACCCGCCTGATTGCCGAACATGCGCACTGGGTACAGAGCGTGGACCGGCCCAAGCTGATCGCCCGCCTGAACGAACAAAGACCCGCCGGCTTGCCCCCGCTGCATATCTGTCTACAGTTGAAACTGGGCGATGAAGCCACCAAATCCGGTGCAGCGGCCGATGCGCTGCCGGCGCTGGCCGAAGCGGTGGCTGCAAGCTCACGGCTGAAACTGCGCGGTTTGATGTGCATTCCACCACGTGAGACCGAGCCGGATCGTCAGCGGTACTGGTTTGCCCAGGCCCGGCGCGCCTTCGAGACCCTGCAACAACGAGGACACGCGCTGGACACGCTGTCCATGGGCATGAGCCACGATCTGGAAGCAGCCATCGCCGAAGGCAGTACAATGGTTCGCATCGGCACGGCCCTGTTCGGCCCGCGCCCCTGACCACAGGAATCACCATGAACGAACAACTCACCTTCATCGGTGGCGGCAACATGGCCGCCAGCATCATCGGCGGCCTGCTGCAGCAAGGCTGGCCGGCGGATCGAATCACCGTCTCCGAACCCGATGCATCCCGCCGGCAATGGCTGGACCGGCACCTGAAAGTGGCCCTGGCCGAGGACAACGCCCGTGCCTGTGAAGGGGCCGACGCCGTGATCATCGCCGTCAAGCCACAGGTCATGGCCGCCGTCAGCGAAAGCCTGCAACCGGCCTTTCAAACCCGGCAGCCCCTGCTGATCTCCATTGCCGCCGGCGTGCCCAGCGACTATTTCCGCCAAAGGCTGCATCCACAACTGCCGGTGGTGCGCTGCATGCCCAATACCCCGGCCCTGGTGGGGCAAGGCGCCAGCGTGCTCTATGCCAGTGAAACCACCACGGAAAGCCAGCGTACACTGGCGGAAACGCTGCTGGCGGCCACCGGCCTGGTGCGCTGGGTGGAGGATGAGGAACAGATGCACGCGGTCACCGCCCTGTCCGGCTCCGGCCCGGCCTATTTTTTCCGCCTGATGGAGTGTCTGGAACAAGCCGCCGTCGAACAGGGCCTGCCCCGTGAACTGGCGCGGGATCTGGTACTACAAACCGCACTGGGCGCGGCGGTACTGGCCCAGGACAGCGAGGACAGCCCGGCGGAGCTGCGCCGCAAGGTGACCTCCCCCGGCGGCACCACCGAAGCGGCCCTGCGACAGATGGATGCCCATGGCCTGCCGCAACTGGTGACCCGGGCCATTGCCGCCGCCACCCAACGCAGCCGTGAACTGCAACAGCAACTGGAGAACCCCTGATGAGCACCGGAACCCACGCAGGCCTGTTCCTGATACAAACCCTGTTCAACCTCTATCTCACCGTGCTGCTGGTGCGCATGCTGCTGCAGGCGGTGCGGGCCGATTATTTCAACCCCATCTCCCAGGCCATTGTGCGCCTGACCGACCCGGTACTCAAACCGCTGCGTGGCATCATTCCCAACCGGGGCCGCATGGACTGGGGCGGGCTGCTGCTCCTGCTGCTGTTGCAAGGCATCAAACTGGCGCTGATGCTGGCCGTGGTCGGACAGGCCTTCAGCCTGGTTCCTCTGCTGGTTCAGGCACTGGTGGAAACCCTGCGGCTGGCCTTCAACACCCTGTTCTACGCCATCATCATCCGCGCCGTACTCTCCTTTGTGGACCCATACGGACAAAACCCGCTGGCACGGGTGCTGGGGCAGATCACCGAACCCCTGCTGGCACCAGCCCGGCGGGTCATTCCGCCCATCGGCGGGCTGGATCTCTCCCCGCTGGTGGTGCTGATCGGCATGCAGTTGCTGATGATTCTGTTGGGGTTGTGAGCATTTTTGCCTCGCCAGGGTCTGAATAGAGAGACGACGCCGGTTCACCCCTATCCGCGAACGACGCCGCCTTGCCATGTCCACCTTAAAGGAGAACTGCCATGAATCGTCTACTCATTCTGCTCGCCCTGCTGTTGACCGGCCCGGTACTGGCTGAGAATACCCATACCATCCCCATGGGCCCGTGGGAATTGCACTGGTCGGCCTTCACCGGCGATACCCTGAGCCCGGAAATGGCCCGCAACTACGGCCTGACGCGCAGTGGTCGTAACGCCGTGTTGAACCTTTCCGTGCTGGAAAGTGCCGGCCAGCGCAAGCCCGTACTTGCCACTATCAGCGGTACCGCCACCAACCTGGTGGGCCAGACCACGAAACTCCAGTTTAAAAAGGTGGAAGAAACCGGCGCCATCTACTACCTGGCTGAATGGACCGTCGCACCGGAAGAAAATGTGCGCATCCAGCTGAAGGTGCGCCCCGAAGGCGCGATGCAGGATTTCAATGTGGAATTCCGGCAGAAATTCTACCCGGACCACCGCAATCGCTGAAGTTAGACCCGGTCAGTTCTGCCAGCCTGTTCACCGTTGAGCGGGCTGGAATCGCTCAGGACAGATGTGCCTTGTCCCGTTGATGCAGGTTCAACTGGAAACGCAGCTTGCTCACCAGCACGCGTTCTTCCACCGGTTTGACCACCAGGTCATTGGCACCGGCCTGTAGCAGCTCGCGCTGTTTTTCGGCATCATCGTCGCCGGTCATGACGATCATGGGTAACTGGTTGCGATCCAGCTCCAGGTTGATGCGGATTTTTTCCATCAGGTCCTTGCCGGTCATGCTGCCTTTGAGATAGACATCCGTGAGCACCAGATCATAGGCGGGCAAGCTGCCGTCACCCATGGATTCCATGATTTTCTCCAGCGCTTCCTCGGCGGTGATGGTGTGTTCGATCTCGAAACCATTGCCCTGCAGCATGCGCTTGGTGGTGACCGCCACCACCCGGCTGTCTTCCACATAGAGAACCCGTCCGGGGACTTCGTCCTCCGGGCGGACATAACCGTGGATGAAGCTGGCCAGGGCGGAAAAACCCAGGCTTTTGTCGAAATAATCGGTGACCTCGTGGCCCAAGGCGCGGCGGGAGACCCGTTCGTCCACATCCCCGGAAACCACGATCACGGGAATATAGCGCTGATTGGGATGGTTGCGGATTTCATGGGCCAGTTCCAGTCCGTCGGCATCCGGCAGAACCAGCGCCTGACAGACCAGATCGAACTGGCTCAGGGCCAGTTGCTGCCGAGCCTCGTCCGCGGAAGCACACAGGGTTATCTCCGCCGAGGGCAGCTCCTTGTGCAGGATCTTTTTCAGCATCATGCGGGCGGTGCGGGAACCATCCACCACCAGAATGCTGGCCTCCGCGGCCATGTGATTTTCCAGATGTAGCTGCATGGGGTCAGATCATTTCCGTGAGACGTTCATGGTAGCAGATTTACCCCGGTGAAAGTATGTGAAGCCGGTTCACGAACTGCGCAGTTTTTGCAGCGAGATGCGCGCACTCAACAGGCTCAAGCCGGCCAGCAGCAAGGGCCACAGCCACAGGCCCCGCCCGGCCAGACGCAACTCGAATGGGGGCAGACCCAGACCCTGTTGCAAGTCATGCCAGGGCCGGGACAGGCTGAGAAGAATCAGAGCCAGCAGCAATACGGTCAACAAGCCAGCCAGCAAGCCGCCCAGCATGCTGGCCAACAGATAGGGCCTGCGCAGATAGGCGTTGCTGGCCCCCAGTACCTGCATCACCTCGATGGCGGCCTGGTGCCGACGCAGGCGTAAATGTACGGTATTGCTGACCACGAAAAACAAAATGACCACGGAAAACAGGGACACCCAGAGCAGACTGCGGGTCAAAAAACGAGCCAGATGCATCCGCAGCGCCTGCCAGACCGGGTCATGATCAACCTGGTCAATGATCTGCGGCCAATGTTGTTGCCAGTCCACCGCCATCCGCGTGCTTTTCTCCACGCTCAAACCTGGTGTGGCACGAACCTCCAGAACCCAGGGGAAGATACCCGCGGCCATCTGCTGCAGCCCAGCTTCCACTGCCGTGTCCTGCAGGTACTGTTGCAACACGGTTTCCGGCGACAGCACAGTCACCGTCTGCACACCATCTTCCTTGCGCAGGGCTTCGGCCAGCGCACGGGCTTCCGTATCGCTTGTTTCCGTGCGCGTGAATACGACCCAGTCTCCCTGTGACTGCAATTCCACCCCCTGTAACTGCTCACTGGCCAGCCACAAAACAGCAGCTGGCAAGGCAGCCAGGGCCATGACCAGCAGTGTCAGCACGCTCTCCAGGGGCTTCTCCCACAGTAATTGCCACGCCTGTGCCCAGGCCTGCCGCCAGTGCCGACGCCAAATCAGCAGTTGGGAACGCGGTTTCCGCCGGTTTTCACGGGTCATGCAGCAAGCGCCCCTGTTCCAGTACCAATGTGCGCTGGTTCATTTCCCTGAGCAGCGCCAGGTCGTGTGAAGCAATTAACAAGGTCGTGCCCAGGTCGTTGAAGTGACGGAACAGTTCAAAGATTTCCCGCGAAAGGGCCGGATCCAGATTGCCAGTTGGCTCGTCGGCCAGCAGAATGGCCGGCCGGTGCACCACCGCGCGGGCAATGCCCACCCGCTGCTGTTCCCCGCCGGAAAGCGTGCGGGGCAGCACCCTGCCCTTGTCCACCAGGCCCACCGCGTCCAGCGCCGCCGAGACCCGCCGGCGGACATCCCGCTCGTCCAGGCCGAGAATGCGCAACGGCAGGGCCACATTCTCGAATACATTGCGGTCATCGAGCAGTTGAAAATCCTGAAAGACAAAGCCCATGCGCTGACGCAACCAGGGGATGCCGCGCGGCTTGACCTCGCGGATATCCAGCCCGCCGATGGAGATGCGCCCGCCATTGGGTCGTTCCAGCAGGCCGATCAGCTTGAGCAGGGTGGATTTGCCCGCGCCCGAATGCCCGGTGAGAAAGACCATCTCACCGGCAGCGATCTCCACACTGATATTGGCCAGGACAAAGGCACTGCCCTGATAACGCTTGCTGACTTGTTCCAGACGGATCATGGCCGCTCCCCGTACACCGGCGACAGTATGCCACAGTCCCCGTCAGACCCGTTTTGCGCGCATTTTTTGATCGAAATCAATGTTTTTATGCAAACTGCTCTTAGACTGGCGCGACGGTTTCTGTATACAAGATTTTCAGGACGACAAGGGAGTACCTTCATGACATTGTATTGGGAATGGGATGATTCGCTGAATATCGGCGTGGATGTGATTGACCGCCAGCATCAACGGATCGTGGACTACATGAATCAACTGCACCGGGCGCATGTGGCCGGGCAGCGGGAAAAGATCGAGGAAGTGCTGTGCGGTTTGCTGGATTATACCGAGACCCATTTCGCCTTCGAGGAAGACTTGATGCAACAGGCCGGTTACCCCATTTCCGCAGCCCATCAGCAAGTACACAAAAGCTTTATCAAGCGCATTCACTCGCTGTACCGTCAACACCAGCAGGGTGATGATGTGGCGGCCCGGCTGCTTTCCGATTTGCGTATCTGGCTGACCAATCATATTCGCAACGACGACCAGGACTACAGGCCCTTTGTCAGCAAGTACATGAAACGGCAAAGCGGAGGCTGGCTCAGCCGCACGCTCGGACGCTTCTTCAGCTGAGCTTCCAGAGATGCGCCAAAGCTGTGGACGCTGCCGAGGCTGGCGGGTACAATGCACATCCTTCACGACCCGCCCGTAGCTCAGCTGGATAGAGCGCAGCCCTCCGGAGGCTGAGGTCAGAGGTTCGAATCCTCTCGGGCGGGCCATTTCTGAAGGGGCTTGTTTTCCGCAATCCGGCGTTGGAGCTGCTTCATTCGTCGGTCACATACTGGTTGTATGCTCCCTCCTCACTCAGCAACTCCGCCTTGGCTTGCGAAAAAACGCCACCTTCAGAGTTGAGCAGCTTGTTTCGTGAATCTCTGCGTTACTGCCGTCTCTCTCACCGGTCACATACTAAATGTATGCTCCCGGTTCGCTCAACGGCAGTGCCTTGACCTTCACGAAAACGCTTGCTCAAATCCCTGGTGTTGCAGCCAGAGCTTTCGTTGATTACACGCGGTTTCTTATACCCCGCCTTCAGGGCTGAGCAGCTTGTTTCGTGAATCGCTAAGTGACTGCCGTCTCTCTCACCGGTAGTGAGCTGTCCGACAACCGGGTTTTCCATCCCTGGTGCAAAGCCCGGTCCGGCTTCCCTGCCGGCCGTTCATCTCCGCTGCGTTGTTCCACCGGACCAACGGTCAGAGATGAACCCCTGACCTTCACGAAAACGCTTGCTCAAATCCCTGGTGTTGCAGCCAGAGCTTTCGTTGATTACACGCGGT
>WFUE01000039.1 GCA_015485125.1 Lysobacterales bacterium | reverse complement strand
TTTCCGCACCGAGAAACACATCCTTGAACTGCACCATGCCGGCATTGGTAAACAGCAGCGTGGGATCGTTGGCCGGTACCAGCGGGCTGGAAGGCACCACGGTATGGCCCTGTTCCCTGAAAAAATCCAGAAAGGTCTGGCGCAATTGCCGGGTTGTGGGTTTATTGTTCATCTGCCTGTTGCATCACTTGTTGTATCAATGAGTAATCGTAGCCACGCCGGGCGAGAAATTGCATGCGGCGCTGGCGTTCTCTGGCATCCTGTGGCGGCTGTGGGTATCGACGCCGGTACAATGCCAGCGCCTGGGCCAGCCAGTCGGGTTGCTCGCGACTCAGGGCCTGATCCACCAGTTCCCGGGCCAGCCCCAGATGAGAGAGTTCCTGGCGGATACGCCGTGCGCCCCAGCCGGCAGCCAGCCGGTGTCGAACCCGGCTTTCGGCAAAGCGTTCGTCCGATTGCCAGCCCCGTTGCTGCAGATCGCCCAGCACCTGTTGCACCACATCGGCAGCAAAGCCTTTTTGCTCGAGTTTGTGCGCCAGCTCACGCGCCCCATGTTCCCGGCGGGAAAGCAGGGCGCAAGCCCGGTCATGGCAGGCCTGAAAATCCTCCTGACTCAGCCTTCAGCCTCCGCCACTTCCGCTTCCGCGCCCTTGCCAGGCAACAGGATCTCGCGCAGTTTGCGGTCGATATCCTGGGCCATTTCCGGATGATCCTTCAGATATTGACGGGCATTTTCCCGCCCCTGACCGATGCGGGTATCACCCACGCTGTACCAGGCACCAGCCTTGTCCACCAGCTTGTGCTGCACGCCCAGGTCCAGCAATTCTCCTTCGTAGGAAACACCCTCGCCATAGAGAATCTCGAACTCGGTCTGCTTGAACGGTGGCGCCATCTTGTTTTTCACCACCTTGACCCGGGTTTCGGAACCAATGACCTCATCACCTTTCTTGATGGTGCCGATACGGCGGATATCCAGCCGCACGGAGGAATAGAATTTGAGCGCGTTGCCGCCGGTGGTGGTTTCCGGGCTGCCGAACATCACGCCAATCTTCATGCGAATCTGGTTGATGAAGATGACCAGCGCGTTGGAACGCTTGATATTGGCCGTCAACTTGCGCAGCGCCTGGGACATCAGCCGTGCCTGCAGGCCGACGTGGGAATCGCCCATCTCGCCTTCGATTTCCGCCTTGGGCGTGAGCGCGGCCACCGAATCCACCACCACCAGATCCACCGCGCCGGAACGCACCAGCATGTCGGCGATCTCCAGTGCCTGCTCACCGGTATCCGGCTGGGAAACCAGCAGATCATCCACATTCACACCCAGCGCACGAGCATAGATGGGGTCGAGGGCATGCTCGGCATCCACGAAAGCGGCGGTGCCACCAGCCTTCTGGCATTCGGCCACCGCATGCAGGGTCAGGGTAGTCTTGCCGGAAGATTCCGGCCCGTAGATTTCCACCACGCGTCCCTTGGGCAGACCGCCGATGCCCAGCGCCACATCCAGCCCGAGCGAGCCGGTGGAAATCACATCGGCTTCGGTAATGGCCTGATCGCCCATGCGCATGACCGCACCCTTGCCGAACTGTTTTTCAATCTGACTCAGCGCAGCCGCCAGCGCCTTCTTCCGGTTGTCATCCATTGTACTTGCCATGGGTTGATTACTCCGCCCGATCTCTTCATCAAGGAAAGCGGGAGATTATCACATAGCGGCCCGCCGCAAACCAGCACGGACCGTACCCTGCTGTCAGGGACATTCCCTGCATTTTGTCATCCCGCCATCGCAACACCGGCTTCGCTTCCTGCTAGAATTCACACTGGATCATTCAACATCAGGCGACCATGAACCCCACTGCGCTGACCACTCTGGTTTTTGACGGGAAAGACCATCGCGCCTTTCTGAACCGCATGTTCACGCACGAGCTGCTGAATCCACCGGAAGATTGTTTCCGCTTTGCCGCCCTGTGCACCCCCAAGGGCCGCGTCATCGCCAATGGCCTGTTTCTGAACAATGGCGAGAAAACCCGGATGGTGCTGCCGGCCTGCCAGCGTGACATGGTTCGCGAAACCCTGCTCAAATTCCGCTTGCGGGACCAGGTCAACATTACCGACGAAGCACAACACTGGACACTGGCATGGAACACCCCGGCAGGTCTGGCTGGAGAAGGCGTGCTTGAGGCGCTGAAACTGCAAGCCATCAACGAAGGCTCCGATGACTGGATGGAGGCAGCCTGTCAGGCGGGGCTGGCCATGATCACCGCTGAAGATCGTGAAAAACATGTACCTCAAACCCTGAACATGGACCTGGCCGAAGGCATCCATTTCAGCAAGGGCTGCTACCCCGGTCAGGAAGTAGTAGCTCGTCTGCACTATCTGGGCAAACCCAAAAACCGTACCGTCCATGCCATTCATGCGACGCAACTGCCTGTTGGCACGGAAATTTTCCACCCGGACAAGCCCACGAAAAGCGGCGGAACCTGTATACTGGCGGCCGAAAGCGGGCATTTGCTTTGCACCATCAAAACCGAATGGCTGCAAGACACCACGCTGAAAACCCTGGCCGCAGGGCCGGACCAGCAGCCCCTTTCGCTGGCTGAATTGCCCTATTCAATACAGTGAAACGAATGGAGAAAGCCATGTTCAAGCCGATGATCGCCCTGGTAGCCCTGCTGAGCCTTTCCCTGCCGCTCATGGCCGAACCCTTGAATCTGGCCCCCCATCCCGTGCACTACCCCGACCGGCAGAAACAGGTTTTTCAACCTCTGGCCAGCTATCTGCAACAAGCCATCGCAGAGCCCGTGCGCCTGCTGGAATTCTCCAACTTCCACCAGTACTGGGCCGACCTGCGCAAGCGCGAAGACCTTGATCTGATCCTGGTCGAACCCCATCTGGCCGCCTACATGATCGAGAAAAGGGATTACATCCCGCTGGCGGTGGCCAACGAGTCTACCCGCTATGTACTGCTGGTCAGCCAGCCGCAATTCAGAAAAGCCGAAGACCTGATTGGCCGCAAGGTCAGCGCCCTGCCTTCGCCCAGCATGGGCAATGTATTGCTGGATGAATGGTTTCCCAACCCACTGCAACGCCCGTTGATTGATGCCACCGCCCGTGACTGGCAGGACACCATTGATGCCGTCTTTGCAGAAGATACTGCTGCCGCCATGGTCCCCGGTTTTCTCGCCGATCAGTACCCCAACCTGCAGTTGGTCAAAAAATCCAGTGACTACCCCGGGCTGACTCTGCTGGCCTCCGAGGAAGTCAGCGAAGTCAAGCAGAAAGCCATACAGGATGCCATGCTGGCACTTTCCGCCGATGATCCCAAGCAACTGGAAATTCTGCAGGAACTCAATGTCACCGGCTTCAAGATTCCCGATGAAGACGACTATGAAGATCTGGAAGAGCTGCTGAAAAACACCTTCGGATTCTGAAGCAATTTCTGGACAAACCCCGTTTTTTCTTCTTGCGGTAATACCCCATGCCCCTACATACCCTGATGGCCATCGCCCCCGTGGATGGCCGCTATGCCAACAAGACCCGTGCCCTGGCACCGATTTTCAGCGAATTCGGCTTGATCCACCGGCGTCTGATCGTGGAAATCCGCTGGCTGAAAGCCCTGGCTGCCGAGCCGGCCATCACCGAAGTGCCCGCACTCGGTGACACCGCCCTGCAATTCCTGGAAAAGCTGGAACGGGATTTTTCAACCGAGGATGCCCTGCGGGTCAAGACCATCGAAGCCACCACCAACCATGATGTCAAGGCGGTGGAATACTATCTGAAGGAGCAGTTCGCCGGGCAGACAGAACTGGCCGCCATCAGTGAATTCCTGCACTTCGCCTGTACCTCGGAAGACATCAACAACCTGGCCTACGCCCTGATGCTGCGGGACGCGCGCCAGCAGGTGATGCTGCCGGCCATGGAACAGACCACCCGCGCCATCGAGGCCATGGCCGCGCAATATGCCGAACTGCCCATGCTCTCTCGCACCCACGGCCAGACGGCCTCGCCCACCACGCTGGGGAAGGAAATGGCCAATGTGGCCTGGCGGCTGCGCCGCCAGATCCGGCAGTACCAGGCCAGCGAGATTCTCGGCAAGGCCAATGGCGCGGTCGGCAACTACAATGCCCACCTGGCCGCTTACCCGGAAGTGGACTGGCAGGCCTTCAGCCGCCGCTTCGTGGAGTCGCTGGGCTTACAATGGAACCCCTACACCATCCAGATCGAACCGCACGACTACATGGCCGAACAGTTTCAGGCCCTGATGCGCTTCAATACCATCCTGATCGACTTTGCCCGCGATATCTGGTCCTGGATTTCCATCGGCTACTTTCGCCAGAAAACCGTGGCTGGCGAAGTGGGCTCCTCCACCATGCCACACAAGGTCAATCCCATCGACTTCGAAAACGCCGAAGGCAATCTGGGCCTGGCCAACGCACTGTTCGACCACTTCGCCCAGAAACTGCCCATCTCCCGCTGGCAGCGGGATCTCACTGACTCCACCGTGCTACGCAACATTGGCCTCGCCTTTGGTCACACTCTCATCGCCCTGCAATCACTGGACAAGGGCATCGGCAAGCTGGAATGCAACGAACACCGCCTGGCCGAGGATCTGGAACAATCCTGGGAAGTACTGGCCGAAGCCATCCAGACCGTCATGCGCCGTTATGGCCTGCCCAACCCCTACGAGCAACTCAAGGCCCTGACCCGTGGCAAGGCGATGAACGCCGAAAGCATCCGCGAGTTCGTCGAGCAACTGGATCTGCCGGAAACCGCCCGCGAAGCCCTGCTGGCTCTCACCCCGGCCCGCTATACCGGCAACGCGGCGGAACAGGCCCAGGCACTGCGACAGCGGCTCGATGAATCCTGACCAGCCGCTGACCTTCCTGGGCGGGCTCACCGCCCGGGAATTCATGCGCGACTACTGGCAGAAAAAGCCCCTGTTCGTCCCCAACGCCCTGCCCGGCTTCAGCGGCACCCTGGAAGCGGATGAACTGGCCGGGCTGGCCTGCGAGGAGCTGGCGGACAGCCGCATCGTGGTGCATGACCCCGAACAACAGCGCTGGCAACTGCGGCGCGGCCCTTTTCAGCCCGAGGATTTCAGCCAGCTGCCGGAGGAGTACTGGACCCTGTTGGTTACCGATGTCGATCAGTGGCATGCGGAGACCGAACACTTGCTGGAACAGATTGCCTTCATCCCCCGCTGGCGGGTGGATGATGTCATGATCAGCTATGCCACGCCGGGTGGCTCGGTAGGCCCGCATGTGGATCAATACGATGTTTTTCTGTTACAAGGGCCGGGCCGCCGACGCTGGCAGATCGCCTCGCCGGTGGAAAATCCTGAGTTGCTGCCCGAGCATGAGCTGGCCATACTGGCCGATTTCGAGCCGGAACAGGAATGGATCACACAGGCAGGAGACCTGCTCTACCTGCCACCGGGCATCCCCCACTATGGCGTGGCCCTGGAGCCGGCCATGACCTGGTCTCTGGGCATGCGCGCACCGGCACTGGCCGATCTGGTCACCGCACACGCCGAGCAGATTGCCGACACCCTGCCCGCGGACGCGCTGCTGCGCGACCCCGAGCTGCCCCCCAGTGAAAACCCCTGGCAACTGAGCCCGGAACACATCGACCTGTTCCGCAACCATCTACATGCCCTGCTGCAACAACCCGAGAATGTCTGGGCGGCCTGGCTGGGCCGGTGGCTGACCGGCAGCCCCAATCACTGGCCCGCCCCAGCGGATGCGCCTCTGGATATCGACAGCCTGCAGGAACAACTCGCTGCCGGGCAGGCACTGTACCGCGCGCCCTGGGTCCGTACCCTCTGGCATGAACAGACCCTGTTCATTGCCGGCGAGGCGCTCACCCTGCCGGGTGATGACGCGCAAACCCTTGCCACCCACAGCACCATCGACCAGCAACTGTGGCGCCAGCTTGACCCGGCCAGCCGGCAACAACTGGCAACCCTGCTGGCCAAGGGGTTGTATGCCCTGGGAGATGCGGAATGAGCCTGTCACTGGCCGAGATCCGACAAGCCGTGCAACAGCACCTGCAACAGGCCCGCTGGCGGGTGGATATTCTGGCCGAAGACCTGCTGCCCGGCATTCTGGATCAGCCCGAAGCCATCGATGTACTGCAACAGATTGCCACCCGCGGCCAGCACAGCCGCATTCGCCTGCTCAATCGCAATACCGATATCATTGCCCGCCATGGCCATCGCCTGATTCCGCTGATCCAGCGCCTGCCCAGCATCATCCACGCCCGCCTGAGCGCGCCCGACCGGTGCGCACATCCCCTGTGGCTCATACTGACCGACCAGCAACGGCTGCTGTTACAAACGGATGAAAATACACCACTGCGCACGGCGAACGAGCGTGAAGCCACGCTGTGGCAGGAACGGTTTGATGAATGCTGGGAGCACGGTCAACCCGATCCCTACCTGCGCAGAATCAGTCTGTAAGCGATTAAATCACCTTCCGGAACCGGCTGAAAATTTCGCCAGTCACCCCCAAAAAAGCCAGGGTTAGAACCTCCAATATCCCTTCCGTTTCCTACCCTTTTCAATCAACTGAAAAAAAGCTGAAAAAAGCCTGTTCCATCCCTTTCTGCCCTCCCTAAAGGGGTATATAATCGCCCGAATTGCAAGCTCTGTTCATTACCCTGACAAAGGCCAATCCGTGAGCACCAAGCTGGAAGAAGCGTACGCCCAATCCCCCTTCTCGGGCAGCAATGCCAACTATGTCGAAGCCCTTTACGAAACCTGGCTGAAAAACCCCGATCAGGTAGCCGAATCCTGGCAAAAAACCTTTCAACGCTGGGCGGATGAAAAAGACCGCCAGCATCCACCGCATTCAAGCATCCTGGAAAGCTACCGCGACCTGCGCCCCGCAGCGGTTGCCGGCCCCACGGGTGACTGCAGCGCATCGGAAAAACAGGCTGCCGTCCTGCGCCTGATCAACGGCTACCGCTTTCGCGGCCATCAGGCGGCCGATCTCGACCCACTGAAGCTGCACGAAGCCTGGCGGCCGGAAGACCTGGACCCGTCCTTCCATGGCTTGAACGAAGGCGATATGGATACAGAGTTCAGCGTAGGCAGCTTCATGGGCGCGGACCGCATGACCCTGCGGGCACTGATCCAGACCCTGGAGCGCATCTACTGCCACCATATCGGCTATGAGTACATGCACATCACCAACACGGAAGAGAAACGCTGGATTCAGGAACGCATCGAAAGCAACCTCGGCCATTTCAACCTGAGCGTGGAACAGCGCCGGCGGTTACTGGAGAAACTCACCGCCGCCGAGGGGCTGGAAAAATACCTGCATACCAAATATGTGGGGCAGAAGCGCTTTTCCCTGGAAGGCTGCGACAGCCTGATTCCCCTGCTGCATGAACTGCTGCAGCATGAAGGCGAAAACGGCATCCGCGAGCTGGTACTGGGCATGGCCCACCGTGGCCGGCTGAACGTACTGGTCAACATCCTCGGCAAGTCACCCAAGCTGCTGTTTGATGAATTCGAGGGCAAGACCCTGTCGGTGGATGACCCGGCCCATTCCGGGGATGTGAAATACCACATGGGTTTTTCCTCCGATATCCGCACACCCGGCGGCAACCTGCATGTGGCCCTGGCCTTCAACCCCTCCCACCTGGAAATCGTCAACCCGGTGGTGGCCGGCTCCACCAAGGCGCGCATCATTCGCCGCAAGGATTACGAACGCAAGGAAACCATGGCCGTGCTCATTCATGGTGATGCCGCGTTCGCCGGCCAGGGCGTGGTGATGGAACTGTTCAACATGTCACAGGCCCGTGGCTTCCATATTGGCGGCACCCTGCACATCATCGTCAACAACCAGATCGGCTTCACCACGTCCAACCCGCTGGACAGCCGCTCCACGCTCTACAGCACGGAAGTGGCCAAGATGGTGCAGGCGCCCATCTTCCACGTGAATGCTGATGATCCGGAAGCAGTCAAGTTCGTCACCGAGCTGGCGGCCGATTACCGCCGTACTTTCAAGAAGGATGTGGTCATCGACCTGATCGGCTATCGCCGTCACGGCCACAACGAGGCGGATGAACCGGCAGCCACACAACCCATGATGTACCAGGCCATCCGCAAGCACCCCACGCCACGACAAATCTATGGTGAGTATCTGGAAAGCATGGGTCTGGTGCCACTGAAAGAGCAGGAGCGCATCATCGCCGATTACCGGCAATCCCTGGATGCCGGCCAGACCGTGGCGGAAATCGTCGAGGACGCGCCCAAACCGCGCTCGGCCGTGGACTGGTCTCCCTACCTGCAGGATGTGGACGGCCCCGGCCCGGTGGTGGATACCGGCGTGCCGGTGGAAACCTGTACGGAACTGGGGCTGAAATTGACCGAAATCCCGGAAAACTTCCGCCTGCACAACCGGGTGGCCCGCATCATCAAGGATCGCACCCGCATGGCCAAGGGGGAAATCCCCATGGATTGGGGCTTTGCCGAAACCCTGGCCTACGCCACGCTGCTGCGGGATGAATACTCCATCCGTCTGGTGGGCCAGGACAGCGAGCGCGGCACCTTCTTCCACCGCCATGCCGTGCTGCACAACCAGGATGCGCCCGGCACCTTCACCCCGCTGAAACAACTGGAAGACGACGAGCACCACTTCACCGTCATCAACTCCCTGCTGTCGGAAGAAGCCGTCATGGCCTTTGAATACGGCTATGCCACGGCAGACCCGCGCACGCTGGTGATCTGGGAGGCCCAGTTCGGCGACTTCGCCAACGGCGCGCAGGTGGTCATCGACCAGTTCATCAGTTCCGGTGAAGCCAAGTGGGGGCGTTTGTGTGGCCTGACCCTGTTCCTGCCCCATGGCTATGAAGGCCAGGGGCCGGAGCACTCCTCCGCCCGGGTGGAACGCTACATGCAGCTGTGCGCCCAGTACAACATGCAGGTGTGCATGCCCACCACGCCGGCACAGATTTTCCATCTGCTCAGGCGGCAGACCATCCGCAACTACAGAAAACCGCTGATCGTCTTCACTCCCAAGAGCCTGCTGCGCCACAAGTCGGCCATCTCCACCCTGGACGAACTGGCTGAAGGCCGTTTTCAGGAGGTGATCCCTGACCGGAGCATCCAGCAGCCGGAAAAAGTCGAGCGGGTGGTCTTCTGCTCCGGCAAGGTGTATTACGATCTGCTGGAATACCGCCATCAACATGAACTGCATCACATTGCCATCGTGCGGGTGGAACAGCTCTATCCCTTCCCTCGGGAAGTACTGCAATCCATCGTGGACGGCTACCCCAACCTGAAGGAAATGGCCTGGTGCCAGGAAGAACCCCGCAACCAGGGGGCGTGGTACCAGATCAAGCACCACCTGTTCGCCATCAAGCCGGAAGGGGCGGAATTCTGGTACTGCGGACGCCGCCGCTCCCCCTCGCCGGCGGTGGGCAGCTACGCCATCCATGTGCAGCAACAGGAAAAACTGGTGCGCGAGGCCCTGACACTGGGCACGGGCACCATGACCGCAAACAACTAAACCTGACAACACGGGAAACGAGATGAGCATTGAAATCAAGGTTCCGGTTCTTCCTGAATCGGTCAGCGACGCCACCGTCGCCACCTGGCACAAGCAACCGGGTGAATTTGTCCAGCGTGATGAAAACCTGGTGGATCTGGAAACCGACAAAGTGGTACTGGAAGTCCCCGCGCCCGCCGACGGCGTGCTGGCCTCGCAGGCCTTTGCCGAAGGCGACGTGGTCACCAGCGGGCAGGTACTGGGCATACTGGATGATCAGGCGCAAGCCAGCGCCCCCGAGCCGGCACAGGAGACCGCAGCCGAAACGGATGCGCCAGCCACTGCACCGGCAGAGCAAGCCCCGGTTGGAGACTACAGCCCGGCCGTGCGCAAGCTGCTGGAAGAAAATGACATCGACCCGGCCACCATTCAGGGTACGGGCCGTGGCGGGCGGATTATCAAGGAAGATGTGCTCAATGCCATCAAGGAACGCGAAACCGGCACAACCGCACAGCCCGGCCAGGCCACTACCAGCACGCCCGCCGGCGGCATGCCGGTGGAAACCGTCGCCATCACCGGCGCGCGCCCGGAAGACCGCGTGCCCATGACCCGCCTGCGCAAGCGCATCGCCGAACGCCTGCAGGAATCCCAGAGCAACACCGTCATGCTCACCTCCTTCAACGAGGTGGACCTGAGCACGGTCATCGCCATCCGCAAGCAATACCGCGAAGCCTTCGAGAAAAAGCACGGGGTCAAGCTGGGCTTCATGTCCTTCTTCGTCAAGGCAGCCGCCGAGGCCCTGCGCAAGCACCCCATCATCAATGCCTCGGTGGATGGAGACGACATCATCTACCACGGCTATCAGGATATCGGTATCGCCGTGGCTACCGACAAGGGGCTGGTGGTACCCATTCTGCGCAACGCCGGTGAAATGACCCTGGCGGACATCGAAGGCCAGATTGCCAGCTATGCCAAACAGGCCCGCGAAGGCGGCCTCAAGCTGGAAGACCTGCAGGGCGGCACCTTTACCATCACCAACGGTGGCGTGTTCGGCTCCCTGTTCTCCACCCCCATCATCAACCCGCCGCAAAGCGCCATCCTTGGCATGCACGCCATCAAGGAACGGGCCATGGTGGTGGATGGCGAAGTGGTCGCGCGGCCCATGATGTATATCGCCCTGACCTACGACCACCGCATCATCGACGGCAAGGACGCGGTGCTGTTTCTGGTGGAAATCAAGAACGCGCTGGAAGACCCCCACCGCCTGCTGCTCAACCTGTGAGGTGAATCATGGCTCAAGACTATGATGTGATTGTCATCGGCGGCGGCCCCGGCGGCTATGTGGCCGCCATTCGCTGCGCCCAGCTGGGGCTGAAAACCGCCTGCATCGACGCGGGCATGGACAAAAGCGGCAACAAGCCCGCACTGGGCGGCACCTGCCTGAATGTGGGCTGTATCCCATCCAAGGCCCTGCTGGACAGCTCGCACCACTTCGAACAACTGACCCATCTGGAAGCACACGGGATTACTGTCGGCAAAGCCAGCATGGACGCCGCCACCATGGTTCGGCGCAAGGACGGCATCGTCAGCCAGTTGACCGGAGGCATCGCCCAGTTGTTCAAGGCCAACAAGGTCACCCACCTGCCCGGCTTCGGCCAGTTGCTGGCGCAGGGGCAAGTGCGCTTCAGCCCGCATGAAGGCAAGGTGGAAACCCTGACCTGCAAGCAGGTCATTCTCGCCAGTGGTTCGGTGCCGGTGGAACTGCCCTTCCTGCCTTTCGACCACAAGCGCATTCTCGATAATACCGACATCCTCAACCTGGAGAAGATTCCGAAGAAGCTGGGCATCATCGGCGCCGGCGTCATTGGCCTGGAAATGGGCACGGTCTGGCGGCGTCTGGGCACGGAAGTGACCATACTGGAAGCCATGGACACCCTGCTGCCCCCGGCCGATGCCGACATCCGCAAGCAGGCAGCACGGATATTCAAGCAACAGGGGCTGGATATCCGCCTGGGTGCCAAGGTCACCGCCGCCAAGGCCCACAGCCGTGGCGTGAATGTGGATGTGGAAGTGGGCGGCAAGGCCGAGCAACTGAAGTTCGACTACCTGCTGGTGGCCGTGGGGCGCAAGCCGGCTTCCGAAGGGCTTTTGGCCGAAGGCTGCGGCGTGGAAGTGAACGAACGCGGCCAGGTGGTGGTGGATGATCTCTGCCGCACCGGCGTGGACGGCGTCTGGGCCATCGGCGATCTGGTGCGTGGCCCCATGCTGGCACACAAGGCCTCGGAAGAAGGCATCGCCGTGGCCGAACGCATCGCCGGGCAAAAGCCCCACGTGGATTTCGACCATATTCCCTGGGTGATCTACACCCACCCGGAGATTGCCTGGGCCGGCAAGACCGAAGCCGAGCTGAAAGAAGCTGGCATTCCCTACCGCGCGGGCAGCTTCCCCTTTGCCGCCACCGGCCGCGCCCTGGCCATGGGCGAGTCACACGGGCTGGTGAAGATGCTGGCCCATGCGGAAACCGACCGCATCCTCGGTGTACACATACTGGGCCCACAAGCCTCCGAACTGATCGCCGAGGCGGTGGTGGCCATGGAATTTGCCGGTAGCAGTGAAGACATCGCCCGCATCGTGCACGCCCACCCCACCCTGGCCGAAGCCATGCACGAAGCCGCGCTGGCGGTGGACAACCGTGCCATTCACAAGGCCAACCGCCGATGAGCGAACGCTTTACCGCCTACCGGGTGGAAGAAGGCGAACAGGGCCCGCGCGGCCAGCTGCGCGAACTGACGCTGGATGACCTGGCCGGTCACCCCGTACTGGTGCGGGTACATTATTCCAGCGTCAACTACAAGGACGCGCTGGCCGGCAGCGGCCAGGGGCGCATTCTGCGCCGCTTTCCCCTGATTGGCGGCATCGACCTGGCGGGTGAAGTGCTGGAAAGCGAAGCGCCGGATTTCAAACCGGGAGCGCACGTGCTGATCACCGGTTCCGGCCTCAGTGAAACCCTGGATGGGGGCTACAGCCCCTACCAGCGCGTGCCAGCGGACAACCTGATTCCCCTGCCTGAAGGCCTGAGCCTGCAAGAAGCCATGATCATCGGCACCGCCGGCTTTACCGCGGCCCTGTCGCTCTATCGCATGGAGCAAAACGGACTGGAACCGGGCAAGGGCAGCGTCCTGGTGACCGGCGCCACCGGTGGTGTGGGCATGCTGGCCGTGGATCTGCTCAGCCAGGCCGGCTACAGCGTCAGCGCCCTGACCGGCAAGCTGGACCGCTTCGATTTCCTGCAACAGTTGGGCGCGAGCCAGTGCCTGGCCCGGCAGGATATCGACTGGGGTTACAAAATGCTGGAAACGGCCAGCTGGCAAGGGGCTATCGACAACTGCGGCGGCCCGGTGCTGGCCGGCCTGCTCAAGCATATCCAGCCCTGGGGCAGTGTCGCCAGCTGCGGCCTGACCGCAAGCCACGAGCTGCATACCACGGTCATGCCCTTCATCATCCGTGGCGTCAACCTGCTGGGCATCAACTCCAGCGGCACACCGGTGGCATTGCGCCGCCAGCTGTGGAACAAGCTGGCCGGCCCGTGGAAACCCGCGCATCTGGACAAGATCCACACGCGCACGGTCACACTGGAAGAACTGGACGCGGTGTTCGATGACATGCTGGCCGGCAACAGCTTTGGCCGCACACTGGTGGATTTGACTTGATCCGGCATTTCGTCCACACGACCCGCATCGGCCCCTTCCGCCTGGGCATGGAAGGCGACCAGCTGGTCAGTCTGGAATTTCCACCGTTCGAGGCCGCATCAGGCCCGGCTGATGGCTTTGAGGCCGCCATCGAACAACTGGATGCCTACCTTGATGGCCAACTGAAGCGCTTTTCCCTGCCCCTGCAACCGATGGGTACATTGTTCCAGCGAAAGGTCTGGCAGGCTTTGCTGGACATTCCCTGGGGCGAGACCCGCAGCTATCTGGACGTGGCCCACGCGGTGGGCAATCCCAAGGGGGTGCGTGCCGTGGCCCAGGCCATCGGCAAGAACCCCATCGGCATCATCATCCCCTGCCACCGGGTGATTGGCAAGGATGGCAGCCTGACCGGCTTTGGCGGCGGCCTGCCGATGAAAGCCACTCTGCTTGCACTGGAAGGAGCGCTGCCAGCGCCTTGAGGCGGCTACCCGTCTTCCTGCAACCACTGTTCCAGCAAACGGCCGGAAACCTCGATCAGATCCCGCTCGGAAACAATGCCCACCAGTTTGCCATCCCGCACCACTGGCAGACAGGCCACCTGATGGCTGCGCATCAACTGAATGGCTTCCACCGTGGGCGTGTCTGGCGTGACGGTGACCGGATTCGTGCTCATGATGTCGCGTACCGGAATGGCTTCCGCCTGTTCGCCCGATTGTGGCCGGGCCACCATGCGCAGCAGGGCACGGTGTGAAATCAGCCCCACCAGATTGCCGCTGTCATCTTCCACCGGCACATGACGGATATGGCGCCAGTCCATCAGGCTGGCTGCAAAATCCACCAGATCGTCCGGATGCACCGAGAACAGATCGGTGGTCATCAACTGGGCCACCGTGCGATAGTTGTCCTGACTGTCGAGAAAGGCCTGTTCCTGCATGGCCGGCCACTGGTGCACGGGCTGGCCCTTTTTCTGCAGTTCCGCCATGGTCAACACCATGGAACGGGTGGCCTGACCCTTGCCTCCCTGAAAACGGTTGAAGGCCTCCAACTGCCATTTGGCACCAGTCTGCCGGGATTCCACCCGCGCCTGCACCACACCCAGATAACGTTCGATATCCTGTGCGTCGATGTGCAGGCGGGCCAGCCCCTCGCGCGCGCGGGGCAGCAGTTCATCCAGAATCAGGGTACCGGCCGGGTGATATTCGCCATCCAGCCACATCAGCTGTGCCCGCATGCCCTCACGGGCGGCGGTGAAGAAATTGGCACGGGCGTCGGAAAAATCCATCCGCGCGGGCAGGTCTTCCACCTCCACACTGAGATTGGACAACAGCCCGAAATAGAAGGCGGCATTGGCCACCTGATCCAGCACCGTGGGGCCGGCGGGCAGGATTCGGTTCTCGATACGCAGGTGAGCCTTGCCATCGGCGACACCATAGCAGGCGCGGTTCCAACGATAGACCGTGCCGTTGTGCAGGCACAGGGCCTGCAAGCGGGGCACTTCGCCCGCAGACAGGCGACTGCGGGCATCTTCCAGACCATCGGTGCCCAGAACCACACGAAAACGGGCGATGTCTTCCTGAAAAATTTCCGTAACCGATTCCCGCACCCACTGGCTGCCAAAATGCACGCGCGGCTGCTGACCGCGTTCCTGCAGGGTGGTGGAGCGAGTGTCGATGGAATGCTCGAAGACCGCGATGCGGGTCTCCTGCCACAAACGCTTGGCCAACAGCAACGGAGAGTTGGCCGCCATGGCCAGCAGCGGCGCGCTGACCAGTTGCGCCAGGTTGTAGAGGGGGGCGAATTCCTCCGGTGCCACCTGAAAATGCACCTGAAAGCTGGTGTTGCAAGCTTCCAGCATCAGGTTGTCATGATGCATTTCCAGCTGGTCGATACCCTTGATCTGCAAGCTGAAATCACTGCCGCGCATAGCCCGCAGGGTTTCGTTCAGCGCCCGGTAGCGCGGTGCCGGTGTCATGGAATCCAGCCCCAGGTTCTCCCGTTTCAGGCTGGGCAGGATGCCGCAGAGGACCACATCATGGTCCATGGCGCGCGCCTCGTGGCGCGCCAGGCCCAGTACCTGATCGATTTCCTGCTCCAGCACGCGCAGGCATTGCCCCTGCAACCGCTGGGGCGTGAGATTGGCTTCCAGGTTGAAAAGACCCAGCTCAGGCGTAAAACGGGGGTCATCCAGATTGGCCAGCAGGGTCTGGGCGATATTGGCCGGGTTGCCTTGGCGATCCACCAGAAACATTTCCATTTCTGCCCCCATGCGGCGCACATTGCGCTCGAACCAGGGGCCGGGCAGCATTTGCTGCAGCACATCCAGATCTTCCAGCAACTGACGCATGAAACGACGCCGGCTTTCTTCAACGGCTCTACCGGCCTTTTGTTCGCCCATGAAGGCTCCTGTTCATCAGGGCATCGCCCTGCCCGCTTCAGTGGAACGTGCTGTCCCCTCCCCGTGACGACTTCAGCTCAACGAGGCACCCTGCGCGAATATAGCACAGCCGAAATCCTCGCCTGCCCCCAACCCATGGGGTATCTACCTGATCCGGGTCATGCCCGGGTCAGTTATCCAGCCATGCCCGGTCTTTCTCGGCCGCTACGGCAGTATGCTGGGTCAGAAATTGCTCCCGGGCTTCCAGCAAGGCAATGAACTCGGATTCTGACAGCGGCTGACTGAACAGATAGCCCTGCAAGGTTTCACAGCCCAGCTTGCGCAGAAATTGCAATTGCTCTTCTGTCTCCACCCCTTCGGCGATGGTGTGCAGGCCCAGTTGATGGCACATGTCCACCGTGGCCTGAATGATGGCTTCATCGTGTGGATCGATGCCCACATTGCGCACGAAACTCTGATCCAGCTTGACATCGTCGGCCGGAATCTTGCGTAAATCCTCCAGGGTGGACTGACCCGTGCCAAAATCATCGATGGCCACGGTACAGCCCATCTCCCGAATCCGCTTAAGCGCTTCTTGCACACCGCTCTGGTTCAGCAAACGCTGGGTTTCTGTCACCTCCACATTGAGCCTTTCTGGTTCCAGGCCGGTTTGTTCCAGAATGCGGCACAGTTGTGGGAGAAAATCTTTTTCCAGCAATTGAATCTGCGCCACATTCACCCCAACTGTCAGCGTCAGGCCAAAGCGTTCATTGACACGCCGGGCCAGCTCACAGCTCTGTTTCAAAATGTACTGTCCCAGTTCCACGATCCATTCGCTTTCTTCCGCCAATGGAATGAACATAGCCGGACTGATCATGCCCAGTTCCGGGTGCAGCCAGCGCACCAGTGCTTCCATGCCAGTGATGTCTTCACTTTCCGTACTGACCTTGGGCTGGTAGTAGATCTGGAACTGCTGCTGTTGCAATGCCAGTGGCATTTCCTTGAGTAGACGCCCCTTTTCCAGCATGGACCGCCCGATATCCGGGTCATAGAACACCAAATGACCATCACCCTGCGCCTGCGCTGACTGGACGGCCAACTGCGCCTTGCGCAGTAATTCTCTGGGTCGTTGATCATGTTCCGGAAAGCACACATGGCCCATGGAGGCGGTCAGGCCTTGCATCGCATGCGCTTCCAGAGACAGGCCCTGCTCCAGCCGTTGCAACAGGGTTTGCGCCAGCTTGTCTACTTGCGGCCTTTTCCAGTTGCCTGCAAGCAGCAGGGCAAAACCATCTTCCATGGGCCTGAATACCTGAATCTGCGAATTCTCCATGGCTTTTAGCATGCGCGCTACCTGAAGAAAGAGCAGATCCAGCTCCTCGTGGGTATGGGATTGCCGCAGCATCTGCATGCCATCGAACTGCATCAGCAACAGGCCAGCTTCCTCCCCTGACTGGGCCAACGCATGCAGACGTTGAATCAGACCATTCCGGTCCGGCAACGAGGTCAGGCGATCCCGTGTCTGCTGGTGATGCATGCTTTTTTGCAGGGCCTGAATATTCAGCTCCTGCCCCAGGATACGAGCCAGAACACGGGTCATGTACCGAAGATTTTTCCAATCAGGCATGGGCTCGCGGGCCGCCAGTACCAGTGCCGCAAACAAGTCAGGCTGTTCCTGCTCGATTTCCAGCAGCAACAGAGATTCCAGAACGTGTGTCTGAATGAATGGGTTGTCTCCCAGCAGGGCATCCGCCCGCTCGGGGCATTCCAGCTTGCCTGCCCGCATTTTCTGCATCAGGGCAGCCAGATGAATCCACTGATTTTCACCGGGCCTGACCGGGCCGGCTTCCGCCAGTAGTTCCGGAGCAAGCTTGCCTTTTTCCTGAACCAGAACAGCGGCATAGTCCGCTTCCGACCATTCACACAACTCGGACAACAGTTGCTGCATCTGTACCAGCGTACCCAACTGCGTCGCCTGACTAAGCAAACCCAGACCGGATTCCAGCCGGGCCTGGCTGCTTCGGTCGACCAGGTGGCATTGCAACCATTCCGGCTGTTCCGGTACGGTGGCACAGGTGACATCCAGCCATTGCCTGTTTTCATTTTCCAGCCAGCGGACGGCACGAAAATGGACGGGGTTCTGCGGTTTCACACGGGCAAACTGATCACGCAGGCTCTTCTGCCCTTCCGGAATCAACCAGCTTTCCACGGGTTGTCCAAGGCTGGACTGGCCAAAGTGATGTTCTGTCGCTCTGGCCAGATCGTGACGCAGCAAGGTGGTGTCATGCCGATGGCAAAGCAGCCATTCTCCTTCCGCCAGTCGATGGTCGAACACGATGGCAGAGGTGTCGTCTGAGGATTCGGGCGTTGACGTGTCTCCCGGACTTCCGTTCAGCCAGGATTTCAGCGTATCCAGATCCATGACCGTGGCCAGAGGGATATTCACATGCTCTTCGCTCAGCACCAACCACTGCTGCAAGGTGGCCAGCGGGGCCAGTGCCCTGGCCCAGTCTTCACTGGCAAAATCACTGATGATCCACAACGGCAGGTCCGGGTCAGGTTGAAACAACAACGGTTGTTCCGGCTCGACGGATTGCAGTAGTTGCGGCCCCTGCCCTTCGATCAGGGGGTAGACGGCCCGCAGCAGGCGTGCATCCCGAAATACCAGCCAGACCTGGCCCTCGGTCAGGGAATCCATTGGCCATTCCGCAGACGGGGAACGATCCGCGCCTTTTTCTGCCAGTGAATCACATGCAACAAGCGGAGCAGGCCTTCAGGAATGCATCGCTCGGGCAACATCAACAAAATGCTGAACCCCGCCGATGATGACTGATGCCGGTTCCAGGACAGTTGCTGTAACAAGCCAAAGTCCACGCCTTCCAGCGTATCAATCACGCAGAGACTGTAGTATTTCTGTTGCTTCAGCGTCTTGAGGGCTGCGGCAAAATGATCCGTTCCGGACAAGGGCATGGCCGGGTCATTGAGCAGGTAGAGGCCACTCTCCCGGCTCCAGCGATAGATGATGCGGCCTTCGTGCAGGGAGAGCTTGCGCAGTTGTGTCAGGACTTCGTGCTTGTCCTGTGTATCCAGAAACAACAGTGGGGCTTCCGTGTCCAGCAGATCGTGCAGATCCCTCATGTTTGGACGTCAGAAAAGCCCATGTGCATCACATGGTATGCGTGGTTTTGGTGGATTTCATCATGGCGGCCAGGTAGCTTTCGATCTTGGTTCGCGCCGTCTCGCCATCGCCAGTGGAAGCAAACTGCAAGCCGATACCCGCCGTGCGACTGCCCTGGGCTGCCGTGGGGGTCACCCAGACCACCTTGCCCGCGATGGGCAGACGGGCTTCATCCATCAAGGTGAGCAGCAGAAAGACCTCATCGCCCAGACTGTAGGGCTTGGTGGTGGGAATAAACAGACCACCACCACGGACAAAGGGCATGTAAGCGTTGTAGAGTGCATTGACATCCGCAATGCGCAGATTGAGTATGCCTTGTTTGGGTGTGCTCATGTCGCTCTTCCTGCCTTGATCCAGTTCAACAGCCAATCCAGCAGCAGGCCTTCCTCACGCATGCCGCTGCCCAGCATTGATCGCGCCTTCCAGGCTTGTTTCTGCAATTCGAACAACGCCGGCAGCTGACCGGTATTCACATCGGGCCGGAGTGGCAAATACCGGCCCGCGCGGGGCTTGCCTGTGGCTATTTTGATACATTCCGCCGAAATACACCAGCATAGTTGCAGAATCTCGTCCATGGGCAGGGCTGATGCCGCCTGTTGTACCACAGGGAGGTTCGAAGGATTCCGCCACAACTGGAGTAATTGACCAACCCACTCCAGCATGGTCGGCACCCGTTCCTCCCGCAACCATTGGGCAGCACGACCAGGATTGTTCATGGCCAGCGACAGAGCCTGTTCCACCACACCCGATGAACCGAAGCGGGCATGCAGCCATTCCTGGGCCTGTTCAGCCGGTGGCAGTGGTACATGATCCAGCCTGCACCGGCTGCGGATGGTGGCCGGGATCCCCTCCATGGCATCTGCCAGCAAGAGAAAGAGCGTATTGCCGGGCGGCTCTTCCAGGGTTTTCAGCAAGGCGTTGGCTGCGGCCAGATTCATTTTCTCGGCTTGCTCAATGACACATACCTTGCGTTGGGCCTGTTGCGCGCTGAGCGTGGCCCAGTGAATCAGCTCGCGCACCTGCTCGACCTTGATCCACTTGCCATCCGGTTGCAGTTGTAGCGCGTCCGGATGGGCGCCAGCAGCCATCAGACGACAGCTCTTGCAGGACCCGCAAGCCCGCTCCGCATCGCACAACAGGGATTGCATCGCCTGCACCGCCCATGCGCGCTTGGCCAGGCCTGGAGGGCCATGGACCAGCCAGGCCTGCGGCAACCGATCTTCCGCAACAGCCTGTTCCAGCCGCTGCTGCAAGGGGTTCAGCCAGGGTGGCGGCATCTGTTTCATAACCAGGCCTCCATCCGCTGACAGGCTTGTTGCAACAGCATCTGGGGCGGCTGGCTGGCATCCAGCACCACGAATCGATCAGGCTCTTTTTTTGCCTGCCGCAGATAGCCTTCTCGAACCCGTTCAAAAAACAACCGGTCCTGTTTTTCCATCTTGTCTTCACCCGCTTCTCTTGCAGCCACCCGCTGCCGCCCCTGTTCTACATCCAGATCCAGCAGAAAGGTGCAATCCGGTTTTTTCTGCAACAACCATTGATCCAGCCAGTCCAGCGGTGCGTCACCCAGCCCTCGACCATGGCCCTGATAGGCGTGGCTGGCATCATGAAAACGGTCACAGAGGACCCAGCGCCCTTGCTTGATGGCCGGAAGAATGACTTCCTGCAAATGCTGTACCCGTGCAGCATACATGAGCAGAAGCTCCGCCTGCGGCACGGGATGGATCTCGGGATCATGCAACACGGTCTGCCGCACCCATTCGCCGAGTGGGCAGCCGCCCGGTTCACGGGTTTGCACATAGGGCACGCCCTGCGCATCCAGCCAGGCGGCTATACCCGTGATCAAGGTGGTTTTGCCGGCACCCTCCACCCCTTCGAAGGAAAGAAACCGGGCCGTCATCGCTGGCAACCCGTGGTGGATGGCATCCGGGACTGAAGGGTGCAGACTGGCAAGCCGGGGCAAGCCGCAAGGGGGCCAGCCCGATAGATTCCGTTCATGGCGAGTTTGGTTTCGTTCAGCGATTGCATGTGATGTTCGGCCTAGTGCCCCTTGATCTGGTATTTACGCACCGCCTGGCGGTGGGCTGCATACTGTTTGGAAAAAACATGCCCGCCACTGCCATCGGCCACAAAATACAGATACTCGTGCTGTTCCGGGTGCATGACCGCACGCAAGGCATTCAAGCTCGGCATGGCGATCGGTGTTGGCGGCAAACCCTGGATTACATAGGTATTCCAGGGCGTGGGTGCTTTGAGATCCTTACGACGCAGGTTGCCATCAAAATCCTCTCCCAGACCGTAAATAACCGTGGGATCGGTCTGTAGGCGCATCCCTTTTCGCAGCCGGTTGAAAAACACTCCAGCAATGCGCGGCATTTCTTCGGCCAGGCCGGTTTCTTTTTCAATGATGGAGGCCAGAATCAGTGCTTGGTAGGGCGTTTCCAGTACAGCCGTCTGTTTTGGGTCACGCTGCCGCCACTGCGCCTGTAACTGTTCACGCATCATCTTTCCAGCCCGCAGTAACAGGGCCGAGGCGGTGGAACCGCGTTGGAAACGATAGGTGTCAGGGAAAAACAGCCCTTCCAGCGAAGGCTTGCCCGGTGCCAGTTGCGTTTGCAGTTGTTGCAGGATGGCAGGCTCCAGATCCATCTTCAGCCGTGAATCCTGTTCAAGAGCGGCCATCAACTGACGCAGATTCCAGCCTTCCTGGATGCGAAAGGCATGTTGTACCACTTTCCCGCTCAACAGCAGTTCCAGCACATCCACCGGGGTAGCGCCGGCAGGGATGGCGTATTCACCCGCCTGTATGGGTCGCCCGGCCGATTGCAGCCGGTACAGCACCTTCCAGGCCAGTTCTGGCTGCCCCCAGCGTCGAGCCAGTTGCCGCGTTACCTGCTGGGCACTGCTGCCGGCTACGACCTGCACCATGTCCGAGGCACTTGCGGTCAGGGGTTGGTGAAGAAAAGTACGCCAGGCAAAAATACCGGCTGCAGCCAGCATGCTCAGACACAACAGCGCACCCATCAGCCACCATCGCGCACGCGTCGTCATGCTGGGATTTGCCCTGTTTTCAGCATTCGATTCCAAGCCTGCTTCAATGCCAAGATCCGCTCATGATGCGGATCGAGTGCACGGCCGTCAATATGGGCAACGGCCATGATGCCCTGACCGGATGAAGTCATGAATGCGGCCTGTATGCTATCCAAACACGTCAGGGAAAAAGCGCCATGCGTGACTGTCTGCGCCTCGCGCTGCATCTGCCGTAGAACCCAGGCCCGAACCACGCCCGCCACACCGGCCTGTTCCAGTGCCGGTGTATGCCAGCCGGTTTGAGTCAGAACAAACAGATTGCTTTGCACGCCTTCGATCAATTGACCCTGCGTATTACAAAGCCACAATTCATCCAGATTACGCTCGCTGGCTTCCATGGCTGCCAGTACCTGCTCCAGACGGTTCAGGTGCTTGATGCCCGCCAGGCGCGGTTGACAAGACAGACGTAGCCGTCCAATGCCTGCGCAAATCCCCTGCCCCTGATCCTTGATCGCTGGCAAGGGATGGGTTTCCAGCCGGTAGCAGCTGGCTTGTGTTGCCGGGGCATACCCTCGCCCTGCCGAACGGCGCACCAGAATCAGCTTCAACAGCCCTTCACCCAGCTGTGCTGCCTGTTCCTGGAGCTGCGCCCGTATGGCCGGAATATTCGCCTGCAATTGCAGTACGGCCATGCCCTGTTTCAGTCTGGCTTCATGATCGGCAAGCAATGGTATCCGGCCAGCGGCGACCCGTATGGTTTCGAACAGGCCGTCACCATAGGCCAGACCGCGTTGAAAGAGCTCCAGCCGATCGCTTGCTGAATCCCCGGTTCGCACCGGTCAGGCACCGGGTTCCATTCGAGAGACGCTGGGAAACGGCACCACCACCTCTTCGGGGACGCGGTGGAATTCCGGCACCAACTGCCGTAACAGGAAGTACACGGTGTCACAATCATACTCCAGTACGGCCTTTTGCAATCTAGCAAAAGGTTCCTGGAACAAGGCCGCATCCACGGGGCGTGATCGGGCCAGCATGATCTTGCTGTGTCGGGTAGGCTTGCAGTTCTCGCTTTCGTGGAACAATTCTTCGTACAGTTTTTCACCTGGCCGCAAGCCCGTATAGACAATCTCGATATCCTTGCCCGGCTGGTTGCCGGTCAGGCGAATCATTTGTTCGGCCAGGTACTGGATGCGGATGGGCTCCCCCATGTCCAGCACGAAAATCTCGCCGCCCTCCCCCTGCACGGCCGCCTGCATGATGAGCTGGGATGCCTCGGGTATGGTCATGAAATAACGGGTCACATCCGGGTGGGTCACCGTAACAGGCCCACCCCGGCGAATCTGTTCCTGAAACAAGGGCACCACGCTGCCGGCGGAGTTGAGTACATTGCCGAAACGTACAGTAATGAAACGAGTGGATGAGCTCTCGTCCAGCCACTGACAGTATCTTTCCGCCAGACGCTTGGTAGCACCCATCACATTGGTGGGGTTGACCGCCTTGTCCGTAGAAATCAGGATGAAGGTGCCAACGCCATAACGGTCTGCCGCATCCGCCACATTCCGGGTACCGAAGACATTATTGAATACCGCATCCCGAACCTGGTTTTCCAGCATGGGCACATGCTTGTAGGCGGCCGCGTGAAAGACCACTTCCGGCAAATGGGCGCGGAACACATGGTCGCAGGTTTTGGCATCGCAAATATCACCCAGATACACATTCAGCAGCAGATCCGGAAACTCGGCCCGCAACTTGCGTTCCACTTCATAGAGGTTATGTTCGCTATGTTCCAGTATCACCAACCGCGCAGGCGAGATACGCGCCAGTTGCCGGCATAATTCGGAGCCGATGGAACCGCCACCACCGGTAACCAGGATGCACTGCCCACTGAGATCACGGGCAATGCGATCCCAGTCCAGTTGCACACAGTCCCGGCCCAGCAGGTCCTCGATGGCCACTTCCTTCAAGTGCATGGCCGGGCGATTGCCGCTGACCAGTTCACCCAGTTTGGGCAGGGTCAAAAACGGCACATTGGCATCTTCACACAGTGCAACCATGCGCTGCATCTGCGGGTCCGTAGCCGAGGGGATGGCGATCAATACCTGCTCGATACCCAGTCGCTCCACCACCTCCGGCAGTGCGTCCATGCCAGCCAGCACACGAATGCCATGCATGCGCGCCCCATGCAGACGCGGGTTGTCGTCGAGAAAACCCACCACTTCGTACTGATTCTCCCGGCGAATTTCCCGCACCAGCATGTCGGCGGAACGACCGGCACCCAGGATCAGCACACGCTTGCGCCCACCATGGGAAAGCACCAGACCATTGTCTTTCCATAGCCGGTACAGGATTCTGGGGCCACCCAAAAGAATGGAAAGGATCAATGGGTAGAGGAAAAACACCGTCCGCGGTACCGATTCGATCCGGTTGTAGATCACCAGTGCCAGTGCTACAACCAGTGTACCCAGAATGCTGGCCTTGAGGATATTGGCCAGGTCGGGAAGGCTGGCGAAACGCCACAACCCTCGATAAAGGCCGGTACCCCAGAACACCAGCCCCTGCAAGACCATGACGATGGCCGCTTCTGCAGAGAGCCAGTGAAAAGGCAGCTGCCCCGGTGCCATGAAGTAACGCCCCAGATGTGCCATGCCCCAGGCCAGCCAGACCATGAACAAATCATGGAGAACAATGGCTACTCGAGGATGAAGCCAGCGGGTCAGTGCCAGTTGTACAGGTCGCATTCGCGTGTTCTATCCAATGGTTATGACATCAAGATCGGACATGATGCCGTTTATTCTTCAGCAATTGCCGCCGCAACCACCACCAGAGCCCCGCAAGGGCCAGGCTGAACAGCAGCAATACCATCACTCCGTCATGTTCTTCCAGCTGGTTCACCCAAAGGGTTAACGGGACAACAAGCAACAGGTTGACCAGTGCGTATCCCAAGCTGATTTTTCCATGGGAAAAACCGCTGCGTACCAGCCATTGGTACAAGTGTTCGCGATGCGGAGTATAGCACTGCCTGTTGCTGAACCACCGCTTAACCAGCGTAAAAAAGGCGTCCAGATTGAACAAACTGAGCAGAAGCACCACGGCAGGCCAGCGCATCACGCCCTGCTGCCAGGCCAGCATGCCCAAGGCCACGGAAAGCATGCCCAGCGGCAGGGAGCCCGCATCCCCCATGAACAGGCTCGCTGGCGACCAGTTTCTCGGCAAAAAACCGATCACCACCGCGACCAGCAACCCGGCAGACCAGAACAGAGCTGTCTGCCCATGATTCGCAGCCAGCCAGGCCATGCAGGCAAAAGTCACCAGTGCCTGCTGCCCCGCCAGCCCGTCAATGCCATCCATGAAATTGAAGGCATTGATATACCAGACCACAGCCAGCAACAGCACTCCAGCCACCGTGATGCGCCAGAACAGCGGCTGCTGGGGCAAAAACTCCGGCCACAGCCAGAATAGCAGTGCAGCGGCCGAGCACAACTGCACGGCCAGTCTGGGCAGAATCGGCAAGCCTTGCTGATCATCCAGCCAGCCGACAAAGCTCAAGACCACAACGATGAGCCACAGGGGCCAGTTGTGCAACAGAGACGATTCCAGCCACAGCCCCACTGCCAGAGACCCCAGAACCCAGAGCAGCACCAATACCCAACCACCTGCGGTCACTGTGGGTATTTCATGGGATCGGCGCTTGCCGGGCGCATCCAGCCACTGCGCCCTGCGTGCCCATGTAATCCACCTGCCTGTCAGCCAGCCACTGGCCAGGGCCAGGAGCACACCCATGAACACGGCCTGCTTCAGGGGCATGCGGCCAGATCCGCGTGGATGCGCTCCAGTGTGGATGCCGGATTGGCAGCCGCCGTGATGGGCCGACCGATCACCAGATAGGAACTGCCTTCCGCAATCGCTTGTACCGGTGTCATCACCCGCTGCTGGTCATCCTGGCCGGCCTGTTCGGTCGGGCGAATGCCCGGCGTGACCAGACAGGCCGACTGCCCCAGTTCGCTGCGCAAGCCTGCCACTTCCCGTGCCGAGCAGACCAGACCGTCCAGACCACAATCCGTCACTGCCAGTTGGCCCCAGCGTTTGACCCAGTCCATGGGCGAACCGGGCATGCCCAGTTCATCCAGGGCCTGCTGATTCATGCTGGTCAACAGGGTCACGGCTATCAACAGGGAGGCCCCGCCCCCTTGTTGTACGCCTTCACGCGCCGCTTCCATCATGGCCCGTCCACCGGCGGCATGCACATTCAGCATCCAAACACCCATCGTGCTGGCCACGCGACAGGCTGCCTGCACCGTATTGGGGATGTCATGAAACTTGAGATCGAGAAAAACCTCGAAGCCCAGCGAATGGAATTGCTCCACGATCGAAGGGCCTGCGGCCGTAAACAGTTCCTTGCCTACCTTGAGCCGGCAGTACTCGGGGGAAAAATGACGTACCAGAGCCAATGCGCTGGAAGCATCAGGCCGGTCGATGGCCACGATGATTCTGGGATCATGCGTCACGGGATTTCTCCTGACTGAAATGGATGCTACCCCAGCTTTTGCAACCCGGGCATTGCCAATGAAAACTACTGCCCGAAAATCCACATTGATTGCAGTGCCAGGGGCGTTTTTCCGCTCTCAAGGCCTGTACGATCGCCTGGATAGCGAGCAGTTCGCCTTTCTCCTGAGCATCGGTTTTCATCGACAGCCAACAAGCCAGGCCGGTGATGGTCGGGGCACGTTGCAGGTCGGCCTGCAGTCGTGACAGGGCGACATCCTCGTCAACGGCCCGGGCCAGAACCTGCGTCCGGGTCACTTGTGCCAGTGCGGAAGGCGCCGGTTCCAGCAAGGCATCCAGTTCCTGCAACAACTGTGCTTCATCGTGAACGGCCAGATAGCAGTTTTCCAGCTCTGGCCAGATTTCACCCAGCAGATCCGGACGGGTTTCCAGCGCCAGTTTCCAGGCAGTCAGCGCGCGGGCCGGTTCTTCTCTTTGTTGATGCAAGCGAGCTTCCATCATTCGGGCACGTGCCGAACCGGGACACTTGGCCAATGCCTGGGTAATGCGTTCCTGCGCCTGATTGACATCCTGCTTGCGCAAGGCCAGTTCGGCCAGCTCGCAGTAATAATGCGCCACCACATCCGACAGACGCTTGCCGGTCTGTCGTTCCAGTTGCATGGCATAGCGAATGGCCTTTGACCAGTCCTGCTCCATTTCATAGATCTTGATCAGCGATTTCAGCGCCTGCGGCGGCATTTCACCACGGGATTCGAGGGCCAGAAAATGCTGTTCCGCCCGATCGAACACCCCGGCTTTCATGAAATCCTGACCCAGCCCGGCCTGTACTTCCCGTTTCAGTTCCGGGGAAAGATCCGAACGCTCAAGCAAGGTCTGGTGTATGCGTATGGCCTTGTCGACCTCACCTCGCTGGCGAAAGAGACTGGCCAGCATGAGTTGCAACTCCACCATCTGCGCATGCTGGCGGGAGATTTGCAGGAAGATATCCAGTGCCTGGTCCGTTTCATCCTGCAACAGCTCGGCGATGCCCAGATAAAAAGCCTGCCGCAGGCGCAGATTCTTACGCTTGAGCCACCAGCCCCGCAAATACCAGGTCGCCGCACCCGCCAATGCGGCAGCAATCAACAGGCCAATGAGGACTTCAGTCGAAACCATGATACGGGGCTTTCCTGCGCCAGCTGTGATTCAAGGGTAACGGGCTATTGTAGAGCATGGCACGGCAGGCCGCAGCTCCAGATCAATCACCCAACTGCAATTCCCGGCCAGGATCACTGGCTTTTTGCGCGCGCTGACAGCGCCTGAGTTGATACTGCAAGGGCAGAATGCGGACCAGATACAACACCACCGCCATCAGCAGCATGCCCAGCCCCAGTGCCATCATCAGCACCACACCCAATGGCCAGTGAAGCTGGAACAGAACCAGATCCAGGCTGACCGGCTCGGCGTTGAATGCGCCCAGTACAAAGGCCAGCCCGATCAACGGAAGTGCCAGCAGAACAGGGAACCAGTGTTTCATGCCGAGGATTGTGCCCGTTCGGCAAGAAAGGCTTCGTTGATCTGATCACGCATGGCCTTGCCCGGCTTGAAATGAGGAACATATTTACCCGGCAAGGCGACGGACTCCCCGGTCTTGGGATTGCGGCCAATCCGTTGGGGGCGGTAATGCAGGGAAAAACTGCCAAACCCGCGAATCTCAATGCGGCGACCGTTGGCCAGCGACTCGCTCATCTGCTCCAGCAGGTCCTTGACCGCCAGTTCCACGTCCGCATGGTCCAGCTGCTGCATGCGCTCGGCCAGACGCTCGATCAGTTCGGATTTGGTCATGAGATGCCGCCTGAAAAACGATGATTTTTCATAAGGATACAAGATGAACCTGAGCAAGTCCATAGCATTGTTTCCGTAAGCATGCGCTGTTCAAGGTTTTTTTTAAAATTTCACCCCGAAATCCAGGTACAAAAAACCACTATTGACGACAAAAACATAAAAAAACGGGGCACTTGGCCCCGTTTTTTCAGAAAGCAGATGAAATCAGCTTATTCCTTGCTGCCTTCCATCTTCTCTTTCAGCAGGTCGCCCAGGCTGGTGGTGCCGGCACTGGTGTCCTGATACTCACGCAACACTTCGTTGAGCTCGTCGTCTTCCTTGGCACGAATGGAGAGGGTGAGCATGCGGCTCTTGCGATCCACGCCCACGAACTTGGCCTCCACCTCGTCACCCACGCTGAGGCGGGTGGTGGCGTCGTCCACGCGTTCCTTGGCGATGTCGGAAGCACGCAGATAACCTTCCACACCGTCACCCAGTTCGATGACCGCGCCGCGGGTATCCACTTCCTTGACCGTGCCGGTCACGATGGAACCCTTGGGATGTTCGGCCATGAAGGTACCGAAGGGGTCCTGCTCCATCTGCTTGATACCCAGGGAGATGCGCTCGCGCTCGGGGTCCACCGCCAGTACCACGGCGTCGATTTCCTGACCCTTCTTGAAGTTGCGTACCAGATCTTCGCCCGTGCTCTGCCAGGAAATATCGGACAGGTGCACCAGACCATCGATACCGCCTTCCAGGCCGATGAAGATACCGAAGTCGGTAATGGACTTGATCTTGCCGCTGACCTGATCGCCCTTCTTGTGGGTGGCCGCGAACTCGTCCCAGGGATTGGGCTGGCACTGCTTCATGCCCAGGGAGATGCGACGGCGTTCCTCGTCGATCTCCAGCACCATGACTTCCACTTCATCACCGGGCTGTACTACCTTGGCCGGGTTGACATTGCGGTTGGTCCAGTCCATTTCGGATACGTGCACCAGACCTTCCACGCCATCCTCGATTTCCACGAAGCAGCCGTAGTCGGTGATGTTGGTGACCTTGCCGAACATGCGGCTGCCAACCGGATAGCGACGCGAGATATTGACCCACGGATCCTCGCCCATCTGCTTCAGGCCCAGGGAGACGCGATTGCGTTCCTTGTCGAAGCGCAGCACGCGCACTTCGATTTCGTCACCCACATTGACCACTTCGGAAGGATGACGCACGCGCTTCCAGCTCATATCGGTAATGTGCAGCAGACCGTCGATGCCGCCCAGGTCGATGAAGGCACCGTAGTCGGTGAGGTTCTTCACCACACCCTTGAGCACCACGCCCTCGTCCAGCTTCTCGATCAAAGCCTCCAGTTCGCCGGAGTTCTCCTCTTCCACCACCGCGCGGCGCGAGACCACCACATTGTTGCGCTTGCGGTCGAGCTTGATGATCTTGAACTCCAGATCCTTGCCTTCCAGGTAGCTGGGATCGCGCACCGGGCGCACATCCACCAGGGAGCCTGGCAGGAAAGCGCGGATATCCTTGATATCCACCGTGAAGCCGCCCTTGACCTTGCCGGAGATCTTGCCCACGACCTTGTCGCCGTTTTCGAAGGCTTTCTCCAGCTCGTCCCACACCTGGGCGCGCTTGGCCTTTTCGCGGGACAGGCGGGTTTCACCAAAGCCGTCTTCCACGGCCTCCAGCGCCACCAGCACCTCGTCGCCCACCTGCACTTCCAGTTCACCATCTTCGTTGATGAACTGCTCCTTGGGGATGATGCCCTCGGATTTCAGGCCGGCATTGACGATGACATTTTCGTTGGTGATATCCACCACCACGCCCTTCACCAGGGATCCGGGCTTCATGGCCTCCAGGGCCAGACTCTGTTCAAAAAGTTCAGCAAATGATTCAGACATTGATTTTTCCCAATAAAAAAAGCGCCCATGTTGGCGCCTTCTCCTGCCGGTTCTTCTGCATGATGACGGCAGGGAGCCATCATGCTCGTTCAAGTCAAGAAACCGGGCCCATGCCGGCTTCCACTCGTTCAGTCAGACACGTTCAGGCCCTTGCTGCGGGCAAATTCGGCGATTTTCTGCAGAACCTGCTCGATGCTCAGGCCGGTGGTGTCCAGTATCAGCGCCTCTGGTGCCGGCTTCAGGGGGGCTACCGATCGGTTCATGTCCCGCTCGTCACGCTCCCTGATCTCCCGCACCAAGCTGGCCATTGTAACATCTTGGCCTTGTTGACTCAATTGCAGAAAACGCCGGCGCGCGCGTTCCTCCACCGAGGCAGTCAGATAGATCTTGCAGGGGGCCTCCGGGAATACCACCGTCCCCATGTCACGGCCATCCGCCACCAGCCCCGGCGGCCGGCGAAAACCGCGCTGTAACTCGAACAGCGCCATGCGCACCACCGGAATGGCCGCCACTTTCGAAGCCGCCATGCCGGTCTGCTCGGTACGCAGCTGTTGATCCACGCGTTCGCCGTTGAGCCAGGTTTCCACCCCGTTTTCGGCCAGGCGGAATTCCACCTGAATGGAAGCACCCAGGGTACGCAAGGCGATGGTATCCTCCAGATCCACGCCCTGCTTGAGCGCGGCCAGGGCAAAGATGCGATAGATGGCGCCGGAATCCAGCAGATGCCAGCCATTCTTCTTCGCCAGCAAAAAACTGGCCGTGCCCTTGCCTGCCCCGCCAGGGCCGTCAATGGTGATAACCGGAATCTCCTCGTTCATGCCTGCACCTCGATAGACGCGCCCACGGTCTGTGCCTGTTGCACGAAACCGGGATAGGAAGTATTGACATTGTCACAGTCGCGTACACGGCCGCCGCTGGCAGCCATGGTTGCCACGGCAAAGGCCATGGCGCAGCGATGGTCGCTGGCACTGTCCACGCTGGCCGCCTGCAACCCGGCGCCACCTTCGATGCGTATGCCATCCTCGAACTCTTCCAGCTCGACACCCATGGCCCGCAGCCCCCTGGCCATCACCGCCAGGCGATCGGATTCCTTCACCCGCAGCTCC
>WFUE01000038.1 GCA_015485125.1 Lysobacterales bacterium | reverse complement strand
TGTTGGTTCTGTTGGTTCTGTTGGTTCTGTTGGTTCTGTTGGTTCTGCTGGTTCTGCTGGTTCTGCTGGTTCTGCTGGTTCTGTTGGTTCTGTTGGTTCTGTTGGTTCTGTTGGTTCTGTTGGTTCTGTTGGTTCTGTTGGTTCTGCTGGTTCTGCTGGTTCTGCTGGTTCTGTTGGTTCTGTTGGTTCTGCTGTTGTTGGCGCAGAAAATCTTCCAGTACCTTGCGGTTATGGCTTGCATCGGCCAGTTGCGGGTTCAGCTGTTCCGCCTGCTTGTAGGCTTCGATGGCTTCCTCGATCTTGCCGGCGTGGGCCAGGGCGTTGCCCCGGTCGTACCAGGCTTCCGCTTGTTGCGCGGGTGTTTGCGCCTGTTCGGCCCATTGCTGCCACTGCGTGGCGGCTTCCGCCGGCTTGCCGGCGCGGAACAGGGCTTCGCCCTTCAGGGCCGGGTCCCGTGCCAGTGACGCGGCCTGTTCGGCCTGCTGTTGTTGCAGTTTCCGCCAGGCCTGCTGATCCGGACGCTGCCATAGATCCTGCCAGTCCAGGGCTTGTGCCGGCGCCGGCTGCAACAGTGGCAGCAGGGCCAGGCTGAACAGCCATCCGCGGCGGAACAGGGGCAGGAACAGGACGAGGATCAAAGGCAGCAGCCACCAGCCCCGATCCTCCCAGATTCGGCTCTTGCGGCCTTCGCGGGCCTGCAGTTGTTCCTGATCCGGCAAGGTGTCGGGGGCCAGCTGGCGGATGTCACTGTCATCGGCACTCAGGTGTACCAAGCGCCCGCCTCCGGCTTCTGCCAGCGCTTGCAGGCTGGCGCTGTCCAGCTTGCTGATGACGATCTGCCCCTGGCGGTCTTGCAGAAAACCACCACGGGGGCCGGGGATGGGGGCGCCGCTTTCGGTGCCGATGGCCAGTACCGAGACGCGGTGCCCGGCACGCTTGAGCAGGCGTGCGGCCTTGAACGCGCGGTCATCTGCCGGGCTGTCGGTGAGCACAATGACTTCCCCGGCGGCAGCACCGGCCTGTTGCAGTACATCCAGCGCCTTTTCCAGCCCCAGGTCGATGCGACTGCCCTGTACCGGCATCAGGTCGGTGGTCAGGGACGGCAGCAGGGACTGGATGGTGCGCCAGTCGTCACTCAGTGGCGTGACCACGAAGGCATCTCCGGCAAAAACCACCAGCGCGTGCTGGCCTTCCTTGCGGCTTTTGAGCAGGTCGGTGATCTTGAACCGGGCCCGTTGCAGGCGGCTGGGTGGTACATCCGCGGCGTTCATGCTGGCGGAAAGGTCCAGTACCAGTACCCGCGCTTGCAGGTTCTGCATCACGGGCACTTCCTGCCAGCTCCAGCTGGGCCCGGCCAGAGCCAGTACCGAGAGCAGCCACAGGAGTACCCAGCCGCTGGCGCGGCGGTGGCTGGCCTGCGATGAACCCTGGAGCAGAAAGGGCAGCAGCCGGGCGTCCACGACTTGCTGCCAGCTGCCACCACGCAGCCCCGGCAGGCGCGGCAGCCAGAGCAGGGCCGGCAGCAGTAACAGCAGCCAGAAGGCCCAGGGGCGCAGAAAGTGAAAGGCGCTGAAATCCATCATGCCAAACTCCGGGTTTGCCATTGGCGCAGGCCCAGCAGCATGGCCAGCACCAGCATGAAGCCGGCCAGCGGCCACCAAAAGCGTTCTTCCACCGGGCGGAAGGTCTGTTGTTCCTGTTCCCGGGGTTCCAGTTGATCGAGCAGCTGGTAGATTTGTTCCATTTCTTCCACATCACGGGCACGGAAATAGCGCCCGCCGGTGGACTCGGCCAGTTGCCGCAGCGTGGCTTCGTCCAGGTCGGCGGAGGGGTTGATGACCCGGTTGCCGAACAGGCCGGCCACCACCATGCGGTCGGCACCGATGCCGATGGTGTAGATCTTGACCCCTTCCTGGGCGGCCAGTTCCCCGGCCTTGAGCGGGTCGATGGCGCCGGCGGTATTGGCGCCGTCGGTCATGAGGATGAGCACGCGGCTGTCCCGCTCCAGATTTTGCAGCCGTTTCACCGCCAGGCCGATGGCGTCACCGATGGCCGTTTCCTTGCCGGCCAGGCCAATGGCCGCTTCCCGCAGCAAGGTGATGACGGTCTTGTGGTCGAAGGTCAACGGTGCCTGCAAATAGGCGTTGCGGCCAAAAAGAATCAGGCCCACGCGGTCGCCGGCACGGCGGTCGATGAAGTCGCTGGCCACGGCCTTGACTGCTTCCAGCCGCTGGTATTTGCGGCCCTTGTAGACCATGTCTTCGGTTTCCATGCTGCCGGAAATGTCCACGGCCAGCATCAGGTCACGCCCTTTTTGCGGCAACAGTACCGGCTCGCCCACCCATTGCGGCCGGGCGGCGGCGGTGAGCAGCAGCAGCCAGGCCAGCGTGGCCAGCCCCATGGCCCAGCGCTGGCCCCGGCGATGCTGGCCGGCGACGGCGGCCAGTTCCGGGTAGAAGGGCAGGCGCAGGGCGGCACCACCGCTTTCCGGTGCCGGGGGCAACAGACGGCGCAGCAGCCAGGGCAGTGGCAGCAGGGCGAACATCCACGGCCAGAGCAGGGTCAGCATCGGCCCACCTCCCGCGCGCGCTTTTGCGCGGCCTTCAGCCAGTGTTCACTCAGTTGCAACAGGGCTTCGCCATCTATTTGTGGCCGGGCCTGATAGAGGCCGTGGGCCAGTATCCGGCCGGGGCCACGGGCAAAACCACGCTGGTCTTCCGGCAGGGGTTCATCCAGCCATTGCAGCCATTGCGCACCCGGCAGGCTGGCGATCTCTTCGCCGAAACAATGGCGGGCGACCCGGCGCAATAGTTCGGAAAGCTGTTGCAGCAGCAGACGCTCATCCTGCCCGGCCTGCCATTGGGCGCGGATGCCGGCCAGTTCCGCCCTGGCGGCTTTCCACGGGGCGCGCCGGTCTTGCCAGCGGCGCCAGTAACGCCAGCCAAGGTACAGGGCAGTGGCCAGGGTGGCTGCCAGCAGCCACCAGCCGGGTGCCGGCGGCCACCAGCCCGGTGGTGGCGCGGAATGGATGTCTTTCAGTTGTTGCAGGACTTCCGGGGGCAGTGATGGTGTGGGCTGGTTCATGACAGCAGCACCCCCCGCGCGCGCAGCAGGATGTCGCGCAAATCTTCCTGCGGTTGGGCTTCCACCAGCGGTACCTGGCAGGCCAGCATCAATTCCCGCGTGGCCCGGGCGTGTTGTTCCACCACGGTTTGCCATTGCCGGCGTACTTTCTGCTGGCGCAGGTCCAGCAGGCCGGTGTGCTGGCCATCGGTGACCGGGTATTGGCCGGGCGGAGGCAGTTGTTGTTCCAGCCGGTCGTGCAGGCGGATGGCCAGTACATCGTTGTGCAGGCGGATGCGACTGAGATGGCGACGGGCATCCTCGCCCAGATGAAAGAAATCACTGAGCAGAATGACCAGTGAACCGGGGCGGATCACCCGCCGCAGGCGCAGCAGGGCCTGGTCCAGATTCTCTGGCGGATGCCCGTTCAGATCCGGCTGGTACCACTGGCGCAGGGCGCGCAGCAGTTTCATCACGCCACGCTGGCCACCCTGGGGGGTGAGTTCGGCATCCTTGCGGCCAAAGGCGAAGGCGCCGACACGGTCGCCCCGGCGGATGGTGATCCAGCCCAGCAGCGCGGCCAGGCGGGCCGCCTGCACGGATTTGAGCCGTTCCTGCGAGCCGAAGAACATGCCGGGATTGACATCGAGAATGAGCAGCACCGGCCGCTGCCGTTCTTCATGGAACAGCTTGGTGTGGGGCTTGCCGGTGCGGGCGGTGACTTTCCAGTCCATGTTGCGGATATCGTCGCCGGGCTCGTAGGCGCGGGATTCCAGATAATCCATGCCGCGCCCGCGAAAGCGGGACAGGTGCTGGCCGGCCAGGGCCGAACGCGCCTGCTTGCTGACCACGGTTTCCAGGCCGCGAGCCAGCAGCCGAAGGCGGATCAGTTCATCCACATCGATGTCAATGCCGGTACGGAGCATGATCAAGGCAGGGGCACGCGCTCAAGCAGGGTGGAGATGAAGCGGTCGGCGTTCATGCCCTCGGCTTCAGCCTCGAAGCTCATCAGTACACGATGGCGCAGGACATCGTGGGCCACGGCGTGTACATCCTCGGGGGTGACGAAATCCCGCCCGGCCAGCCAGGCGTGGGCACGCGCGCAGCGGTCCAGGGCGATGGTGGCCCGGGGGCTGCCGCCGTAGCTGACCCAGCGGGCCAGATCTTCCCCCCAGTGGCCGGGGTCGCGGGTGGCCAGCACCAGTTGGACCAGGTACTGCTCCAGCTCCGGCGAGACGAACAGGTCCAGTACCGCTTCCTGGGCGGCGAAAACCTGTGCCTGGCTGACCAGGGTTTCCACCGGTTGCCGTTCGCCCAGTTGTTCGCGGGCCTGTTCCCGTGCCAGTGCCAGAATGCGGGTTTCACTGGTGGCATCGGGGTAGCCGATGGTCACATGCATGAGAAAACGGTCGAGCTGGGCCTCCGGTAGCGGGTAGGTGCCTTCCTGCTCGATGGGGTTCTGGGTGGCCATGACCAGAAACAGCCGTGGCAGCGGGTAGGTGGTGCCACCGACGGTCACCTGTTTCTCGCCCATGGCTTCCAGCAGGGCCGATTGCACCTTGGCCGGTGCCCGGTTGACCTCGTCGGCCAGCACCAGATTGTGGAAGACCGGGCCGGGCTGGAATTCGAAACGGGCTTCCTGCGGGCGGTAGATTTCCGTGCCGGTCAGGTCCGCCGGTAGCAGGTCCGGGGTGAACTGTATGCGCTGGAAATCCCCTTCGATGCGTTCGGCCAACGCCTTGATGGCGGTGGTCTTGGCCAGACCAGGCGCGCCTTCCACCAGCAGATGGCCATTGGCCAGCAGGGCGATCAGCAGTCGATCGACCAGATTCTGCTGGCCGATGATGCACTGGTGCAGCGCTTCTTTCAGTCGGGTAAAGGCTTGCTGGGCTTGCATGTCTGTTCCTTGCGGCTTGATGGTTGAGATGTTGTTCTGATTCGTTTTCAGTACCGAGGTTCCTGGCAGCCATCATACCCTGCCTGGATACAAAGCATGGCCGTCGTCCAGCCGTTGGATACTGTGCCGGGGCAAAAGGATGCGAATCAGTGCCAGAAATCAGGTTGGGGCAAGTGAGGAAAATCTCAAGACAGGTGGTTTATTGAACAAGCCCAGCGAAAAAATTCACAGGCGGGTTCGTGGCGAGGTTCTACAATGCAGCCAGGAGGGCTGTATGAAAACCATTATCGAACCGTTCCGGATCAAGTCCGTGGAGCCGCTGCGCATGACCACCGAGGCCGAGCGTGCGGCCTTGTTGCGGCAGGCCGACTACAACCTGTTTGCCTTGCGCAGCGAGGATGTGCTCATCGACCTGCTGACCGACTCCGGCACCTCGGCCATGAGTACCCGCCAGTGGGCGGCCTTGCAGCAGGGCGACGAGAGTTATGCGGGCTCACCTTCCTGGTACCGTTTTGTGGCGGCCCTGCGGGATCTGGCGCCCTATCGCCACATCATTCCCACCCATCAGGGCCGGGCGGCGGAAAAGATTCTCTTTTCCATTGTTGGCGGGCCGGGTGCCATCATTCCCAACAACACGCATTTCGATACCACCCGCGCCAATGTGGAGGCCAGTGGCGCGCAGGCGGTGGATCTGGTGGCCGCCTGCGGGCTGGACCCCCGGCACGAGGCGCCCTTCAAGGGCGACATGGATCTGGAGCGGCTGGAAGACCTGCTGCGCCGCGAGGGCCGGCGGGTGCCGCTGGTGATGCTGACGGTGACCAACAATTCCGGTGGCGGCCAGCCGGTTTCCATGGAAAACATCCGCCAGACCCGCGCCCTGTGCCGGCGCTTTGGCAAGCCGCTGTTTCTCGATGCCTGCCGCTTTGCGGAAAATGCCTGGCTGATCAAGGAGCGGGAACCCGGTTATCAGGATCGTTCCCCGCGCGAGATCGCCCGGGAGATGTTCAGCCTGGCCGACGGCATGACCATGAGTGCCAAGAAGGATGCCCTGGTCAATATCGGCGGCTGGCTGGCGCTGAATGACGATGACTGGGCACAGCAGGCGCGCAACCTGCTGATTCTGACCGAGGGCTTTCCCACCTATGGCGGCCTGGCGGGGCGCGATCTGGAAGCCATGGCCGTGGGGCTGGAAGAAGTGCTGGAGGAGGATTATCTGCGCTATCGCATCACCTCCACCGCCTATCTGGGGCGCGCGCTGGATGACATGGGCATTCCCATCGTCAAGCCGGTGGGTGGCCATGCCGTGTATATCGACGCGCGTGCGCTGTTGCCGCATATTCCCCCGTTGCAATACCCGGGGCAGGCGCTGGCTTGTGAAATGTATCGGGCCGGGGGCATTCGCGCCTGCGAGATCGGCACGGTGATGTTTGGCCGGCAGCCCGATGGCAGTGAGCAGCCGGCGGCCATGGATCTGGTGCGCATGGCCATTCCGCGCCGGGTCTATACCCAGAGCCATGTGGATTATTGTATCGAGGTGCTGGAGGGGGTGTATCAGCGCAGGGCGCGCCTGCGCGGCATGCGCATCGTGGAAGAACCGCCGCGGCTGCGGCATTTCACCGCCAGGTTCGCGCCGCTGGATGAAACCGGCGGCACTGCCGCCGGTTCAGTGTGACGCGCGTTCAGCCGGCGTCCTTTTTCATCGGGCAGGTATTGATACCCAGCAGGCTGTAGGCCGGGCACCAGCCCATCAGGCCGGTGAGCAGGGGGACGGCGCCCACGGCGCCCCACCAGTTCTGGTTCATGTAGCCCCAGCCGATGATGCCCAGGCCGACGAGAATACGGATTGCGCGGTCGATGCCACCTTCGTTTTTCATGGAATGTACTCCTCTTCGATGGATTGCGAGGGTGACAGTCTAGGGGGGGGGCGTCAGGCCTGTCGGTAACTTTTGTCACATCCGCCCGCTGTCGGCGTACTGCCGCAAGGCCGGAATGTTGCTGAGGGTGATCGTCCCGCGCCGGGTGTGTAGCCAGCCGTGTTCGGTGAAATTATGCATCAGGCGGCTGACCACCTCGCGGGCGGTGCCCAGTTCATCGGCCAGTGCCTGGTGGGTGGCTTCCACCTGTTCGCCCTTCGCCTTTTCCAGCAGCAGGCCGGCCAGCCGCTGGTCCATCTTGCGAAAGGCCACTTCCTCCACCAGCAGCACCACATCCATCAGCCGCTGGCTGTAGAGCTGGAAGAGATAATCGCGCCAGGCGGGCTCTTCTTCCAGCCATTGCCGTGCCAGGGGTGCGGGTACCAGCAGGGCTTCACCGTTTTCCTCGACCTGGGCCCAGGCGGGAAAACGGCCCCCGCCCAGCACGCAGGCGGTATTGAGCACACAGCTTTCGCCCGGCCCGATGCGATAGAGGGTGATGGCCCGGCCATTTTCCGCCATCTTGAATACCCGCACCCGCCCGGACAATATCAGTGCCAGGGCGCCACAGTCGGTGCCTTCCTGCACCAGCCACTCACCGGCCGCAAAACGATGCCGCTGCGCCTGTTGCAGAATTTGTTGCAGAAAAGGCGCCGGGGCCTGATTCAGGCTGGGAAAGGGCTGCCAGTCCATTCAGGCAGCCTCACTGGAGTTTTGCGGGCTGGAAAAGCGATAGGCACAGCGCAGATCTCCCTGCAACAAATGGGTGGCCCGTTCCACGCGCCATTCGGGAAACAGGGCGCGGAACAGTTCCAGCTCATAACGGCACAGGGCCTGGCAGCTTTGTGCCGCGTCACAAATGGGGCAATGATGTTCCACCAGCCACCAGTACGGCGCTTCCTCGTGCCATTCCGCCATGTAGCCGGCTTCCGTGCGCAGCCGGGCCAGGGTATCCAGGCGGGTGGCCATATCCTGCTGGCCGGCCATGGCGCTGGCGTAGCGGGCCAGTTGCTGTTGCTGGCGGGTGGCCAGCAGCTGCTCCATGCCGGCCTCGCCAAAGGTTTCGCGCAGCGCCGAGAACAGTTCCAGGTTCAGTTCGTTGTGCCGGTCGGGAAACAGGGGGGCTTCCTTTTGCCGCGCCAGCTGCCAGTAGCGTCTGGGGCGGCCCACCTGTCCCTTGCGGTCTTCGTGTCGTACCCAGCCGCCCTGCTCCAGTGCGCTCAGGTGCTGCTGGGTGGCCATGCGGGTCTGGCCCAGCAGTTCCGCCAGTTCACGGGTACTCAGGGGGGCGCGGGTTTTCAGTAGCTGCAACAGGCGCTTGCGTGCGGGGCTGAGATGTTCCATGACAGCTATCATAACATTTTGTAAAGAAAGTGCTTGCTTTTTATTTGTAAAGCAAATACTTTATAAACTCGTCATTTGGAGTCAGGCCCATGCAATCATTACAGTTGGATCATTTGAACCTGAGTGTGAACCGTTTTGCCGATAGCGCGGCCTGGTATGGGCGGGTATTCGGTTTCGAAGTGGTGGAAGAAGGGATATGGAAAGGCGCGCCCTGGGGGGTGCTACGCAAGGACGACAGCATGCTCTGTTTGTACGAATACCCGGAGAAACAGCAGATCCGCGACGATGAACAGGCCGAGCGGCGTTTTCACCATCTGTCCCATTTTGCCCTGCGCATCCATGATGTCGCCGCCTGGGAGCAGGTGCTGCAACGGGAACAGCTGCCGCTGGAATATGGCGGCGAGCCGATTCGCTGGCCCCATTCCACCAGCTGGTATGTGCGCGACCCGTCCGGGCATGAAATCGAGGTGGTGTACTGGGACGAGGACCGGATCCGGTTCGGCTGAGGGTTGTTTAAACAAGTGGAAGCCCGGGCATTTCGGCCCGGGCTCAAGTCACAAACCTTGCGTAAGTTCGTGGCGGGAATCAGAAAGCCCGGCGGGCGGCCCTGCGGGCCTCGATCACCGCTTCCAGCTGGCGTACGCGGGCGGTCAGTTGCTTGCGATCCATGGATTTGAGCTGCCGCGGCGCGCGAGTCTGCATTTCGTTCAGCAGGGCCTGTTTTTCCTCGGGGCTCAGGCGAGCCAGCAGACCACCGCTGTCGGCGGCAGGGGCCTTTTTCGATGGGCCGGTGCCGCTTTGCACAAAGCTGGCGCTGGCGGTGCGGTGCATGGTGAAGGGATAGCCGTTGAGGGTGGGCGTGCCACCGGCGGGGTAGAATTCGGCCAGGCCGGCCATGCGGTTGGTGCCCACATCGGTGATGTACAGCGCCAGCCAGTTGCTGCTGTCTTCGCGCACGATGATCAGGTAGTTGCCGTCCACATCCGGGTAGCCGGCGGCGTCATCCAGGGTGTGGTTGCGGAAGCCGACAAAGGTGTCGCCGTTGATGTAGTCGAAGGTGTAGGCATCACCCAGGAAGGGGAAACTCAGGCTGGAGCCGTAGAAATCCAGCACGGCCTGCCATTCGCCCAGCATGTGTTGCCAGGCATCGCCCAGGCCGAACCAGTCGCGTTGCACGAAGAAATGTTCACCGGGCCACCAGACTTCCGCCAGGGTGGGGGTGATCCATTCGATGCTGATGTTGCCGGCATAGCCCTGCTGGTAGGTGGGGGCCGTGTAGCTGCAGCCGATGCACTGGCCGTCCACGAAGCGGTCGATGGTGGCATCCAGCCGGCTGTTGCCCTGCAGCTGGCCGGCGGCCAGATACCATTCCGGGTTGCCGAGACTGTCGTAGGTGTAGATGGCCACGCCCACATAGTTGTCCTGCACTTCCACGTTGATGCCGCGCCCGGAGGCGTTCGGATCCCAGTACCAGCCCGATTCCGGGGTGAAGTCGGTGTACTGGGCCTGTGCCGAGGCGCTACCCAGTTGCAGCAGAAGGAAAAGCGTCGCCAGCCATTTCATGAGCAATACTCCTTGATCGTGTTTGCCGCACAGTCTAGCGCAGGTGGCTGAATCATGGCTGAATACACCTGAAATGGAAAAAGCCCGCCGGAATGCGGGCTTTTCAGCGAGGTCAGCTCCAGCTTCTGGGGTCCGGGCCGATGTATTCGGCATTGGGGCGGATGATGCGGTTGTCGCTTCGCTGCTCCATGACATGCGCCGCCCAGCCGGTGAGACGGGACATCACGAAGATGGGCGTGAACAGCGGCGTGGGGATGCCCATGAAGTGATAGGCCGAGGCATGGTAGAAGTCGGCGTTGGCAAACAGCCGCTTCTGTTCCCACATCAGCTGTTCCACTCGTTCGGATACCGGGAACAGCACGGTATCGCCCACATCGGCCGCCAGTTTGCGCGACCATTCGCGGATGATGGCGTTGCGTGGGTCGGACTCGCGGTAGACGGCATGACCGAAACCCATGATCTTTTCCTTCCTCGCCAGCTTGTCGAGAATGTCCTGCTCGGCCTGCTCCACGGATGTGTATTGCTCCAGCATGGCCATGGCCGCCTCGTTGGCGCCACCATGCAGGGGGCCGCGCAGCGCACCGATGGCGGCGGTGATGCAGGAGTGCATGTCCGACAGGGTGGAGGCCACCACCCGAGCGGTGAAGGTGGAGGCGTTGAACTCATGCTCGGCGTAGAGAATGAGGGAGACATTCATCACCTGTTCGTGCAGGGCACTGGGGGCCTGCCCCTTGAGCAGGTGGAGAAAGTGGCCGCCGATGCTGTCGGCGTCACTGTCGGTGTCGATGCGCACGCCGTCCTGGGCAAAGCGCCACCAGTAGGTGATGATGGCGGGGAAGGCCGCCAGCAGCCGTTCGGCCACGGTCAGTTGCTGCGAGAAATCGGTTTCCGGTTCCAGGTTGCCCAGCATGGAGCAACCGGTGCGCATCACGTCCATGGGATGGGCATCGGCAGGGATGCGTTCCAGCACTTCCCGCAGGGCGGCGGGCAATGCCCGTTGTGCTTTCAGCCGTTCCTGGAAGGCAGCCAGTTCCGCCGCGTCGGGCTTGTGGCCGTGCAGCAGCAGAAAGGCCACTTCCTCGAAGCGGGCCTTTTCGGCCAGTTCGGCGATGTCGTAGCCACGATAGGTCAGGCCCGCGCCATCCACGCCCACGGTGCAGATGGCGGAACGGCCGGCTATCTGGCCACGCAGGCCGGCGGAAGGATCTTTGCTCATGTGTCTTCTCCTTCTTGCTGGAACAGGGCGTCGAGTTGCTGTTCGTAACGGTGATAGTCGAGGTAGCCGTAGAGTTCTTCCCGGGTTTGCATGCTGGCCAGCACATTGCGCTGGTGGCCGTCTTTGAGCAGGGCGCGATAGACGGTTTCCGCCGCCTTGTTCATGGCCCGGTAGGCGCCACAGCAGTAGAGCACCAGCGAAACACCGGCCTCGCCCAGTTCCGGGGTGGAAAACAGCGGAGTCTTGCCGAACTCGGTGATATTGGCCAGCACCGGCACTTCTACGGCCCGGGTGATTTCGCGGTATTGCTCCAGGCTCTGTACCGCTTCGGGAAAGAGCATGTCGGCACCGGCCTCGATGCAGGCCTGGGCACGTTCGATGACCGCGTTCATGCCTTCCACCGCCAGGGCATCGGTACGGGCCATGATGACGAAATCCTGCTGGCGGGCATCCACGGCGGCCTTGATGCGGTCCACCATCTCCCCGGTGGTGACGATGGCCTTGTTGGGCCGGTGGCCGCAACGCTTTTGCGCCACCTGATCTTCGATATGCATGCCGGCGGCGCCGGCGCGAATCAGTTCGCGCACCGTGCGCTGGATGTTGAAAGCGCCACCGAAGCCGGTATCGGCGTCCACCAGCAGGGGCAGGTCGCTGGCGGCGGTGATGCGGCGCACATCCACCAGCACGTCTTCCAGGCTGCTGATGCCCAGATCGGGCAGGCCCAGGGAATTGGCGGCCAGCCCGCCACCGGAAAGATAAATGGCCTGATGACCCAGTCTTTCAGCCATGCGGGCGGTATAGGCATTGATGGTGCCCACCACCTGTACGGGGGCGGATTCCAGCGCCAGTTGCCGCAGACGGCGGCCGGGGGGAGTGGACATGACACCTCCAACAAGAGACAGTCAGGGGAGGCGGAGACTATCACAAAATGGATAGACAAGGCCAGTTGCCCCGGCCGGAAGGCGGGTGTGCCACCGGCCCGAAAACCGGGCCGGTCGTGTTCTCAAGTATTTACAGTGCCGCCGGTGCGCCGGGGGTCCACGGGCCGCCGGCGTCCAGCACGGCCTTTTGCAGCGCGGGCAGGTCTTGCTGGCGCAGTTGGTTCAGCCGGTTCCAGGCGCTATCCAGCCGTTTTTCCGCCCGTTGCAGGTTGCTGCGGTGGGTGGGGGTGGGGCCGTAGGTGGAACGGAAGGTGCCAATGCGCACCGCACTGTAGAGCTGGTTGATGCGGTCGGCTTCCAGGGTGTTGATGGTTTGCATGGAGCGGTTGCCGTTCACCTCCCGGTCCAGCTGGTACCAGGCCTGGCGCAGGCTTTCCAGTTGCTGGTCCAGCGCATCGGGCGCGGCGGGCGTGCGCGCGACGGCATCTTCCAGCGCCTTGAGCTGTTTTTCCAGTTGTTTCATCTCCAGTTGCAGCGCGGCATAGCTGCGACTGAAGCGGGCCGTGCGCTGCCAGAAAGCGGCGACTTCTTCCGGGCTGGCCTTGCCGATGGAGTTGGTACGCAGCACTTCCACCTGTACGTCCACGGCCGGGGTCAGCTTGCGGGCCTGGCCGTCGATGATCTCTTCCAGGGTGGCGGTGTACGTGCCAGGCGCTACCATCACGCCCCTGGGTGGCTCATCTCCGTGGTGATTCTTCTTGCCCGTGGCCGGTTGTACGGGCGGGTAGCGCAGGTCCCAGGCCACCCGCTGGAAGCCTGCCTGGTTTTTCACCGCTACCCGCCGCACCACTTCTCCGGCACGGTTGCGAATGACCAGCAGCAACCGGGGTGGTGTCTGGGTACGTTCCTGCTCCAGCCGGTCATAGGATGGAATGGGAGTGTCTTCACCTTGCTTGATTTTTGGCTTTTCCTCGGCCTGACGCTGTTCAGCCAGAGTCTTGCGCTTTGTCTTCAGGTAGAGGGTAAACTGGGCGCCGAAGGGCGGGTTGTCGGCCACGTACAGACTGTCGCCCTGGGAGCCCTTGCGGCCACCGCCCAGATTACGGCGCTCGATATACCACCAGGCCTTGCGCGGCTTGAACAGCAGGGCTTCGGCCTCTAGGCTGTCGGCCTTGAGCTGGCGCAGTGGGCTGTAGTCGTCCAGCACGAAGAAGCCACGGCCAAAGCTGGCGGCTACCAGGTCGTTTTCCCGCTTCTGGATGGCCAGGTCGCGGATGCTGATGGTGGGCATGCCGCCCTTGAGTCGTATCCAGTGCTTGCCGCCGTTGATGGTGAAGTACAGGCCGAACTCGGTGCCGGCAAACAGCAGTTTCGGGTTGACATGATCCTGCACCACCCGCCAGACCAGCAGGGGTTCGGGCAGGTCGCCGCTGATCTTTTTCCAGCGCTTGCCACGGTCTTCGCTCTTGTACAGATAAGGCTTGTAGTCGCCGTACTTGTGATTGTCCAGCGCCACATAGACGGTATCCGCATCGTGCAGGTCGGCCTTGATGTCGTTGACGAAGGCGTGTTCGGGCACGCCTGGCAGTTTTTTCACCTCGATGCGCCGCCAGTGCTTGCCGCCGTCCTCGCTGACCTGAATCAGGCCATCGTCGGTGCCGGCATAGAGCAGCCCTTCCTGCAACGGTGATTCGGCCAGTGAGGTGATGGTGTTGTACTGGCTCATGGCGTAGTTGTCCCAGGGCGCTTCCCATTGCCACTGGCGGCCCATGATTTTCAGGTGTGGGCGGTGTTCGTTGCGGGTCAGGTCGGGGGAGATGGCTGTCCAGGTGTCGCCGCGGTCTTCCGAGCGCCAGACCCGCTGGCTGGCATGATAGAGGCGAGTGGGCTTGTGCGGGCTGACCAGTATGGGCGCGTCCCAGTTGAAGCGCTCCGCCGGGTCGCCCGGTGCGCCCTGGGGTTGTACATAGACGATTTCGCCGGTCTTGCGGTCGTAGCGGGTCAGGTTGCCCTGCTGCCACTGGGCGTAGACGATGTCCGGGTTGCCCGGTTCGGTGGCCGGCTGGTGGCCGTCACCGAAAAGGATCACCTTCCAGTCGCTGTTGCGGATGCCGGAAGCGTCGTCGGTGCGGGAAGGGCCGCCCTGGGTGTTGTTGTCCTGGGTGCCGCCATAGATGTTGTAGAAGGGAAAGTCGTCATCCACGGCCACCTTGTAGTACTGGGTGATGGGCAGGTTGCTGACAAAGCGCCAGGTTTTGGCGTGGTCGAAGCTTTCATACAGGCCGCCATCCACGCCCACCATCAGGTAGTCGGGGTCATCCTTGCGGAAGGCCATGGCGTGGAAATCCACATGCATGTTCTTCACGTTGATGGGCTTGTAGGTCTTGAAGCCGTCATCGGAGACCAGCATCGTGTTGTTGGCCAGATAGAGTTTGTCGAACTGGTGCGGGCTGGCCCAGAGTTCCTGGTAGTAGTGCGGGCCGGTACCGCCGGCCACCGCGTCGGATTGCTTTTTCCAGGAAGCGCCACGATCGGTGGATTTCCACACGCCGCCCTTGCGCTGGTCCAGCTCGATGGCGGCATAGATCACATCCGGTTGTTGCGGGGAGATGGCCAGGCCGATCTTGCCCTTGTTGCCTTCGGGCAGGCCCTGTTTCAGTTCGGTCCAGGTCTCGCCGCCGTCTTCCGATTTCCAGATGCCGGACTCCGGCCCGCCACCCATGTAGGCGGCGACGGTACGGTGGTGTTGCCAGGTGGCGGCGTAGAGCCTTTTGGGTTCGCGCGGGTCCATGACCACATCGGTCACGCCGGTCCACGGGCCTGCGGAAAGCACATTTTTCCAGGTTTTTCCGCCATCGGTGGTCTTGAACAGACCCCGCTGTCCGCCCTTGGACCACAGCGGCCCCTGCACGGCCACCCACAGGGTGTTGGAATCCTTGGGGTGGATCAGGATGGTGGAGATGTGCTCGCTTTTTTCCAGACCCTTGCGTTCCCAGTGCTGGCCACCATCGTGGCTGACGTAGATGCCGTCACCAAAGCTGACATGGCGGCCGCCCACATTCTCGCCGGTGCCTACCCAGATGGTGTGCGGATTGGAGGGGTCCAGTTCCACATCGCCAATGGAATAAACCTTTTGCTGGTCGAATACCGGCTTCCAGGTGGTGCCCGCGTTTTCCGTTTTCCATAGCCCGCCGGAGCCAGCGGCCACATACCAGCGGTTGGGGTCGCTGGGGTCGATGGCTATATCGGCAATGCGCCCGGACATGAAGGCCGGGCCGATGTTGCGCAGGGTGATGCCGGCAAAGGTGCTGGCATTCCAGGATGTTTTGTTCTTTTCGGCAGCCAATGCCGGGAGGGTAAGGATACAGGCCAGCAGCAGGCTGGCCAGACAGGATTTCACAGTGGTCATGGTTTTCTTACGCCGGGTTGGAAAGCAGGCAGTGTACCGCTGTCGCCTGCCCGCAGGGAGGGCTGTTTTTTGCTGGGCACTTGGTGTATTATGGCCTGCTTTTTCGGGGAATGGTCTTTCGGTTGCCGGCGAGATTTTGTCAGGCAGCGGGCGGGCCGTTCCGTTTTTGTATGTCTGTTTCATGACCCCGTTCATGCAAGCGACAGTAGAAGTGGCGTGCCACCACGGCCCGCCAAGGCAAGTTCAACCCATATGAAATCAAGGCCATGACTGATCTGACCCTCTATCGCAACATCGGAATCTTTGCGCACGTGGACGCTGGCAAGACCACCACCACCGAGCGTATTCTCAAACTCACCGGCAAGATTCACCGCATCGGTGAAGTGCATGACGGCGCAGCTACCACGGACTTCATGGAGCAGGAGCAGGAGCGGGGCATCACCATTCAGTCCGCCGCCACCACCTGTTTCTGGAAGAACCACCGTCTGAACATCATCGACACCCCCGGGCACGTGGACTTCACCATCGAGGTGTACCGCTCCCTGAAGGTGCTGGATGGCGGTATTGGCGTATTCTGTGCTTCCGGTGGCGTGGAGCCGCAGTCCGAGACCAACTGGCGCTATGCCAACGAGTCGGAAGTGGCCCGGATCATCTATGTGAACAAGCTCGATCGCGTGGGTGCCGATTTCTTCCGCGTGGTCAAGCAGGTGGAAGATGTGCTGGGTGCCCGTCCGCTGGTGATGGTGCTGCCCATCGGCGTGGAGGAGAGCCTGCAGGGCGTGGTGGATCTGATCACCCGCAAGGCCTGGATCTGGGACGACTCCGGTGATCCGATGAACTACGAGATCACCGATGTGCCCGCCGATATGGTTGACCAGGTGGAAGAATACCGCGAAATGCTGGTGGAAACCGCGCTGGAGCAGGACGACGACCTGATGGAAGCCTATCTGGAATCCGGCCAGGAGCCTTCCGAGGAAGAGCTCAAGCGCTGCATTCGCAAGGGCACCATCAATCTGGACTTCTTCCCCACCTACTGTGGTTCTTCCTTCAAGAACAAGGGTGTGCAACTGGTGCTGGATGCCGTGGTGGACTACCTGCCCAATCCCACCGAGGTCAAGCCGCAGCCGGAAATCGACCTGGAAGGCAACCCCACCGGCGAATACGCCATCGTGGACCCGAACCGCCCGCTGCGCGCGCTGGCCTTCAAGATCATGGATGACCGCTTCGGCGCCCTGACCTTTACCCGCATCTACTCCGGCAAGATCGAGAAGGGCGATACCGTGCTGAACACGGCCACCGGCAAGACCGAGCGCATTGGCCGCATGGTGATGATGCACGCGGATGACCGTGAGGAAATCACCTCCGCCCAGGCCGGTGACATCATCGCCATCGTGGGCATGAAGAATGTGCAGACCGGTCATACCCTGTGTGATCCCAAGGCACCGGCCACCCTGGAGCCCATGGTCTTCCCCGATCCGGTGATTTCCATCGCCGTGGCCCCGAAAGACAAGGCGGCTTCCGAGAAGCTGGGTGTGGCCCTGTCCAAGATGGTGCAGGAAGACCCCTCCTTCCGCGTGGAAACGGACGAAGATTCCGGCGAGACCATCCTCAAGGGCATGGGTGAGCTGCACCTGGATATCAAGATTGACATCCTCAAGCGCACCCACAAGGTGGAAGTGGAAGTGGGCAAGCCGCAGGTGGCCTATCGCGAAACCATCACCCAGCGGGTGGAAGACAGCTACACCCACAAGAAGCAGACGGGTGGTTCCGGTCAGTTCGCCAAGATCGACTACGTCATCGAGCCGGCCGAGCCGGGTACCGGTTTCGAATTCGAATCCGTGGTTACCGGCGGCAATGTGCCGCGTGAATTCTGGCCGGCGGTGGAAAAGGGCTTCAAGCTCAGCATGGAAGAAGGCGTACTGGCCGGTTACCCGCTGGAAGACGTGAAAGTGACCCTGGTGGATGGTGGCTACCACGCGGTGGACTCCTCCGCGGTGGCTTACGAAATTGCCGCCAAGAACGCCTACCGCCAGTCCGTGCCCAAGGCCGGCCCGCAGTTGCTGGAGCCCATCATGAAGGTGGATGTGTTCACCCCGGAAGACCATGTGGGTGATGTCATCGGTGACCTGAACCGTCGCCGTGGCATGATTCAGGGCCAGGAGCCGGGTGCCACCGCCGTGCGCGTGAAGGCCGAAGTGCCCCTGTCGGAAATGTTCGGCTACATCGGTGACCTGCGTACCATGACTTCCGGTCGTGGCCAGTTCTCCATGGAGTTCTCCCACTACGCGCCATGCCCCAACAACATCGCCGAAGAGGTGATCAAGGAGGCTAAGGCACGCAAGGAGGCCCAGGGCTGAACCCAGGCTACTGAACAGCCTGACAGGCACCATCAAAGGCCCGGCATCGTCCGGGCCTTTGTGTATCTGTTCGGGTGCCTGCCCGGCAATCGTAATCGACGTATGCTGATGACAGAAGGAGACCGCTCATGTCCTTGTTGATCCGCCAGGCTGAAGCCCTGCTTTCGGTCAGTCACGACCCCATTGCCAATGCCGCCAATCTGTCCGCACTGATCTGGCAGGAAGTGGATAACATCAACTGGGCCGGGTTCTACTTTCTCAAGGGAGAACAGCTGGTGCTGGGCCCCTTTCAGGGCAAGCCGGCCTGTGTGCATATTCCGCTGGATCAGGGCGTCTGTGGCAAAGCCGCGCGTGAACGAACCACCCAGCGCGTGGCGGATGTCCATGCCTTTCCCGGCCATATCGCCTGTGACGTGGCCTCGGCCTCCGAGCTGGTGGTGCCGCTGGTGAATGCGCAGGGCGAGCTGCTGGGGGTGCTGGATATCGACGCGCCGGTGCAAGATCGCTTCAGCGAGGAAGACCAGCGGTTGTTCGAGGCACTGGCTCAGGTCTGGCTGGATGCCCTGTCGCCAGCATCCGCCGGCTGAGGCAGCGGCCCGTCCACTTCACCATCCTCCCGCAGCGGCGGGTAGGGCAGGCCATGCTGCTGGCACCAGCGGGCCACCTTCGGATGACCCCACTCAAACAACAGGCGGTGATAGACCGCGTCCGGCAAGCGCCGGTTCTGGTACAAGCCCGCAGCCTGCCGCTGTCGCTGTGCCTCGTACAGCAGGATGGCGCAGGCTACCGACACATTCAACGATTCCACCATGCCCATCATCGGCACCTGCAACTGTACATCGCACAGTGCCAGCGCCTCCTCCGACATCCCGTAGAGTTCCGTGCCCAGCACGATGGCGGTAGGCCGGGTAAAGTCATAATCGCGAAAATCCAGTGATTGCTCCGAGGCATGGGCGGCGGCCAGCACAAAGCCTGCTGTCCGCAGTGTTTCCGCCGCAGCCGGAAAGTTGGGGTGCTCCACGGTTTCCACCCACTTGTTGCTGCCGGCGGAAAGCCCGCTGGAGGTCGTCAGGCCACAAGCGGCGGGTACATGATGCACCTGCCCCACGCCCACGGCATCGCAGGAGCGGACGATGGCGGAAAAATTGTGCATCTTGTGCACCTTGTCCATCACCACGGTCAAATCCGGTTGGCGCAGATTCAGGGTTTTCTGCAACTTCTGCCAGCGTTCCGGGGTCATTTGCATGTACTCGGCAAAAAAACCTATTGTACCCTGTAGCAAGAGGAGGGCTGGCCATGAAACTGTTGCAAAGTCTGAAGGCATTGTTTGTTACCGAGCCGGCAGAGCCGGGTTCCATGGCAGCGCTTTCGGTGCTGCTGGGCCTTCTGGTGGAAGCAGCCATGGCCGACCACATCCTCACCTGCGAAGAAAAGGAAAGCCTGCTGCAATGGCTGGCGAGCAAGGGCGTGGAAGGCGCGGAAGCAGAACAACTGCTGCACTTCGCCCTGGCCGAACAGCAGGAAAGCACCTCGCTGCACCCCATGACCCACTGGGTGGCCAAAAACCTCGACCGCGAACAACGGGCGGCGCTGGTGACCGAGCTATGGAAAATCGTACTGGCCGACGGCCAGATCGACCCCTGGGAAGAAGCCTTGATGCGCAAACTCTGCGATCTGATGCATGTGCCGCATTCCGTGTATATTCAAACCAAGCTGGCGGTGATGGGTGAAAAATAATCGTATACTTTGTGGTATTTTTTATTAGAGAAGAGGGGGTTGCCAACAAGGATGGATATGCTATGATTTTCCCTGCCTGACAGGCAATTTGAAACAAAAGGGGATATTCAAATGGAAGTAACAACTCAACTCAACTCAACTCAACTCAAATGAATCCTTTTTCCTGAAGAAAGGGTTTCCCTCATTTGCTCAATTACTGAGCGTTCTTCTATTACTTTCTTTTTCTTTACCATCACACGCAATATGGTTTTTTGGCAGTAGTTGCGATAGTTTGTATGTATACATTGATGATGTTGCATATAACGTAGGAAGAATCTGTGAAGATGATCTTAGTGTGAGTGATTTAGAGTTTTTGTATGATCATGAATATGCAGGAATTCCTAGGGATAGGTATGGCTTAGATAATCTATTTCTTAAGAATTATATTGTAAAGATGGTTAGCAGAAAGAATATGAATGATAAAGCGGCTAGTTGTAATTCGCCTGATGCGGTGAGAAAGGCTGCTGCACATCAATCAATTGCGACCTATCTGGGTTCAAGTTACGCTAATGTGGTTAATTCTTCATTGAAGTATCAGAACAGAGGGCAACTCCCAAGGATGATGTTTGATGTGTACTTTTCCAATGGGCATCAAGTGTACTTTTTTACAGAGTTAAGCAGTGTGGGTGTTGAGAGCTTGACCATATGCAGGGCTAACTAATGAAAAGAAAATGGTTTGTTTGGCCAGCGCTAGTCGCGCTGGCTGTTTTTATGGGGGTTATGGGCTATCAATATATCTATCATGTGGAAGAGATTGATCTGCCAGTAGCGAGCCAGGATGAAAGGCATGCAGAGAGAGATGGACGTAGTAGTACAAAAGCAAATGAAGGAAGGGAATTGCACTCTATAAGCAGCAAGAAAGAGCAGTATATGGCTGAAGAAGGTGCTCATGCAAGCAGTAATGAAAAACTGGCGCAGGAAAGCAGCAATGAAGCAGTTACCGACAGGGAAGTAATAGAGCAGCTGTTGCAAGGCATGGGTCATTCGCAAAAATTTGATGTTCTTGACGATTGTGCCATAGCAAGCCCAGAAAAACTGGATTATGCCAGTAGTAAAATAAAATCAGAATACCTTGAATTGTTGACAGCAGTATGCACAACAGGAACAGCTGAAATAAGGCAACAGCTGGCTGATGAGTTGGCGAATGGGCCAGACATGATGGAAAGGCTTGAAAATTTGCGCAGACAAGGCCAGGAGCTGCTCGCAGAAATGGAGAGTATGCCTCATGATGAATCGTCATCAGAAGGAAAGATTGAGAGAATACGGTTGTTGTTTGATAAGGTCTATCATGAAAAATGCATGCCATGTGAAACCTTGCTAATGAGAATTCTACGAAAAGACCCCCAGCCATTGGCAGACTGGCTTGGCGTTCCGGTGGAATCTCTTTCTCCCTATGAAAAGCTAAGGCCGGACTATTTTTTAAGTGCGTTTCTGTTTGTTAGGTGTAGTGTTGGCGTGGAAGATTGTTCGCCTGAGAGTGAGGGTGCTGTTTTTGATTGTTTAAACGATACTTCCGTATGTGGCTATGACCGTATTACAGGGCTGCAAATGAGAATTGGCAGAGATAATATGGAATGGGTGGTTACTTTGGCAAACTTCTTTTTGGCAGTGTCTGGTTATCCTGCCATTGATCATCCGGCATTGCCCAGAGATGATCCTGATGCTGAGCCATAGCTGATAGATTTATATGAATAACCTGATATAGGTTTAATGTTTATTTGCTTTTTTGTGTATGGATTTTATTGCTGATATCGTTTAATTTGTAATCCAATGGCAAAATGATGGATTTTAAGTAGTTTGTCCGCAGCTTTGAGTCATGCTAAATAACGGCTTTGCTTAATTCATATGTCGTAGATCACAGGAATAGCTAAAACAGTGGGTTTTCTATGTATTTCAGTGATGGTCATCAGATCTATTTCTTTACGCATATCGGAAGTCTGGGCGTTGCGAGCTTGGGGCTATGCAGGGCAAATTAATGAAAAAAGATATTTTTGGTCAGCGCTGATCGCGCTGACCATTCTTTCTTTAATTGTTTATGCTGCGCGTAATAATGGAGGTGCTGGCCAAGGTTTGGTGAAAAATCGGATGTCGAACCACGTTCTGTTGTGATGCATATTGGTTCTGATGGTGAAAAGAGATCTGTTTCCAAGTATACAATGAAGCGCCAGAATGGTCAGGCGTCCAAAGGCAATGTTGATAAGAAGGAAAGGGAAGGCGAAAGTGTTGGTGAAAAGAAGCGTGATCCAATTTTAGACAATGATGACCTTTCATATCAGGATAAAATTGATGCGCTAATGCCAGGAGTTGATAATTCCAGGAAATTTGATGTATTGAACGCATGCTATGATGCCAGGGATGAGGTCATTGCTTATGCTGTCAATAAAATTCAATCTGAATACCTGAATCTTATTGTCAAAGTTTGTGCTGTTGGTACAAAAGAAGAAAGGGAATGTTTTTTGCAGGATTTGGCTAATGAACCCGATATGCTTGGAGAGCTGGATGATATCGAAGCCCAGAGGTTGGAGATGGTTTCAGAGATGGATAAAGTGCCAGAAACGGGTGATGCAGTAGAGGATGACCTCGCAAAAATACGCTTGCTTTTCGACAAAATCTATCATGAGGAATGCCTGCCATGTGAGGGGTTGTTGCGGGAGATTCTATTGAAAAACCCTGAGCCATTGGCCAGTTGGCTAGGCGTCTCTGCTGAATCGTTGGTCAGTGCAGATCGTTTAAGACATGATCACTTTCTTTACGCTTTTTTGATCATTAAATGTAGCAATGGAACCATGGATTGTTCCCCTGAAAGCGAAGGTGCCATTGAAAGCTTTTTGCAGGATATTTCTGTTTGTGGCTATGATCGCCTCACAGGATTGCAATTACAAATCGGTAGCGTGCGAATGGATTGGGCTGTAACGCTTGCGAATTTCCTTCTGGGTGTTTCTGGCTACCCTGAAATTCAATATCCGCCACCATAAAAATTTATGATTTGGAATATTAACCTGATACTGACACTTTTCTTACACGTTATTTACCCGCCTTTCAATATCCTCACGTTTTTCAACACATGAGGACCAATCATGCAAGGAACAGGGAAAAACTTCAGCAGGGCTGCATTGTGTGCAATGGCGGTTTTGCTGCTCTCCGGCTGTGGCATCGACTGCGGGCAGGTAGACAATAACCGCTGGCTGATGGAATGCTCGGCCAGTGACCCGATCAGCCGTTGGAGTGCGCGACGCATGTTGCGC
>WFUE01000037.1 GCA_015485125.1 Lysobacterales bacterium | reverse complement strand
GTATTGGAGCCGATGAACACATCGTCTCCAATGACGGTGACATGCTTGCTGGCCCCATCATAGTTGCAGGTGATGGTACCCGCGCCCACGTTTACCTGCGCGCCCATGCGGGTATCGCCCACATAGGACAAGTGGTTGATCTTGCTGCCCATACCTACCGTGGCATTTTTCAGCTCAACGAAATTGCCTACCTTGTTGTGCCCTTGCAGTGAGCTGCCGGGTCGAATGCGGGCAAAGGGGCCGATGCTGCTGTACGCGCCCACATGACAATCTTCCAGTACGCTGTAGGGATGGATGTTCACCCCTTCTTCCAACGTCACATTGTTCAGCACGCAACCGGCACCTATTCGTACGCCATCACCCAGTATGCAGTGCCCTTCGAGAATGACATTGATATCCAGTTCCACATCCTGACCGACGGTGACCTCACCACGAATATCCAGCCGGCTGGCATCCATCAGGCGCACGCCCTGATTCATCAGAGCTTCGGCCTGTTTTTGCTGGTAGATGCGCTCCAGTCGTTGCAGTTCGACTGGCGTATTGCATCCCAGACACAGGTGGGCATCGGCAGCCATGACCAGACGCACGGTTCGGCCCGCCTTGCGCTCCATGGCCACCAGATCGGTCAAATAGGCTTCCTGTTGCGCGTTATCACGCTGCAATTGCTCGCATTGCCTGAATACGGATACCGGCCCGGCCATGATGCCGGTGTTGACCCGGTGAATGGCCTTTTCATTTTCGTCGGCATCCTTTTCCTCGACGATTGCGCGCAAGCCTTCACCGTCGCACAACAAGCGGCCATAGCCGGTCGGATCCGGCAATTCCATGCCCAGCACCGCCAGTTGTGTATTGGATGGCTGCAATAGCGCCTGCAAATCCGAACGGCTGCACAAGGGGGTGTCTCCATACAGTACCAGTACCTGGGCCTTGTCCGGTATGGCTGGCAGGGCCTGTGCCACCGCGTGGCCTGTCCCCAACTGCTCTCGTTGCTCCACCCAATGGATTACGCGGTCATCCACCGCTTTACGAATCACCTCGCCATCGGAACCGATGACGCAATGAATAGCCGCCGGTTCCAGACTGCGAGCGGTCTTAAGCACATGTGCAAGCAGCGGCTGACCCGCCAGCAATTGCAGCACCTTGTGCCTTGTCGATTGCATCCGGGTTCCCTTGCCGGCGGCCAGGATGACGATATGGAGTGCTGCGCTTTTCATCAATGGATCTTGCGTCTGCGAATCAGCGCATAGTGTACTGTATTCGCCACCGTACGGCAGTTTCTCAAGTCCTGCCCATAAAAAAACCCCGGACGAACCGGGGTTTTTCTTCCGTCGGTTTTGCAGCCTGCTTATTTCATCAATCCCTTCTTGCGCAACTCGTCGATGATGCGCAATTGTGCCGATGCCTGGGCCAGCATGGCTTCGGCCGTGGCCACTTCCTTGCCTTCCTTCTGATCCTTGAGGATGCGCTCGGCTTCTTCCAGGGCCTTGCGGGCGGCTTCTTCGTCCAGATCCTCGCCACGCTCCACGGTATCGGCCAGTACGGTCACCGCATGCGGCTGTACTTCGAGAAATCCGCCGGATACATAGAAGACTTCAGCCATTTCCTTGTGCTGAACTTTCAGTTCGATATGGCCAGGCTTCAGCCGGGTCAGCAGTTGCTGGTGGCGCGGTGTGATGCCCAGTTCGCCCAGTTCGCCGGTGGCGATGAGCATGGTCACGGGGCCGGAGTAGATCTCCTTCTCCGCGCTGACAATGTCACAGTGCATGGTCATGGCCATGTTTCACTCCTCTACGAATGGGATCAGGCAGCCTTGGATTCCATTTCCTTGGCACGCTCAACCACCTGGTCGATGGTACCGGCCATGTAGAATGCCTGCTCGGGAATATGGTCGTATTCCCCTTCGACGATACCCTTGAAGCCACGAATGGTTTCTTTCAGCGGCACATATTGTCCGGGGGTACCGGTAAACACTTCCGCCACGAAGAAGGGCTGGGAGAAGAAACGCTCCACCTTACGGGCACGGGCCACGGTCTGGCGGTCTTCCTCGGACAGTTCGTCCATGCCCAGAATGGCGATGATGTCCTTCAGCTCCTTGTAGCGCTGCAGGGTGCCCTGCACCTTGCGGGCCACTTCGTAGTGTTCGTTGCCCACCACCAGCGGGTCCAGCTGGCGGGAGGTGGAGTCCAGCGGATCCACGGCCGGGTAGATACCCAGCTCGGCGATCTGGCGGGACAGCACCACGGTGGCATCCAGGTGGGCAAAGGTGGTGGCCGGCGAGGGGTCGGTCAAGTCATCGGCAGGCACGTACACGGCCTGAATGGAGGTGATGGAGCCGGTCTTGGTGGAGGTGATACGCTCCTGCAGCTTGCCCATTTCCTCGGCCAGTGTGGGCTGGTAACCCACGGCGGACGGCATGCGGCCCAGCAGGGCGGACACTTCCACACCCGCCAGGGTGTAACGGTAGATGTTGTCGATGAACAGCAGCAC
>WFUE01000036.1 GCA_015485125.1 Lysobacterales bacterium | reverse complement strand
TTCGGCAAGCAGCCGCCGGATCATCTGCGCGAGCGCATCAAGCTGCATTTCGACCCGCTGCCGTTCTACTCCGACACCCTGGAGGCACAGCAGACCGATCTGCGCCGCTACCCGCTGAACGCCATCACCCAGCGCCCCATGGCCATGTACCATTCCTGGGATTCGCAGAATGCCTGGCTGCGCCAGATTCACACGCATAACTATTTATATGTGAACAGTAAAACCGCAAAGGCCGCCAATATCGACGACGGCCAGTGGATGTGGGTAGAGTCCATGCACGGCAAGGTACGCTGTATGTGCCGCCACAGCGAGTCGGTGGAGCCGGGCACGGTCTGGACCTGGAACGCCATCGGCAAGGCCGCCGGCACCTGGGGCCTGAAACCCGGCGCCAACGAATCGAAAAAGGGCTTTCTGTTAAACCACCTGATTTCCGAGGAACTGCCGCCGAGCGAAGACGGTGAACACCTGTCCAACTCCGCCCCGGTTACCGGCCAGGCCGGCTGGTATGACGTGCGCGTTCGCATCTACCCGGCCGCCGACAATGAACCACAGGAAACCTCGCCGCAGTTCAAACCCATTGCCATCGCGCCGGGCACCCGGCCCGCGCGTGGCCACTGGCTGAAATATTTTGCCGGCAAATTCATGAAATCACAGGGCAGGGGCTGAGGAAAAACGTATGAAACAACTCGCTTTGGTTATCGATCTGAACGTCTGCGTTGGCTGCCATGCCTGCGTCACCAGCTGCAAGGAATGGAACACTTCCGGGCCGGCCGGCTTTATGTCCGACTGCAACCCCTATGAAGAAGACCCCACCGGCACCTTTTTTAACCGTGTGCAAACCTTCGAAGTAGGGGAGTTCCCCAACACCCAGACCGTACACTTTCCGAAAAGCTGCCTGCACTGCGAGGACGCCCCCTGCGTGCCGGTCTGCCCCACGGGCGCCAGCTACAAGCGCGTCGAGGATGGCATCGTGCTGGTGGATTACGACAAGTGCATCGGCTGCAAGTACTGCTCCTGGGCCTGCCCCTACGGCGCCCGCGAGCTGGACGAACAGCAGAAGGTGATGAAAAAGTGCACCCTGTGCGTGGACCGCATCTACAACGAGGATTTCCCGGAGGCCGAGCGCAAGCCCGCCTGCGTGCTGGCCTGCCCCACCAATGCCCGGCTGTTCGGCGACGTGCACGACCCGGACTCCGAGGTCTCGGTGGCGATCCGCGAAAACCACGGTTATCAACTGATGCCGGAATGGGGCACCCGCCCGGCCAACCACTATCTGCCGCGGCGCAAGACCCGTATCCAGATCCACGAGGACGAGCTGGAACGCGTGGACAATCCGCTCAAGTACGAAGAGCGCCACCCCGACCGTTTCGTGGACGAACCCACGCTGGACGACATCATGAGCTGGTGAGCCCATGCCGTCCCCGGCCGGACACTGCTCGATGGAACCTCCGGGTTCGCGCAACGCATCGGACAAGGGCCGGGGGCGGCGCCCCTTTCAGCATCCCGACAGCCAACCCGCGAGCGAACGCAATTTACGGAGACTCACATGCATCCCGCATTTTCTGTCATCTTCCTGACCACCCTGATCGGTGTCGGCCAGGGCCTGTTCCTGGCGCTCTATACCGGCGAGGTCTACTCCCTGGTGAAGGTGCTGCCGGCCCAGGCAGGCAGCGAATTCTACGGCCTGGGCAGCGCCCTGGCGCTTGCCTTCCTGGTCGCGGGTCTCATTGCCTCTGTTTTCCACCTGGGACGCCCGGAACGCGCCTGGCGTGCCGCTGCACGCTGGCGCACCTCCTGGCTGTCGCGTGAAGTCATCGTCCTGCCCGCGGTCATGGGCATGACCGCCATCTACGGCGCCATCCACCACTTCGGCTGGAATCCGGTGCTGCTGGAGATCGGCCAGCAGGGCCGGTTCCAGATCCACCTCTCCCTGGTGGCGGGCGCCCTGACCACGCTGCTGGTCTTCACCCTGTTCATCTGCACCGGCATGATCTATGCGGCCATTCGCTTCCTGCAGGAGTGGGCTACGCCGCTCACCGTCATCAACTACCTGCTGCTCGGCTCGGCCAGCGGTTTCACCCTGGCAGCCGCCTTTTCCGCAGCAAAAGCCCCTGGCCTGCTCGGCTTCTACGGGGCATGGGCCATCTTCCTGACGCTCGTGGCCTTCGTCTTCCGCAGCGCCAGCCTGATCCGCAATGCGCGCATCAGGCACAAGTCCTCGCTGCAGACGGCCATCGGCGTGCGTCACCCCCAGATCGTGCAAAAGGCCCAGGGGGCCATGGGCGGCTCCTTCAATACCCGCGAATATTTCCACGGCAAGCCCGAAAACTTCCTCAACACCATCAAGTGGACCTTCCTGGCGCTGGTGTTCCCAGTGCCCGTGCTGCTGCTTGCCCTGGGCCTGTCCTCCCAGGGAGCCGGGCTGCTGACCGCGGCCTTCGTCATCCAGTACCTGGGCCTGGTGGCCGAACGCTGGTTCTTCTTCGCCCAGGCGAAGCA
>WFUE01000035.1 GCA_015485125.1 Lysobacterales bacterium | reverse complement strand
GGTTCATTTGAACACAGTAAAGGAGGAACGGCCGCAAGAAGATGTGTAAGATGCGGGCATAAAAGATGCTCAAAATGTACTGGCCATAAAGGCAGTCGATAAGCATGAAGTCACTTTTAAAGATGAATGATAAGGTCGCTATGCTTTGGAAAGGTCATAAGTAGATTGGAGGTGTGATATGAGTTCAGGTAACTTTGAGTTTTTCAGGCGTGTTGGCAGTGAGCGCATTGAGCGAGATGCATTTGGCAATACACTAAAGAAGTATGGGGCTACTCCAACAAGTTGGCCAACGCACAGTGTTGTACAGCCTTTGGGTCAAACCCATAAGCAGCAACAACAAGGAATTGCTGAACTTCAGAGTAATATCAATAACTTTTTTAAAAATAATTTCTGATCTGCTACTGATATAGTGAAAAGCCTAACAATTAGGTCAACTCGGACGCCCCAAAGCTGCGAAGCTTCGCTTTGCAGCTTTGGGGCACTGGTTACCCAAGGCGTTGGCTATAAACCGCTTAAAAGGACAGCTATGTGACACCATTCATGCTTTGCTGGTGGCTTGTGGCCATGACCTGTGGAAAAACCTCAAGGCCCTGAGGTTTTTTCTTTGGTTGCGGACCGAAGTTGCATGCTAAAGTTGCAACTGGCGGGGATATTGGGTTGAAGCAGGAAGGGCAAGGTGAGGGTCGAGGTGATTAAGGGCTGACTATCTATTAATGAGAGTAAATCATGACCACACCGCCACATATACCAATACGGTTTGACACGATGCTTAACCGGTACACACTGATCATTTTGCTGTTGGGTATTGCCGGCGCTTTGTACCTGGTTTCGTCGAATGCACACCGCTGTGCTGACATTTGCCAGGAGAAGGGCTTTGCCGATTTCCGTTACCAACCGGCTGGCCGATACAACGACTCAAACGGTAGCTGCTATTGTTTGACAGCCGAGGAAGCAGCATTGCATGACCGTGTTGCACCTGGCACGCAGGTGCCAATGCCGTGAGATTCGCATGTGGCATTTTAGGTAAACGCAAGCAATGGATAAAACCCGGTCAAAGCATGATTGAGCAGCCCTTTTTAGGGCTACAAGATCATGCAACAGCCCGGATTGAACAGAAGGAATGGCGCTTATGGCTCGAGTCAACAGCCCCTTTGGCCGGGTCAGCCTGCCAACACCTTGAATCGATTGCGCTGATTGGTCGCCAGTGGTTCGAAGCGCCTGCATTGATGCCCGTTCAGGTAGGGTGGCGCTAGTATCTTGAAACTAACTCCAGGATGATTGAGCCACATCATGTTAAGACCATCCCCGTAGAGATCAACAGGCCCACTGAACAGCACCCTTGTGTTGTTTATGTTTGTGGATTCGGACGCTCCCAACTCAGTGCGTCAACTTCGGCAACCCCGACCATAGCCACCAGCGCTTGGCTTCCGGGTCATAGCGCCATTCCTGCCGGTCGATGAGTTGTCGTTCCACGCCGGTGTGGCGGTTGATAACGGAGATGCGCACGGTCTGGCGCAGGGTCTGGCCGTCATTGTCCAGCACGGCGTCGCCCAGTTCGCTGTAGCCGCTGATCTGGACTTGCTGCCAGCGGTTGATTTCCAGCGAGCTTAACGGGTGTTTGGCGCGGTAGTCCGGGGCCAGGTATTGGGTGGCGTCTTCCAGCCCGCCCCAGCGCAGGACCTTGGCATAGCCCATCAGTGCTGCGTACTGGCTGTCTTGTTGGCTGGGGCCGCAGGCGGTCAGCAGGCCGAGCAGCAGAAGAAGCAACAGGCCGGGGGTGCGTGTTGAAGAAGCCATCCTCTTCTTCCCTTTTTTCGTTAGACTAGCCCATCCTAACCCAAGATTGGATGGATATGGAGTACCACATTCTGCCGGTCACACCCTTTGCGCAGAACTGTACCGTGTGGATCTGTCCACAGAGCCGGGCGGCGGCGGTCATCGACCCCGGCGGTGAGGCCGGGCGCATACGGGCGCTGCTGGACGAACAACAGGCAAGGGTTGAAGCCATCCTGTTGACCCATGGGCATCTGGACCATGTGGGTGCGGCGTCGGAACTGGCCCGACAACTGGGTGTGCCCATCCACGGCCCGCATGTGGAGGATGCCTTCCTGTTGCAGGCCCTGCCGCAACAGGCGGAGATGTTCGGCTTTCCGCCGGCCCAGGCCTTTACACCGGATCACTGGCTGGCGGAAGGCGAGCGCATCCGTTTCGGGCAACAGCAGGTGGAAGTCTTGCATTGCCCGGGCCATACCCCGGGCCATGTGGTGTTCTACCATAGAGAAGCACAGTTGGCGCAGGTGGGTGATGTGCTGTTCAAGGGCAGCATAGGCCGCACGGATTTCCCGCGTGGCAATCACACGAAACTATTGGCCAGCATCCGCGACAAGCTGCTGCCGTTGGGGGCGGCGGTGCGTTTCATTCCCGGCCATGGCCCCATGTCCACCCTCGGCCACGAGGCGGCCCACAACCCCTATCTGGTGCAGTGATATGGATGTTTCCCATATTCTCGATGGCTTGAACGACGCCCAGCGGCAGGCGGTGTGCCTGGAAGGGCGTTACGGGCTGGTGCTGGCCGGCGCCGGTTCCGGCAAGACCCGGGTGCTCATTCACCGCATGGCCTGGCTGACGGAAGTCATGGGCGTGTCGCCCTACGGGATTTTGGCGGTGACCTTCACCAACAAGGCGGCGCAGGAGATGCGCCAGCGGGCCGAGGCGCTGATGGGCCACGACAGCCGCGGCCTGTGGGTGGGCACCTTTCATTCCATCGCCAACCGCCTGCTGCGCATGCACCCGCAGGAGGCGGGCTTGCCGGCGGATTTTCAGATTCTCGACAGCGAAGACCAGCTGCGTCTGGTCAAGCGACTGGTGAAGGAGTTCGATCTCAACGACCGCGAGTTCACCCCCAAGAGCCTGCAATGGCTGTTCAACCAGTGGAAGGACGAAGGCCTGCGCCCGGACAAGGTGCCCGATGACCCGCGCATCCGCCCGGCGGTGGAACTGTACCGGGAATACGAACGGCTCTGTCAGCTCAACGGGGTGGTGGATTTTGCGGAATTGCTACTGCGCACGCTGGAGCTGCTGCAACACAACGAACCCCTGCGCCAGCATTACAAACAGCGCTTCAGTCATGTGCTGGTGGACGAGTTTCAGGACACCAATGAAGTGCAGTACCGCTGGTTGCAGACGCTGGCCGGGCCCAACACCGCCCTGTTCGCCGTGGGGGACGATGACCAGTCCATCTACGCCTGGCGCGGCGCGCGGGTGGAAAACCTGCAGGATTTCTCCCGCCTGCCGGGGGTGGAGCTGGTGCGGCTGGAACAGAACTACCGCTCCACCCAGAACATTCTCGATGCCGCCAACGCCGTCATCCGCCAGAACAGCGGCCGCCTGGGCAAGGAGTTGTGGACCGATCGCGGCGCGGGCGAGCGCATTCGCCTGCATCAGTCCCTGAACGAAACCGACGAGGCCCGTTTCGTGGTGGGGCAGATCCGGCAATGGCAATCCGACGGCGGGCGGCTGGACGAAGTGGCCGTGCTCTACCGCACCAATGCCCAGTCGCGGGTGTTGGAAGAAGCCCTGATTCGCGAGGGCCTGCCCTACCGCATCTATGGCGGCATCCGCTTCTACGAGCGGGCGGAAATCAAGGATGCACTGGCCTGGATGCGCCTGGGCCTCAACCCCCATGACGGCGTTTCCTTCGAGCGGGTGGTCAATGTGCCGACCCGGGGCGTGGGGGCCACCACCGTGGCCCGCATCCGCCAGCAGGCGAGGGATGCGGACACCTCCCTGTTCGAAGCCAGCCGGCGGATGCTGGCCGCGGGTGAAATTCGCGGCAAGGCCGCCAGCGGGCTGGGCGATTTTCTTCAGCGGGTAGCGCAGATGGAGGCCAACTGCGCGGAAAACGGGCTGGAAGAAGCCTTTGAAGCCATGCTGGAAATCACCGACCTACTGGAACACTACCGCAAGGAACCGGAAGACAAGTTCGACAGCCGGCGGGAGAACCTGCAGGAACTGATCAACGCCGCCAGCCTGTTCGTCTTCACCGCCGAGGACGAGGAAGCGGGCCTGACCCCGTTGCAGGCCTTTCTCAATGAAGTAACCCTGGACAGCGCCCACGAACACGAGACGCCCGGCAACCAGGTGCAGCTGATGACCCTGCACAGCGCCAAGGGGCTGGAATTTCCGCTGGTATTCATCACCGGCATGGAGGAGGGTCTGTTCCCTTCCAGCCGTTCGCTGGAAGAACCGGAGCGGCTGGAGGAAGAACGCCGCCTCTGCTATGTGGGCATGACCCGCGCCCGCGACCGGCTGGTGCTCAGCTACACACTGGTACGGCGGGTCTATGGTTCGGAAATGCGCCAGCAACCGTCGCGTTTTCTGCTGGAGATCCCGGCGGAACTGCTGGAGAAAACCCCTGCCCGGCCCGCTGCCGCCGTCGCTGGCAGGCCCACGGCTGGAAGTGCTGCCGGGCTGGTGGATGACAGTCTTCCCTTCCGCCCCGGCGACAGCGTGCGCCACCACCGTTTTGGCGAGGGGGTGGTACTGGGCCTGGAAGGGCAGGGCCCGCATGCGCGCATACAGGTTCAATTTGCCGCGGATGGCGTAAAATGGCTGGTTCAGGCCTATGCCCGCCTGGAAAAAATCTGAAAGGAGAGGCTGCATGAGTACATCCGATCGTCGTCGATTTCTTCGCCACAGCGCCGGGCTGGGCGCGCTGGCCGCCACCGGGCTGCTGGCCGGCTGCCAGAAGGCCAGCGACTGCGGCCCGGCCACCCAGGCCGGTAGCACCCAGGAGACCATCCACTGGAAAATGGTCACCACCTGGCCGCTGAACTTTCCCGGCCTGGGCACCGGCGCCAACGATCTGGCCGAACGCATCACCCGCATGTCCGGCGGGCGGCTGGTGGTCAAGGTCTACGGTGCCGGCGAGCTGGTGCCGGCCTTCGAGACCTTCGATGCGGTTTCCCGTGGCACTGCCCAGCTGGGCCACAGCTCGGCCTACTACTGGAAAGGCAAGGTGGAAGAGGCGCAGTTCTTCTCCACCGTGCCCTTCGGCAT
>WFUE01000034.1 GCA_015485125.1 Lysobacterales bacterium | reverse complement strand
TGGAGGCAGCTACCGTTACCCACTGGGCCGTCTACCCGCCGGTGACTATACCCTGAACCTGTACAAACATTTGGAAGTAGACCCACCGGTAGCCGATGAGCTGATCTACACCATCCAGTTCAGCGTTGCCCGTGCCCCGGCGCTGCCGGTGCCGATGCTGAATGGCTGGGGTTTGGGAGGAATGGTGGTCAGCCTGATGCTGCTGGGCGGCTGGTGGCATCGGCGGCTGCAATGGAAACGACAAGGCCATGAAAGCGATCCTGCTCCTGGCCCTGCTGTGGCTGCCCGAAAAACCACTGCAACTGGCTGCCGTAGGGCGGAATAGGCGAAGCCGTATTCCGCCATTGGGCTTGAACGGGTTACGGTGCAATACGCTGCGCTATTGCACCCTACGATGCTGGGCACCGACCCGTATCAGCCCCAAAGCGCCCCGCGGCTGGGCGAGATTGCATTTGCCGACAGTTTCGAGGACTGATCCATAAAGCGATACGGCTACACAAATGCTACCTGATCATGGTATTCACCATATTTGACTATAGTGCCTACAACTGCCGGAGCAGGTTTTCCAGCAGCTTGGCCGCCTGCATGCCGTAGCCACCGCCAAAGAGGTTGGCGTGGTTGAGAATATGGTAGAAGTTGTATAGCGGTTTGCGTTGCCGGTAGCCGGCATCCAAGGGCCAGACCTGCTGGTAGGCCTGGTAGAAATCGCTGCTGAAACCACCGAACAGCTCGGTCATGGCCAGGTCGGTTTCGCGGTCGCCGTAGTAGCAGGCCGGGTCAAAGACAACCGGCTGGCCATCGCGACCGCAGGCGGCGTTGCCGGACCAGAGATCACCGTGCAGCAGGGACGGTTGTGGCTGGTAACCCGGAAAGAAGGTTTCCAGATTGTGCAGCAAGGGCTCGGCACGTGCCAGCAACCGCAGTTCCGGCGCGCGTCTTTGCAGCCATTGCAGTTGTGGCAGCAGGCGGCGTTCTCGCCAGAAATCCAGCCAGTCGTCCATCCAGCCGTTGTGCTGTGGCGTGGCGCCGATGCGATTGTCGGCGTGCCAGCCGAACCGGGTCGCCGTGTGGCGGTGTGCTTGTGCCAGTTGCTGGCCCAGCGCGGCTTGGCAGCCCTGGCCGCCGCCCATGTCCACATAGGTCAGCAGTAGCCAGGCGGTGCCTTCGTGTTCATCGTAGCCGATGACCTCGGGGGTGTTCAGGCCGGCTTCGGCCAGTGCGCGCAGGCCTTCGGCCTCCCGCTGGAAATAGGTCAGCGCCCCACCGGCGGTGGAGGTTTTCACGAACCATTCGCTGCTGTTGCCGCTGATTTTCCAGGTCTCGTCGATGCAGCCGCCGGGCAGGTGCTCCTTGTGTTGCAGGCGAAATCCGGGATCGGCCTGTTGCCGAATCTGTTGTTCGATGTGAGACCAGATCATGCCGCCAGCCTCTGGATGCGATTGAGCAGGCCATGGCCGAAGCCGAGCTGCCGAAACAGTTTTTCCATGTGCGGTAGGTCCACGGGCCCGCGCTGGAAGCTGAAGTCTGCGGGAATGTCGTCCACCTGCCGCAGGATGGTGGTGATCTGCCGGTAGGTTTGCACGGCCTGCTGGTGTTCGCGCAGTTTGGCGGCGGCGGATTTGGCTCCACGGAAGGAAAGATAGGGCACTTCGTCGATGCGCTGGTAAAGGGCGTCGAGGTTGCCGAAATGCCCCAGCAGGGCCGCGGCAGCCTTGGGGCCGATACCGGGTACGCCAGGAATGTTGTCCACCGAATCTCCGGCCAGGGCCAGGTAGTCGGCGATCTGATGTGGGTGCACACCGAAGCGCTGGTAGATGTCGCGCACCGTTTCCCGCCGGCGGCGGATGGGGTCGACCAGATGATCACCATCGTGCATCAGCTGGGCCAGATCCTTGTCCGTGGACAGAATGTCCACCGCTTGTTCCCGCTGGTGGCAGAGTGTGGCCCAGCAGCCGATGAGATCATCCGCTTCGTAACGGTCATGGCTCATGTGTGCCAGGCCCAGGGCCTCGCAGGCCTGCCGGCACCAGTCGAACTGGCGTTTCAGACTTTCCGGTGCCGGTTCCCGGTTGGCCTTGTACGGCGGATAGAGCTCGTTACGGAAGGAGCTTTCCAGGGATTCATCGAAGGCCACGGCCACCTGTTGGCAATCGGGCTGTTCCAGCAGCTGGCAGAGGGTGGAGACAAAGCCGTAGACGGCATTGGTGGGCCAGCCTTCCGGCGAGGTGAAGTGGTCGGGTACGGAATAATAGGCGCGGAAGATGAAAACGCTGCTGTCCACCAGCCGAACGGCGGTTTCACTCATGGGCTATACCTTTGGGATGAATCTAAAGTCGTGATATTTCTGTTAGCATCGACCGTCCGAACCTACAAGTCAACCAAAGCGGGAGTGTCTCATGCCTGTAACCATTGCCGTGCCCATGGAGTCCTACGCCAACGAAAGGCGTGTGGCGCTGATACCGGATGTGGCGAAGAAGTTTGCCGATCTGGGTGCCCGGGTGCTGATTCAGAAAGGTGCCGGCGCCGCCGCGCTGATTCCCGATGAACAATACGAATCTGTCGAACTGATGGAAGATGCCAGGGCCATGCTGGCGGAAGCGGATGTCATTCTCAAGGTGCAGCCGCCCACGCTGGAAGAAATCCAGACCGCGAAGCAGGGGGCGGTGTTTATCGGTTTCATGAACGCGCATGCCCATCTGGAGGAAGCCAGGGCGCTGCGGGATGGCGGCATGACCAGTTTTGGCATGGAGCTGGTGCCGCGCATCACCCGCGCCCAGTCCATGGATGCCCTGTCTTCCCAGGCGGCCGTGGCCGGTTACAAGGCCGCGCTGATCGGTGCCAACACCCTGGGCCAGTTTCTGCCCATGCTGACCACCGCCGCCGGCACCATCCGTCCGGCCAAGACGCTGGTCATCGGCGCTGGCGTGGCCGGCTTGCAGGCCATCGCCACCCTGCGCCGGCTGGGGGCCATCGTCACCGGCTATGATGTACGCCCGGAAACCCGCGAGCAGGTGGAATCCCTGGGCGCGCGGTTTCTTGATCTGGGGGTGGAAGCGGTGGGCGAGGGCGGTTACGCCCGCGAGCTGACCGAAGAAGAGAAGGCCCAGCAGCAGGCCAATCTGGCCGAGCATCTGACCGGCATGGATCTGCTGATCACCACGGCGGCCATTCCCGGCCGGCAGGCACCACGCATCATCACCGGCCCCATGGTGGAAGGGATGAAGGCCGGTGCGGTTATTGTGGACATGGCGGCCGAAAGTGGCGGCAATGTGGAATTCAGCCAGGCCGGTGAGGTGGTCAGCCATCAGGGTGTGACCATCGTGGGCCCGGAAAACCTGCCCAGCCAGATGCCCATTCACGCCAGTGAGATGTATGCCCGCAACCTGTACAACTTCCTCTCGCCCTGGATCAAGGAGGGCGAGCTGGAAATCGATTACGACGATGAAATCGTGGCCGGCAGCCTGATGACCAAAGACGGCGAAGTGGTACACGAACGCGTTCTGCCCCTGATTGAAGGAGAAGCATCATGATCGACGGTTTCGTAGCCCTGTATATCTTCATGCTGGCCGCTTTTACCGGCCATGTGATCATTGGCCGCGTGCCGGTGATTCTGCATACGCCGCTGATGTCCGGTTCCAACTTCATCCACGGCATCGTGGTGGTGGGAGCCATGGTGGCGCTGGGTCACGCGGACACCACGCTGGAGAAGGCCATTGGTTTCATCGGCGTGCTGCTGGGAGCGGGCAATGCCGCCGGTGGTTATGTGGTGACCGAGCGCATGCTGGAAATGTTCAAGACCTCCAAGAAAGAGGAGGGTGAAGGCTGATGCTGGAGATACTCATCAAGAGCAGCTACCTGCTGGCTGCGGCGCTGTTCATCATTGGCCTGCAGCGCATGTCTTCGCCCAAGACTGCCCGCAGCGGCATTGTCTGGGCCGGTTTCGGCATGTTGCTGGCGGTCTTCGCCTCTTTCTTCCTGCCGGAGATGCACAACCTGGGGTTGATCATCCTGGCCATGGCCCTGGGTACGGTACTGGCCTGGGTTTCGGGCAAGAAGGTAGCCATGACCGACATGCCGCAGATGGTGGCGCTTTACAACGGCATGGGTGGCGGTTCGGCCGCCGCCATCGGCATGGTGGCCCTGCTGACCGTTGCCGCCGGCGGTGATACCGGCCATGAATGGAATACCACCACCGCCACCCTGGCCGTGCTGGGTTCCCTGATCGGCACCATTTCCTTCAGTGGCAGCATCATCGCCTTTGCCAAGTTGCAGGGGCTGATGAAAGGGCAATTCATCTTCTCCGGCCAGAAGCTGGTCAACGGCCTGATCTTTGCCGCCGCCGTGGTGCTGGGCGTGATGCAGATCTTCGAACTGAATCTGTTCGAAATCGTGCTGTTCTTCGTGCTGGCGCTGGTCTTCGGCATCGCCATGACCCTACCTATCGGCGGGGCGGACATGCCGGTGGTGATTTCCCTGTACAACGCCTTCACCGGCCTGGCCGTTTCCTTCGAGGGTTACGTGCTGCAGAACGAATCCATGATCATCGCCGGCATGCTGGTGGGCGCGGCGGGCATGCTGCTGACCCAGCTGATGGCCAAGGCCATGAACCGCTCGCTGACCAATGTGCTGTTCAGCAATTTTGGTGCCGCTGGCGCTGGCGGTGGTGGCGTGGAAGGCACCATGAAGGAAACCACGGCCACCGACGCGGCGGTGATGATGGCCTACGCCGAGCGGGTGGTCATCGTGCCCGGTTATGGCATGGCGGTGGCGCAGGCGCAGCACAAGATCATGGAACTGACCCAGCAGCTGCTGGATCGCGGCGTCAAGGTGAAATTCGCCATCCACCCGGTGGCCGGTCGCATGCCTGGCCACATGAATGTACTGCTGGCCGAAGCCGGGGTGCCTTACGATCTGATCGAGGATCTGGAAGACATCAACCCGGAATTCCCCAACACCGATGTGGTGCTGGTAATCGGTGCCAATGACGTGGTCAATCCGCAGGCCAAGGAAGATCCGTCCAGCCCCATTTACGGCATGCCCATTCTGGAGGCGGACCAGGCTAGGAATGTCATCGTCATCAAGCGGGGGCGGGGCACCGGTTTTGCCGGTATCGAGAATACCCTGTTCTTCAAGGACAATACCCGCATGCTGTTCGGTGACGCGCAGGAAGTGGCCAACCAGCTGGTGCAGGAAGTCAAGCAGCTGTAAACAGCGGGTCTGGACTGGTTATACGAAAAAGCCCGCCAATATCGGCGGGCTTTTTGTTGGGCTGCGTGAGTGCTGTTTGCTACAGCAGCGTCTGGGTCAGCTCGTCGATCAGCTCGGCGTTTTCGTCCATCAGCGCTTCGACCTTGTCTTCGCTGTCCAGCCCCAGTTTTCGGGCTGCGGGCAGGTGATCCAGCTCGTCCATGGCCACTCCGGCACAACCGTCCAGTATCTGGGCCATCACTACCAGGTCGCAGTAATCGGCTTCTTCCTGGCCACTGTCGCGGGTCCATTTTTCCGCTTCCGCCACCACCGTGGCCATGTCGGCGCCCATCTCCCAGTGGTTGACCACCAGCACGCCCACCATTTCACGCAGGCCACGGATGGCTTCTTCCAGCTCGTCCTCGCTGACTTCGCGCCTGAACTGGCCGGCGTAGTTAAGTATGGGTATTTCACCGATATCGTGCAGCAGGCCGGCCAGCTGGGCCCGCTCCGGTTTCAGATGAGCCTGGGTACGGGCCAGAATCATGCACAGGGTGGCAATTTTCACGCTGTGTTCCCACAGCTGGTGCATGCGTTGTTCCACGGCCGGGCTGTTGCTTTGGAAGGCTTGCCCCAGGGCAATGGCGGAGACCACCTGCGAGGTGATCTTCATCCCCAGACGGATTACGGCATCGCGCACGGTATCGAATTCACGGGTACCGCGATAGAGGGCGGAATTGGCCACCTTGAGCAGTTGGCCGGCAATGCTGGGATCGGTGTTGATGACTTCAATCAGTTCATTGATTTCCGTATCCGGATCATCCAGCAGCCTGCGGATTTTCATTGCCACTTCAGGGAAGGCGGGCAGTTCCAGTTCGCCGCTTTCATAGGCGGTGTAGATTTGCTGGAAGATGGTGGTTTCAGTCTCGCCGGTGTCCCGTTCCTGTACATCCAGCCCCTGATTCTTTTCCTGCTTGACGAGTTCCATGTACAGCCGTTTATCCACTTTCAGCAGCATGCCCGGTGCCTTGAATACCGCCACCTTGGCCAGTGTGTTGTCACAGAAGACGGGGGTTTTCGCCCGGGGGGAGTTGGCCTGAATCTTGTCGATGGCGCCAGAGCTGGAGGCCAGGTAGAGATCCCCCTTGACCACATAGATCAGATGGTCTTTTTCTTCGGGTTCGGTCAGGCGGCTGCCGCTGCCCAGGGAAACCAGCTTGGCGCTCTTTTGCAGCTGTTCCAGGCTGGCTGCACTCAGTTCATTGATGGGGCTGAGTATTTCCAGTAGCTTCACGGGTACCCGGTCGTCCATGTGCAGTCTCCAGTATTGGTATGATGGCTTTCATTCTACTGCAAATTTACAGGTTGTGACGGATGAAAGTATGGGTCAGTGCCTGTTTGCTGGGTGAGTCAGTTCGCTGGGATGGTGGTCATTGCCTGCGCAGTCATCCGGCACTGGCTTATTGGCAGGCGCATGACCTGCTGTTGCCCTTCTGTCCGGAATGCGCCGGCGGGCTGCCGGTGCCACGACCAGCGGCAGAGATCGTCTCCGGCAGTGGTGTGGATGTCTGGGCTGGGCGGGCCTTTGTGCAAACCCAGCGGGGTGATGACCTCACCGCTGCCTTTATGGCCGGGGCCCGCAAAGCTCTGGTCACATACCAGCAGGCCGGCGCGGTTCTGGCCTTGATGAAGGAAAAAAGCCCTTCCTGTGGCAGTCAGTGTATTTACGATGGCTGCTTTTCGGGCCGGCAACAGGAAGGAGAAGGGGTGACCACTGCCCTGTTTCGTCAGCAGGGAATCCCGGTGTTCCATGAAGGCGAGCTGGATCAGGCCTGGCAGTACTGGCAGTGCTTGCAAGCTGGAACGGGCTAGCTGTTCAGTGCATCACTGTTGCTGACGATCTGGTTGGAAAGAGCCTTGCGAGCCACGCCATCCCGATCATCCAGGTCGCCCACCAGATCGGCGCGCATTTCCACCGTCAGCAGGGCCAGCGCATGCATCAGGCGATTGCCCTCGCTGTCCTGAATGGCCTCATCACGGGTGATGTCGGTGAATACATGAATCAAGTGCTCGAATTGTTCCAGCACCGCCGGGCTGGCGACGATGGCCAGCTTGCTGGCCAGCATGCGCAGGCGGACGCGGTCTGTGCGGTCGGCCTCGGCTTCGAGCATGATCTGTTCCAGATGGTTGATCAATTCCAGATAGCTGTCGGCTTTCAGCTCCAGCAGCTTGATATTTTCTTCCTTTTGCAGTTCCACGCTGGTCTGCTTGTTCAACAGCAGCGCGGTGATGAAGATGGTGATGAGCGTGCCGAGAATGACCAGCACCACTTCCTGGGAAAAGGGCAGGGAATCGGCCACATGGTAGGCGTAGCGCAGGAACAGGTAGCCACCGGCGATCAGCAGCAGGGTCAACAGCATCAGGATGATGCTTTCGCTTTTCAGGCGGCGCAGGTGTTTTTTCATTCGTGGTGGTTCTTGGTGAGTGGCGTGTGTCCTTCCGATGCATGAGTGAGGTAGAGGGCCAGGCCAATCAGGGCGATGCCGCCGGCAAAGAAGATCAGGTCCATGGGTTGCTGGAATTCCATCTCCAGCGCGTGTTCGAAATAGCGTACTACGAGAATCATCAACACAACCTTGGCCAGGCGCGTCTTGAGATCATCCAGATTGCGGATGACCAGCACGCGCGAGGCGGTTTCACTGCGATGGGCCGGGTCGATGCGGCTGATGAACAGTTCATACAGGCCCAGCGAGAAAATCAGCAGCACGGTGCCCAGCAGGTAGCCGTCGATCACTTCCACCACATGTTTGACGGTACTGGCGCGCAAGGCCAGGCGTTGCTCGGCATCCAGCGCGGGCGAGGCGTAGTGGATCAGGTGACCGAGCAGGTACCAGACATCCACGGTAGACATGTAGAACACGGCAATGGCAGTCAGGCCGCTGGCCACCACCGCCAGCAGCACGATCAGACGCGCGTTCCACAGGGTTTTCTCGAACAGGTATTCCAGGTTTTTCATGGGTGTCCCGGTTGTGATTCAGCCATTGCAGGCATGGTCGGGATATTTTCCGTGTTCGTGGCGGAAATAGCCAGTGGGGTTGCCTGCCACGCAGAGTCAGTGTTGGTGAGAGGGCAGAAGGATCTTTCCCTGTCTGTCCAGTGGCTGGAATTCGTATTCAGGCATCGGCCGGGCATAGCGATAGCCCTGCAACAGGTCACAGCCCTGTTGCCGCAGGAAGGCTTCCTGGGCCGCACTTTCCACACCTTCGGCGACTATTTCCAGCCCCAGAGCGTGCCCCATGCTGATAATAGCCTTGATCAGCGCGTTGGCATCCCGTTTGCCCTGGTCGATGGAGCATGTGAAGCTGCGGTCGATCTTCAGAGTATGGCAGGGAAAGCGGCGCAGATAGCTCAGGGAAGAGTAGCCAGTACCGAAATCATCAATGGAAAAACGCACACCCAGCTCATGCAAGGACTGGATCTGCTGTGCCAGCTGTGCCTCATCCAGCATCAGTACCCGTTCGGTGATTTCCAGATGCAGTCTTTCGGCGGGCAGGCCGGTAATTTCCAGTGCCTCGCGCACATCGGTGATGAACTGGCTGTCACGAAACTGTTGATAGGCCACATTGATGCTGATAAAGCCCGTGTGTTTCCAGGCAGCGGCCTGATGGCAGGCCCGGAACAGTACCCAGCGGCCTATGGGTACGATCAGCCCGTTTTCTTCGGCGATGGGAATGAAGGCATCCGGTCTGACTGGGCCCAGTTCACTGTTTGTCCAGCGGATCAGTGCTTCTGCACCGGCGATGGTTCCATGCCGTGCATGCACGATGGGCTGAATGAATAAAGCGAACTCATCCTGTTCGAGTGCCTTGTGCAGGGCCTGATCAATGCGCAGGCGCTCGAAGGCCGCGCGGTTCATGGCCGGTGTGTAGTAGTGGAAACGGTGGCGTCCTTCCTGCTTGGCTTGATACATGGCGGTATCGGCAAAGCGCAACAGGGTTTCCGGATCGGTGCTGTCGTCCGGGGCCACGGCAATGCCGATACTGACACCTACGCGCAGCTCCCGGCCATCCAGATGAAAGGGTTGTTCCAGTTGCTGGAGAATCTTGTTGGCCACCGATTCCATGGTGGCCGGGTCATGGGCATCGGAGAGGATGACCAGAAATTCGTCACCACCGAGGCGCGCCACGGTATCTTCTTCACGAATGCAGGCGGTGAGGCGGCCGGCGGCTTCGATCAGCAGACGGTCACCTGTACGGTGGCCCAGCGTGTCGTTGATGGCCTTGAAATGATCCAGGTCCAGAAACATCAGTACTGTTTTGCTCTGCCGGCGCAGATCACGCCGGATGGCGCGTACCAGCCGGTCCATGCCCAGAACCCGGTTGGGTAGGCCGGTGAGGTCATCATAGTTGGCTTGATGAATCAATTGCTCTTCATAGGCCTTGCGTTCGGTAATGTTCTCCAGCGCCAGCAGATAATGACGGGTGCCGTGATGGTCTTCCACTGGCGTGACGGTAATACCGAGCCAGAGTTGCCCGTCTGGCCCAGTGGCAGCAATGCATTCTCCCTGCCAGCGTTGCATCTGTTGCAGATGACGCAGCAGATCTTCCTTGAGGCCGGGTGGGTTCAATGGTGACCAGAGGGCATCCAGCAGATTTTTGTTGCGCAGTGCATCCCGGGGCAAACCCGTCATTTCGTGAAAGGCAGGGTTGCTATCGGTAAGCCTGAAATGGGTATCCAGCATCACCATGCCGACGGTAGTCTGTTCGATAGCCTTGCGCAGCAGGAGGATACTTTCCTGGCTGTCCATCAGGGCTTCTGTACGGCGCTGGACACGCTGTTCCAGTTCGGTGTTAAGGGTTTGCAGAGCCTGTTGGCCACTGTATAGTTCATCGGACGAACGGTTCAGGGCCCGAATCAGGTCGTTGATCTCCCTTGAACCACCTTCCAGTTGCAGATGACTACCAGGTGAGTTGGGCAAGCGGGTGGCAAAAGCCACAGCACGCCGGAAAGTCCTGCCCGGCGCTCGCAGAATCAGCAACAGTACCAGCACGTCCAGTAACAGCAATATGGCAGCGTTGAACAGGTTGTCCCGCACAATAGCATCCAGTTTCAGCCGGATGTCCGAGCTGTCACTGACCAGCCGCACCCAGCCCAGGCGGGTGGAGGTTTCAATCGCCTGCCACAGTTCGAGTTGCTGGTCATGGTAAACAACTAGCCGGCCCCGTTTACGGGCCTGTTCTGGAATGGGCAGGGTCAGGCTGTCATAGACGGCTTCCGGTCCCTTTGGGCTGGCACGCACACGTGAGAGAATCCTTCCATGCTCATCCATCACGGTTAGATCCGTCACTGAGGGAAACAGCGCGAATTTCAGCAGCAGAGATTCCAGTTCATCCAGCCGCTGGGCAATGACATGATAGGCGGAAGCGAGCGCCGCCATTTGTGCAAGGCTTTGGTCTTTTTGCAGGTGGTCGTCCAGCAGACGCTGCTTTTCCCGTTCCACACTCCAGTAGCTGGTGGCCAGCAGGGTCAGCAACATCAGTACGCTACTGACCAAAAGTAGCTGAATATGCAGTGGGCGTTGTCTCCACCAGTGTTTCATCGGTACGGCTTCATGGGGATTCCGGCAAGACGACATAGTCGTCCAGGTTCAGTTGTTCCAGTGGCTGGTAGTCTCGCTGAAAATTGGCCGCCACCGGCTCGGGAAGAAAGACGGAAGCCAGCAGGATACGCCCCTGTTCAGTGGCTTTCAGTGCCAGTAGTGCCTGGCGTACCTGTTCGCGAATGGCCGCCGGCACACGCGGATGGGCGGATATTGCGTGGGTGATGGTGCTGGGTGCTTCGTAAATGACTTTCAAGTGGGCCTGGACTTCCGGTCGTTCCTTGCGCAGGGTACGGTAGACGCCACCACAGGCGGGTAGCCGCCCCAGCAATACCTGGCGGTAGGCATTGCTGTGGGTGCCTACATACACGGGCTGGATGTTCAGCCCCAGTTTTTCCTTGAGCAGGGCACGCATGTACAGGGAGACTGCAAAGGCGTTGGGAGAGGCGAAGGCGATGGGTTGCCCGTCCAATTGAGCGGGTTGATCAAAGGCACTGTCCTTGCGAACAACCAGTATGCCGGTCAGGCGGCTTTTTTCATCACGCACCAGCGGCTGATAGTGCTGGTGGCGGTGTGCCAGCAAGGTTTGATAGGGGTTGGCATAGGCAAAATCGAAATGCCCCTTGTAGAGATTGCCCTCGAAGAAATCGAAACTGTCAGCCGTGACCAGGTGGAAGGCGTGATCGGTCTCCTGTTCCAGATAATCCAGCAGTGGTGTCCAGTCCCGGTGAACCGTGGTGGGAGAGAATTGGGGGACTACGGACCAGGAATAGCTTTCCCCAGCCCATGTGGACGAGGACAGCAGCAATAATATCAGGTGACCGAACCACGAACGCACGTTGTACCCTTCCTGTCGCAGAGGGTGGCAATGTAGCAGAATTGCCCCACATGTGAAGGGGTGTTGAGACAAGAATGAATGAAAAGCCCCGGAGAGAACCGGGGCATGGGTCTTATTTCCCTGATTTTTCCTGTTGCTCTTCCCTGAGATCTTGCAGCGCCTGCTTGATCTTGTCGAAAAAGCCGGTGCCACTCTTGCTGCCCTTGGTTTTCTTGTGAATCAACTCGATCTGCTCATACATGGGCTTGAATTGCGCCTTTTTGCCGTAGCCCAGGGCCTCGGCCAGTTCCAGCTGGTCTCGGGCGCTGTCCAGCAGCGTGTGCAGATCCATGCTGTCCTTTTGGCTGCGATCCTTGTCTTCGGCCAGTTTTTCAGCGGCTTCCAGCATCAGTTGCGCGCGCAGCAGGGGCAGTGGGATGACCGAGCTGTCGATGACCAACGTATTCAATGTAGCCTGCAGGGCGGCCTTGGCTTCTTCCAGCTTGCCGGCATCGATCAGTGGCGAGATGGCCTTGATGGCGGCCGGGTAGGTGCCCATGGGCAGGTTGACGACCTGAATCTCCACCTCGCTGGCCAGGCCGGCCAGAATGTGCCGCGCCTGTTGTACGTCACCGTCTTTCAGGGCATCCAGAGCCGCTTCACGGGCTTCCTTGATGGCGGTGGTGCTGGCGTAGAGATCCGTGGTGAAGACGCGTACATCCACGGGTGCCAGGGCCAGTTCCGGCTTGCGGGCCAGCAGCAGGTCCAGCTTGCCGGTGGCTTTTTCCAGGGCTTGCAACGCGGCTTTCTTGTCGTTCTGGTCCAGCGCATGCAGGGCGGCGATGGTCTGGTTCAGTGCTTCCAGCGCCTCGGAGACGATTTGCTCGCGCTGGTCCTGCGTCAGGTCGGACGTGGTTTGCTCGGCTTGTTGCCGAGCCTGGGCCACGGAGGCGTTTTCCTGTTTAGCGGCCCACAGCGGGTTGCTGAGCAAAGTCATAAGCAGCAGTGCGCTGAGGAGCTGTGTGAAACGGTTGTTCATGGCGGTTTCTCCTGTTTTTCGGACAAAAGCTGCTCTTGCGGCGGTTTCGCCGCAGGCAGTGAGTCATGTTGTGCATGGGAGGCCGGGCCGCAAAGCGAACCCGGCACGAGTTTCAGGGGGTAGCGGGCTTTAGTCGCCGCTCTTGATGCTGATCTTGCGTGGCAGTACTTCCGCGCGTTTCGGAATGCGCAGGGTCAGTACGCCTTTCTTGAGGTCGGCCTCGATGTTCTCGCCATCGAGATCCTTGCCCAGAGTAAAGCTGCGGCGGTAACGGCTGGTCTGGATCTCGGCGTAGCGGGCATCCAGTTGTTCGGGCAGGTCGAGCCTGACCTTGCCGTCGATGACCAGCTGGTCGCCTTCCAGCTCGATACTGAGTTGATCCTTGTGCACGCCGGGCAGGTCGGCACGCAGCACGATGCCGTTGGCATGTTCTGAGACATCCACGGCCGGCTGCATGATGACTTCCTGTTCAGTGGCTTCCTGTACCGTTTGAACGGCTTGCTGTTCCTTTTTTTGCAGGGCTTGTTCTTGGCTCATGACGCACCTCCTCAGGACTTCACTTCAATCTGACGCGGCTTGCTGGATTCCTGGCGCTTGACCACGATGTGCAGCACACCATCGTTGTAGCTGGCTTCCACCTGGTCAGGGTCGATATCCTCCGGCAGGCTGACGGCACGGCGGAATTCACCCTGGAAGCGTTCGCGGGTATAGAATTTTTCATTCTCGTCCACGGCGTCTTTGCGTTCACCACTGATGGTGAGCACATTCTGTTCCAGCGATACATCCAGCTTCTCCGGGTCCAGTCCGGAAGCAAACAGATACACATGCACCGCATCCGGCGAGGTGCCGATGTTCAGGGCCGGATAGACATCCGGACGACTTTCACGAATATTTCCGGTTCCACCCAGCGCCTGGTTGAGCAGAGCATCCATTTGCCGTTGTACCCGGCTGAGCTCCTGATACAGGCTGCCCGGGCGGGAGAAGAAAGCAGTGTGCAGCATGTTTCTTACCTCCTGTCATGGCTTGCTTTTTCGGTAACCATGAGATAGGGACGGGACGATTTTTTTCAAGGGCCCAAACCATTCTCAGCTTTTCTATCCCCCTGGTGATGGGCAGGCGTATAATGAACGCCCTTTGCAACCCATCTCGAATACTTGGAGGTCGACCATGAAAGCACCCGTTCGTGTAGCCGTTACCGGCGCCGCAGGCCAGATCGGTTATGCGCTGTTGTTCCGTATCGCCAACGGCGACATGCTGGGCAAGGACCAGCCGGTGATCCTGCATCTGCTGGAAATCTCACCCGCCCTGGGTGCCCTCAAGGGCGTGGCCATGGAGCTGGAAGACTGCGCCTTCCCGCTGCTGCATGGCATCATGATGACCGACGATGCCAACGAGGCCTTCAAGGATGCGGACTACGCCCTGCTGGTGGGCGCGCGCCCGCGCGGGCCGGGCATGGAGCGCAAGGATCTGCTGGAAGCCAACGCGCAGATCTTCAGCGTACAGGGCAAGGCGCTGAACGAGCAGGCCAGCCGGGGTGTGAAGGTACTGGTGGTGGGCAACCCGGCCAACACCAATGCCCTCATTGCCCAGCGCAACGCGCCGGATCTCGATCCGAGAAATTTCACCGCCATGACCCGCCTGGACCACAACCGGGGCATGGCCATGCTGGCGGCCCGCTGCAACGCCCAGGTCAGCCAGGTGGCGCACATGATCATCTGGGGCAACCATTCCTCCACCCAGTTTCCCGATATTGCGCATGCCATGGTGGATGGCAAGCCGGCAACCGAACTGGTGGATGAAAACTGGTACAAGGAAACCTTCATCCCGGAGGTGCAGCAACGCGGCGCGGCCATCATCAAGGCGCGGGGCGCTTCTTCCGCCGCATCCGCGGCCAATGCCGCCATCAGCCACATGCGCAGTTGGGCGCTGGGTACGGCGGAGGGCGAGTGGGTCTCCATGGCGGTGCCCAGCACGGGGGATTACGGCATCGATCCGGGCGTGATCTATTCCTACCCCTGTGTGTGCAAGGATGGTGACTACCAGATCGTTACCGGGCTGGAAATCTCCGATTTTGCCCGTGAACGCATGGATGCCAGCTGGCAGGAGCTGAAAGAGGAAAGAGACGCCATTGCCCACCTGCTTTCTTGAATCGTAGTGGGTATTGGCAACCAAAGCCGGCCTTGTGCCGGCTTTGTTGCATGGGCTGCCGGAAAATGGCGTGGTTTGTGTATTTTTTGCTAGGATGACAGCACGCCTGCCTGATATGGGCGTAGTGTGGATTACATCATTGACACAAAGGAGAGTTCGGATGAAGACAACCCTCGTGTTTCTGGCCGGTCTGTGGCTGAGCCTGCCTCTGCAGGCACAAGTCAAGGGTGGCTGTTCGGTACAGTGCAATGACGGCACATCCTGTTCCACGGCCACGGACTACACCCTGAAACGTGCGGTAGAGACGGGTGCCCAGATCGAATACACCCTGGATGAAGGGTTGGGGCGCGCTCACTACAGCTTTACCTTCGCCAAGGGCGCGCCGGTGGATTATGAGCGGGTGCGGCAGTTTGTGCTCAACGCCTACTATGAACCGGATGCCAGCGAAAAACTGGGGGAAGGGGTCAACCTGCTGAAGCAAGGTCATGCTGAAGCGGGCGCACTGGTTCGTTGCCTGTGCAGTGTGCAGAGCAACCAGCGCCAGGCTCGCTGCACGCCCTGAACGCAAGCTTGGCCCATGGACAAGCCGGCCTTGAGCCGGCTTTGTTATGCGTTCACACCCTGCTGTATGGTGACCAGCGTTGCTCTCCCGCCAGCCAGGTGGCGGCCACCATGCGGTCATCCCCCAGGCACAGCAGGGCGAACAGGGCTTCCTCGATGCTTTCGGCCCGGTTGTAGCGCAGTGCCAGCGCTTCGGTAGCCTGCGGGTTCAGGGCAATGAGGTCGGCTTCCAGCCCGGGTTGCAGGCGGCCGATGCAGGCATCCAGTTTCAGTGTCTGGGCCGCACCCTCGGTGGCCAGCCAGAGCAGCTGGGCGGCGTTCAGCGGTGCGGATTGCAGGCGGCTGACCTCGTAGGCCCGGGCCATGACACTGAATGGATTCAGACTGGGCCCGGCACCCACATCGGCCCCCAGCGCCAGCGGAATGCCGGCATCCACTAGTTTTCTGGCGGCGAACAGACCGCTGCCGAGAAACAGGTTGGAACTGGGGCAATGGATGATGGCCGCGCCGCTTTCGGCCAGAAGGCGGGTTTCATCCTCCGACAGGTGAATGCCGTGGGCGAACAGGCTGCGCGGGCCCAGCAGGCCGTGTTTTTCGTAGATTTCCAGATAATCCCGGCATTCGGGAAACAGCGACAGCATCCAGCGGATTTCATCCGGATTTTCCGACAGATGGGTTTGCATCAGGCAATCATGCCGTGCCATCAGCCAGCCGGCGCCCTGCAATTGCTCGCGGCTGCTGGTGGCGGCAAAGCGCGGGGTGATGGCCACCTGCTGCCGCCCGTGGCCGTGCCTGCGACCAATCTGGTTTTGTACTTCCTCCAGTGCGGTTTCGTGATCACGCAGCAGCGCATCCGGCGCGTTGCGGTCCATGAGCACCTGCCCGGCGATGCTGCGCATGTTCAGTGCTTCGGCCTGCTCGAACCAGGCCTCGACCGACAGCGGGTGGCTGGTACAGAACACCACCGGCGTGGTAATGCCGTTTTGCAGGCAGAGCCTTTGGTAGCGGGCGGCCATGTCGCGGGCGTAGTCGCTTCGATCGAAACGGCTTTCCTCGGGAAAGGTGTATTGTTCCAGCCAGGGCAGCAGCTCGGCGCCCCAGCTGGCGGTGATGGCCAGTTGCGGATAATGGCCGTGGGCGTCGATCAGCCCGGGCAGCAGCCAATGGCCGCGGTAGTCCTGTTCTTCGCAATCCGGCCAGCGTTGCCGTGCCTCGTTGGCGGGAAGTACCGCCAGCAGCTTGCCCTGCCCGATGACCAGGCTGTGATCACCAAGCAGCTCCAGGGCACCATCCTGTGCAAAGGGGTCGTGGCGAAAGCGCAGCACATCGCCGGTAATACGCAGCGTGGCATGGGTGTTTTCTGAGGTCATGGTTGAGGGGGTTGCAGGCAAAACTGCTATGATAACAGCCCACTGGTTTTTTCATTCGGGTACCCATGCTGCTTTTGTTGCTTGCCTGGCTGGCCTTGCTGGCCGGCCCCTTGCTGTCGTTGTGGCTGAGTCGTGCCCGCCATGGCCGGCATCTTTTGCAGGGCATCAATCTGGCCGCTTTTCTGGCGGTGGTGCTGCTGGTGCTCTGGCATCTGCTGCCCGATTTCTGGCAGCAGGGCTTTTATGCGGGCTTCGCCCTGCTGGCGGTGGGCCTGTTTCTGCCCTGGTTGACGGAAAAGGCACTGCATCAGCTGGCCCATTCCACCCATTTGCTGACACTGGTGCTGGCAGTGGCCGGGTTGGTGCTGCACAGTTTCATGGATGGCGTGGGCCTGAGCGGCCAGATGAGTGCGTCGTCTCACGGCCTGTTGCCGCTGGCGGTGATTCTGCACCGCCTGCCGGTGGGGATCGCGGTGTGGGCACTGGTGCGCTCGGCTTTTTCCCTGCCGCTGACGCTGCTGGTCTTTGCCGGCTTGTTGCTGGCTACCGGTATCGGCTTCGGCTTCAGTGAACAGGCTGCGTGGATGGAACACGCGCTGGCCTTTCGTGCCTTTCAGGCGCTGGCGGCCGGTACCCTGTTGCATGTGGTTTTCCACCAGCCCTTTCATGGGCATGAAGGCCATAGCCATGGCGGCCACTGAAGCGGGGTTAGTTTCGGGCGGGCAGCTTGGCCAGCCGGCTTTGCATGTCCCGCAATAACGGGCGCAGACCGGCCAGCTCCGGGTATTCTTCCGTGAGTTCCTCGATATATCCCAGGGTGCGGGGCACATCGGCCAGGTAGCCGTGCTTACCGTCGCGATGCAGCAGGCGAGCGAAGATGCCGGCGGCCTTGAGATGGCGTTGAACGCCCATGAGATCGAACCAGCGCCGGAAGGTTTCACGGTCACCGGTCTCGAATCCGGCGTGGGCCAGCCCCTGCCGGTAGTGTTCCACCCATTCCAGTATCTGCATTCTGGGCCAGCGGATGTAGCAGTCTTTCAAAAGCGAGACCAGGTCGTAGGTCACCGGCCCACAGACGGCGTCCTGAAAGTCAATGATGCCGGGGTTGAGGGCGGGAGGATGCAGGCGCATCAGGTTGCGGCTGTGGTAGTCGCGATGCACTAGGCAGGTGGGCTGTTCCAGCGCGTTGTCCAGCAGTAGCCGGTTGAGGTTTTCCCAACTGGCATCATCCAGTGCTTCACCCATCTGCAGGTGGGTGTCCAGCAGCCAGTGGCGGAACAGTACCATTTCCTCCCGCAGGCGGGTTTCGCCGTATTCGGGCAGGCCACCTACGTCGGCATGCAGTTGCAGTTGTCGCAGGGCCGCCAGCGCGTCGCCGTAGAGGCGGGGCATGGTTTGTTCATTCAGACATTGCAGGTAATTTTCATCGCCCAGATCCTCCAGCAACATGAAGCCTTGTTCCAGATCCATGGCGAAGATTTCCGGTACATGCAGGCCGGCGGCCTGCAAGCGTTGTTGCACATCCACGAAGGGGCGGCAGTCTTCCAGCGGCGGTGGAGCGTCCATGACTATGCGGCTGCCTGCACGGGTCTGAATGCGGAAATAGCGGCGGAAGCTGGCGTCGCTGGAAGCAGGTTGCAGCTGGATGGATTCTCCCGGCAGTTGTTGTTCAAGCCAGGTCAACAGCGCCGTTTCACGGTTCATGGGCGGCGTCTCCGGCGGCTGAAAAAGAGGTAGAAGCCGCTGCTGGCCAGGTAAAGTAGTGCCAGGGCGGCGGCATCGCCCATCAGCTTGTTGGCGGTACCGAAGAAGCTGCCGGCATGCAGGTCACTGAGAACCCTGCGGGCACTGATCTCTCGGCCAAACAGGCTGTGCAGCAGGGCCGGGCGCAGATCCGGGTCGATGTCCTCGCGTACTTTGGAGAGGTGCAGGTCGGCCTGTACGGTCGACCATTGGCCATCTTCCCGCCAGCCATAGCGCTGCCCGCCGCTGCCGTCCCAGGCCGGGCGGCCATCGGGCAGTTGCCCCAGCAGGCGGACTTCGTCCGGCAGTTCTTCACCGGGGTAGAGGCTTTGTTGCAGCTGGCCGTCTTCGCGCAGTTGTTGCAACATGCCATCACAGTTGACCCAGATGCGTTGTTGCCAGTAGGCGGTGCCACCCAGTTGGCCACAGGCGATTTCCGTTTGCCGGCCATCCAGCAGCAGCTGGTTTTGGTGGGTAGTCAGCCAGTGTGGGCCGGCTTGCCAGAAGTGCAGGGGGGGCAAGTCCAGCCCGTAGTGCCGTACCAGGCTTTCCGTGGCCCAGGAACGCTGGTTCAGGCCGAAGCTGTCCGGGTGGTTCAACAGCAGGCCGCTGAGGGCGTAGAACAGCAACAGAATGGCGGCAAAACTGCCCAGTACATGGTGTGTGCGCAGCAGCCAGCGGCGCATTATTGCACCTGTGCGTGCAGTAGCAGCGCCAGCCGGGCCAGCTTGACCAGGGCGCGGGAGGAAAGCGTGGCACCAGAGATGCTGTCCACGGGCTTGTCCAGTTGTTGCTGGTCATTCAGCCGGGCCTGCTCGAATTGCCTGCGAAAACTTTCGTGGCGTACTTCTCCGCCGCGGCTTTCCCGGTAGATCAGCACTTCCATGGCCTCGATGGCACCGTCATTGACCACGATGCCCACGGTGATGGGTCGCTCCTTGCCGATTTCTTCCAGTATCCAGGCTGTGCGCGGGCCGTTTTTCCAGTATTTCAGCCGCGCGGCGGGGTAGGGATGATCGAGTATGGCGCGAATCTGTTGTTGCAGGCCTTTTTTCAGCCACAAGCGGCCACTTTCGGCCTGTTCACCCAGATGCTGCCGGATAAAATCTTCCGGCGACAGAAAAACCCGGGGCTCGAAGCCCCGGGCAATGACAGACAGGAGGATCAGGGTCACAAAGACCCCGAAGCGGGAAGTTCGCATTAGAATTGATAGCCTACGCCCAGGTTGATGCCGTCATATTCGTTCTTGCCGTCGGGTGTGCTCTGGTTCTGGTAGTCCGCCTTGATGACCACCCGTTCGGTGGGCCAGTAGTTTACACCAAGGTCGAACTGGCTGTATTCGCTGTCGATGGCATCGCCGGCCTGATTGTCCCAGAAGCCATAGCGGGCGAAGAAGCCCAGCTTGCGGTTCAGTCGCCAGCTGGGCTCGATGTAATAGCCGGTCTGCTCGTCCGCGCCTACACTGGCCGGGCCTTCGCCATCCAGGTTCCAGGTGGCGTAGACGGCGCGTACGCCAGGGCCGGTTTCCGGCAGGTACTGGCCGGCCAGGGTAAACAGGGTGGCGGCACCCGCGCTGGAATCGGTACTCTGGGTAACATCGCTCTGATACTGGAAGGTGCTGTTCAGTTCCATGCCGGGCAGGGGCTTCCAGCTTACACGGGCCGTGTAGGCTGGGTCATTGAAGGATGCCTCGGCTACCTTGGTACGGCCCTTGCGGATGGTGTAATTCTTCCCGGCAGAAACTTGTAGCCCGCTGGTGAGCAGGAAGTCCGCACTCAGTGTTTCGTTTATCTGCCAGTGGTACTGGTAGCCACCCTCGGCCCAGGTAGTGGGTATGATCTTGTTGGCAATGGTGTTGCGTTCCACACCATAGAAGGTATTGGGCTCGTGGGTTTCGTTGATGAAGCCTACCGGCATCAGCAATACACCGGCCCGGCTGGCGTTGCCGTTGGCGTGATCGAACTCCAGATAGGCCTGCTCCAATGAGACTTCACCGGGCGCGCCGTCGCCCGCGAGGCTGTGTTCCACTTCCAACTCGGAATTGAAACGGATCTTGTCGGTGAAATCATGGCCCAGATAGAGCACGAAGCGGTGAAAGTCGGTTTCATTCTTGTCTTCGCCGCCTGGTTTCTGGTTGTCCAGCAGGTTGACATGCAGTTCACCGTAGCCACCCACATGGGTATTGGCGGCGTTGGCACCATGCCCGTGACGTCCGTCACTGACACCCTGTTCGCTCTGCTCGGCCAGAATTTCAGTTTTTTCATCGGCTTCTTCCGCCTTTTTCAGCGCGGTCTGGCTGGTGTTGCGGGTAGCGGCCAGCTCCTTTTCCAGCTGTTCGATGCGCGCCTGTTGCGCTTTCAGCAGGCGGTAGATCTCATCCAGCCTGGCGGAATCGGTATCGGCATGGACCAGGCCGCTGGCCAGCAAGGCACTGAAAACAAGCGTCTTTTTCATCGTGATGATCTCCAGAAGGTTTGTTGTCAAAGGTTGAGCGCATTCTAATGAATCACAAATCTAAATGCAAATGCAAATGATTCGCATTTATATTTATTATAAAAATCAAAGGCTTGGCTTGCAATCAGTTTTGGAATGTGTACCATTGTCGTACACATTAGAGAGTGCTGAAGCATGTTTCGATTGGGAAGAATGACCGAATATGCCGTGCGGGTGCTGGGGGCGTTGTCCGTGGACGAGCAATTCAGTGCCAAGCAGCTGGCCGAGGCCGTGCAACTGGAGCTGCCCACGGTAAGCAAGATTCTCAAGCAGCTGGTGCGGGCGGAGCTGGTCAGTTCCACCCGTGGTGCTCATGGTGGATACCGGCTCATGCATGCGCCCGAACAGGTTTCCATTGCGCAGGTCATCACCGCCATGGAAGGACCGCTGGCACTGACCGAGTGTGTCATGGGGCAGGGCCAGTGCGTGCAATCGGCCGCCTGTGGACTGAAGCCCAACTGGACACGTCTTTCCCGCGCCGTAGAGCAGACATTGCAAGCATTCACCCTGGCGGAAATGCTGGACAAGGGCCCGCAGCCCGCCCAGAACGCACGCTGAGTTACGAGGTAGATCATGAGTCAAGAAGTGCAGGAACTGGTCGATCGCAAGTACGAGCATGGCTTCGTCACCGAAATCGAGGCGGAGACCTTTCCCCCGGGGCTGGACGAGGATGTAATCCGTCGTCTGTCCGCGATCAAGGGTGAGCCGGAATGGCTGCTGGAATGGCGGCTGGAGGCCTTTCGCATCTGGAAGGAAATGCCGGAACCGGACTGGGCGCACCTGAAGATCGACCCCATCGACTATCAGGCCATTTCCTACTACTCCGCGCCCAAATCGGAAAAGGACAAGCCGCAGTCGCTGGACGAGGTGGACCCGGCCCTGCTGGAAACCTACGAAAAACTGGGCATTCCCCTGCACGAGCGTGCCCGGCTTGCGGGAGTGGCGGTGGATGCGGTGTTTGATTCCGTTTCCGTGGCCACCACCTTCCGCGAGGAGCTGGCCAAGGTAGGCGTGATCTTCTGCTCTTTCTCCGAGGCGGTGCGCGAACATCCGGAGCTGGTGAAAAAGTATCTGGGTTCGGTGGTGCCACAGCGGGACAATTTCTTTGCCGCCCTCAATTCCGCCGTGTTTTCCGACGGTTCCTTTGTGTTCATCCCCAAGGGGGTGAAATGCCCCATGGAGCTGTCCACCTATTTCCGGATCAACTCGGTGGAAACCGGCCAGTTCGAGCGTACCCTGATCGTGGCCGAGGAAGGGGCGGAAGTGAGTTATCTGGAAGGCTGTACCGCGCCCATGCGCGACGAGAACCAGCTGCATGCCGCCGTAGTGGAGCTGGTGGCGCTGGATGATGCGTATATCAAGTATTCCACGGTGCAGAACTGGTACCCCGGCGATGAAAACGGCGTGGGTGGTATCTACAACTTCGTTACCAAGCGGGCCGACTGCCGGGGTGATCGTTCCAAGGTGAGCTGGACCCAGGTGGAAACCGGCTCGGCCATTACCTGGAAATACCCCAGCTGCATCCTGCGTGGCACCGAAAGCGTGGGCGAGTTCTACTCGGTGGCGCTGACCAACAACCTGCAGCAGGCTGATACCGGCACCAAGATGATCCACATGGGCAAGAACAGCCGCAGCAAGATCATTGCCAAGGGTATTTCGGCCGGTCGCAGCCAGAGTGCCTATCGCGGGCTGGTGCGGGTGTTGCCCAAGGCGGAGAACGCCCGCAATTACACGCAATGCGACTCCATGCTCATTGGCAAGCGCTGTGGCGCACACACCTTCCCCTATATCGAGGTGAAAAACCCCACGGCGCAGATCGAGCACGAGGCCACCACATCCCGCATTGGCGAGGATCAGCTGTTCTACTGCCGTCAGCGGGGCATTTCCGAGGAGGATGCCGTTTCCATGATCGTGGACGGCTTCTGCCGGGAAGTGTTCAAGGAACTACCGATGGAATTCGCCGTGGAAGCGAAGAAGCTGCTGGAAGTGAGCCTGGAAGGGGCTGTGGGCTAAGACCAATCATGATTTTTAAGGTGAACCAACCATGAGCACACTGTTGCAAATCAACAACCTGCATGCGCGGGTGGAAGGCAAGGAAATTCTGAAAGGGCTGGATCTGACCGTGGAGGCTGGCCAGGTGCACGCCATCATGGGCCCCAATGGCGCGGGCAAGTCCACCCTGGGCAATATCATCGCCGGCCGGGACGGCTATGAAGTTACCGAGGGCGAAGTGCTGTTCGAAGGTGTCAACCTGCTGGAGCTGGAGCCGGAAGAACGGGCCGTTGCCGGCGTGTTTCTGGCCTTTCAGTACCCGGTGGAAATTCCCGGCGTCAACAACATGTACTTTCTTCGCGCCGCCTTGAATGCCAAGCGCAAGCACCTGGGTCTGCCGGAGCTGGATTCCATGGAGTTTCTCAAGCTGGTGCGCGAGAAGATGAAGATTCTTCACCTCAAGGACGACCTGCTCAAGCGCTCGGTCAACGAAGGCTTCTCCGGAGGCGAGAAAAAACGCAACGAAATCTTCCAGATGGCACTGCTGGAACCCAAGCTGGCCATTCTGGATGAAACCGACTCCGGTCTGGACATCGATGCCCTGCGCATGGTGGCCGAAGGGGTGAATGCCTTGCGCAGCCCGGAACGTGGCATGATCGTGGTCACCCACTACCAGCGCCTGCTGGAGTACATCGTGCCGGATGTGGTGCATGTACTGGCCGATGGTCGCATCGTCGAAACCGGTGGCAAGGAACTGGCTGAACGGCTGGAGAAGGAAGGCTATGCCTTTCTGGAGCAGGGGGCGGCATGAAGGACAAGCAGCTGAACGAACTGGTGGAACACCTGCCGGATTTCGCCGGCCCGGACTGGTGGCGCGCCACCCGCCAGCGCGCGGCCGAGCGCTTTCTCGCCACCGGCCTGCCGGATCGCAAGGTGGAAGACTGGAAATACAGCTCCCTGGCCGGTCTGGCTTCGCAATCCTTTGATCTCTACCCCGGCCAGCTGAAGCCGGAATGGTTGCAGCGGTTGCAGGAAGAGGCCATCTGCCTGGTCTGGGTGGACGGCGTGCTCGATCTCAAGCACTCCCAGCTGGAAAGCCTGCCCGAGGGCCTGAGCATCCAGCCGCTGCAGCTGGGGGTGGAATCCGACGATCCCCATGTGCGTGAGCTGCTGGAACAGGTGCCGGAAGGGCGGGACAAGGCGCTGGTCAACCTCAATACCGCCCTGACCCAGCAGGGTGTACTCATTCGCCTGGAACCCGGCTGCAAGCCGGAAAAGCCGGTGGAGATGCATTACTTCTACACCGAGGGCCGCAGCACGGCGCAGGTACGCAACCTGATACTGTTGCATCATCATGCCGAACTGGACTGGGTGGAAATCCACCATGTGGGTGCCGGCGCGGAAGGGCTGGCCAATGTCTACAACCAGGTCTGGCTGGACGATCACAGCCAGCTGAACCAGATCCGCTTGCAGGAAAGCGCGGCCAGCAGCACCGGCCAGCACCTCATCACCCGGACCGAGACCGAGCAGGGTGCCGACAGCCATCATGCGCTTTATTCACTGGATTTGGGCGGCTGCATGGTGCGCCATGATGTGCACAACCGACTTTGCGGCGAACAGGCGGAAAGCCACATGTTCGGTGCCTGGGTGACCCATGACAACGCCCATGTGGACAACCACCTGCGGGTGGATCACGAAAGCCCGAACTGCCGTTCCTCCCAGCGCTATCGCGGAGTGATGGATGACCGCTCGCGCGGAGTGTTCAACGGCAAGGTGGTGGTGCACGTGGGTGCGGACGGCACCGAAGCCCACCAGAACAACGCCAACCTGCTGTTGTCCCGCCAGGCCGAGGTGGATACCAAGCCGGAACTGGAAATCTACGCCGACGAAGTGGTCTGCAGCCATGGTGCCACCGTGGGCCAGCTGGACGACCAGGCACTGTTCTACTTGCAGTCGCGGGGTATTCCGAGAGCGGAAGCCCGCCGCATGCTCATGCTGGCCTTCTGTCAGGAAGCGCTGGAACCGGTACCGCTGCCGGCGGTGCGGGCACAAATGGAGCAATGGGTGCGCCAGCATCTGGGAGCCGAATCGTGAGCCAGGTCCAGCTGGAAACGCCCACCATCGACTGGCAGGCGGTGCGGGCCCAGTTCCCCAACCTGCAGGTGGAAGTACATGGCAAGCCACTGATTTATTTCGATAATGCCGCCACCGCCCAGCGGCCACAAGCGGTGATCGACGCGGTCAACCATTACTACACCCGCATCAACGCCAATGTTCACCGGGGCGTGCATCAACTGAGCGTGCAGGCCACTGAAGCCATGGAAGAAGCCCGCGAAGCCCTGCGCCGCTTCATCAACGCACGCAGCACCCGCGAGACCGTGTTTGTACGCGGCACCACCGAGGCCATCAATCTGGTGGCCAACAGTTTCGTGCGCCCGCGCCTCAAGCCCGGTGACGAGATTGTCATCAGCCACATGGAGCACCATGCCAATATCGTGCCCTGGCAACTGCTGTGCGAGCAGACCGGCGCGGTGCTGAGAGTGGCACCGGTACTGGCCGATGGCAGCCTGGACATGGAAGCGCTGGCGGCCCTGCTGGATTCCGGGCGGGTACAGTTCTGTGCCGTGGTGCATGTGTCCAACTCCCTGGGCACGATCAACCCGGTGGCGGAAATCATCGACATGGCCCATGCCCGTGACATCCCCGTACTGCTGGACGGCGCCCAGGCCGTGCCCCACGAGAAGGTGGATGTGCAGACACTGGACTGCGATTTCTATTGTTTCTCCGGCCACAAGATGTATGGCCCCACCGGCATCGGCGTGCTCTACGGCAAGGAAGCGCATCTGGAAGCCATGCCGCCCTGGCAGGGTGGCGGCGAGATGATCGCCACCGTCAGCTTCGAGAAAACCACCTATGCCGAACTGCCGATGAAATTTGAAGCCGGCACGCCCCACATTGCCGGTGCCATCGGCATGAAGGCGGCGGTGGCCTTCATGGAATCCATCGGCGTGGAGCACATGGCCCGGCGCGAGGCCGAGCTATTGGACTACGCCAACCGCACCGTGGCCAGCCTGCCGGGCTTCCGCACCATCGGCAGCGCACCACACAAGGCCGCCGTGCTTTCCTTCGTGCTGGAAGACATCCATCCCCATGATGTGGGTACCATTCTCGACCACTTCGGCATCGCCATCCGTACCGGCCACCACTGCACCATGCCCATTCTCAAGCACTTCGGCGTGCCGGGCACGGCGCGGGCCTCTTTCGCCTGTTACAACACCGAGGCGGAAATCGACCGGCTGGCGGAAGGGCTGGAACGGGCGCGGGAGATGTTTCTCTGACAGCACTCAGGGTTCCACGCTTTCCATGGAATCAGCGAACAGACCGATACGGTCGGTATCACTGTCGCTGTTGTTGGCCGGAGCCAACTCCATCACGGACGGTGGCGCGGTGATGCTGGCCGCGTTGGTGAGTGGTTCGTGCAACGAATCCATCAGTACCGCATCCAGTTGAAAGCTTACGCCCGTGCCTTGAGGCAAGTCTACGGATTCATTGATCGGACCCGTGCCACTGGCAGCACAGCTGGCGCCAGGGTCGGGGGTGCAGGTCCAACTGACATTGCCCAGCCGTGCCGGTGGTTGATCCACAACCATGGCCTGACTGATGTCGCTGGGCCCGGCATTATAGGCGGTAATGGTGTAATGCACGGGTCCGCCGGCCTGGGCAAAGAAGGCATTGGAATACTTGCTGATGGAAAGATCTGCGGCAGCAATAACGTCAATGGAAAAATCAAAGGGTGCTGATTGATTGCCACCACCGTTGGCGGTACCGCCATCATCCACGGCCATGACCTGAACGGTTGCACTGCCGTTTATGTCCTGTGCGGGAACAAAACTCAACACCCCGCTTGCATCGATGGCGGGCGCGACGGAAAACAGACCCGGGTTGCTGGTCACCGTGGTGATCCATGAGAGGGTCTGGTTATTTTCATTCGATGGGCCGGGAGTGATGCCACTGGCCCAGGCCTGGGAATAGCTGCTGTCCTCAATCACGGTTACCGAGCTGCCTGGCGTGAATGTCGGCGGGTCATTCACCGGAGTGATGCTGATGGTGAAGGTTTGTGTGCTGGAGAGGTCAACGCCACCGTTGGCTGTGCCACCATCATCCTGAACCACGACGTCGAATGTGGAGGTGCCGAATTGGTCCAACGCCGGTGTAAACCGCAGTGTACCATTGGCATCCACAGTCGGAATGCTGGAGAAAAGCATAGGGTTACTGATGTTGGAGAGGGTATAAGCCAGAGCAGTCTGTGCCTCGTTCAGCCCGCCGGCCGAAAAATTGCTCCAGTTGCTGACAACTTGAGGCCCGGCGTCTTCCAGAACGGTGGTGGTACCCTGTGCAGTGAAGGTAGGGCGATCGTTGACGGGATCGATGGTGATGCTGACACTGGCCGTGTCACTGGCCCCCGCCGGATCGGCAATGCTGTAGCTGAAGCTGGCCATGCCGGAAAGATCACTCGGCGGGGTGTACAGCAGCTGCCCGTCGGAACTGATACTCACCGTCCCTCCGATGCCCTCGGCCGTAAAACTGCCTGGTGACTGTACTACAAAGGCATCCCCATCCGGGTCGATATCCATGCCATTGCCGTTGTCTGAAATCAGGCTGACGCTCAGTGGCTGGTCTTCCAGGGTAATCAGGTTGTCATCCTGGGCGACAGGAGGCCTGTTAACTTCGTATACATAGACTGAGCCTGAATCGGTTCCATGAATATCGTCAAAAGGCACGCCCAGCAATGCATGGCGTGGGGACAGGCTGACGGCTTGGCCCAGCTTATCCCCGGCGGCAGTATCCAGCGGCAGTATCTTGTTGATTTTGCTCCAGTTTTCATCTTCCAGCCGGAACAGATAGGCAGCACCCGCGACCTGGCCGTTCCCATCATGCAGATAGCTGCCCAACAGTGCCAGATTGCCGGCCAGGTTGACCGAATAGCCCAAATGATCACCCACGCCACCATCGGCAGCCAGTAGCGTGGCAGTCTGGTTCCAGGTACTGCCATCGAACTCGAAAACGAAGGCGGCACCGGCGCTGACGGTGAGCCAATCATTACCATGGGCGCCTACTAGGGCGCGATTACCCTCCAGGCTGACGGAAAAGCCGAAAAAGTCCGAGCTTGCTCCACTGCTGGCTATCAGCCGGGCCGAAGGGTTCCAGTTGCTGCCGTCAAAATCAAACACATGCGCTGAACCCGAATTGCTGCCATAGTCATTGTCTCCGGAAGCTCCAATCAATGCGCGAGTGCCGGACAGGCTAACCGCAATGCCAAACCGCTCACCACCACTGCCGTCGATGGGAAGCAGCTTGGCGGACTGCGACCACTGGCTTCCATTCCAGTCAAACAGGTATGCCGAGCCCGAATCGGTTCCCAGGTCATCGTCCAGGTAGGATCCGATCAACACACGGTTCCCGGATTGGCTGATGGCGGTGCCAAAGCGGTCGCCGGTCGCAGCATCCGCAGCCAGTAGTTTGGCCGTTTGGGTCCAGCCGTTGCTACCTGGCTCGAACAGATACACAGCCCCCGAGTTCGTACCCAGGTCATCATCACCATCGGCACCGATGAAAGCCCGGTTTTCACCAAGGCTGACCGCATAACCGAACTGGTCGTAAGCAGCGCCATCGGTGGGTAACAGTTTTGTCAGCAGGTTCCACTGATTGCCGTCATAGACAAACAGATAGGCCGCGCCGGAATAGGTGCCGTTTTCTCCATCATGCTGGGCACCGACCAGAGCTTGATTGCCATGGATACTGAGCGAGAAACCGAAATTGTCTCCCGTGGCACCCTCGTCTGGCAGCAGCTTGCTCGTCTGGCTCCAGGCGCTGCCATCAAAGGCAAACAGATAGGCGGCGCCTCCATCATTGCCAAAATCATCTGCCCGTTCCGCACCGATCAGGGCGCTGTCACCATCCAGGCTGACCGAGAAACCAAAGCGATCTGGACTGGATACACCACTGGCGACCAGCTTGCTGGTTTGAGCCCAGGCACTACCGTCGAAGTCAAAAACATAGGCGGCACCGGCTCCCGCCACATGTGCGCCAACCAGCGCACGATTACTGGAAAGACTGACGGATATGCCAAAGTTGGCGCTTGCCGAGCCATCCGAGGGCAGCAGTTTGGCAGTCTGGCTCCAATTGGTACCGTCAAAATCAAAAATATAGGCTGAGCCTGAACTGGTGCCCTGATCATCATCTTCACTGGCGCCAATCAGGGCCCGGTTGCCCGAAAGGCTGACAGACTGCCCGAAGGCATCATATGCGGCTCCATCATTGGGCAACAGTTTGGCGGTTTGCACCCATTGGCTGCCGTCATAATCAAAAACATAGGCGGAGCCGGAGTAGGTGCCAGCCACGCTGTCGCGCCTGGCGGCGATGAGCACACGGTCGCCCGACAGGCTGAGTGCTTCACCAAAATAATCCACCGCGCTGCCATCGGTGGCGTGCAGCTTGCTGGTTTGGCTCCAGTTGCTGCCGTCGAATTCAAAGACGTAGGCCGAGCCGGAATTGGAACCCAGGTCATCATCCTGGTTGGCGCCAATCACGGCACGGTCGCCTTGCAGGCTGACGGAAATTCCAAAGTGATCTGCGGCTGCACCGTCACTGGCCAGTAACTGTGCTGTCTGGTTCCAGCGGGTTCCATCGAAATCAAAAATGTAGGCGGAACCGGCTTCATTCCCATTTTCATTGCTTTGCCACACACCAATGAGAGCACGATTGCCGGAAAGGCTGACTGCAGCACCAAACTGATTATAGTTGGCTTCAAGGGTGGGTCTCAGGATGGCTGTTGTGGTCCAGCCAGTACCGGATTTCTCCAGTACGACAGCGGCACCTTTTTCACCCAGGCCAATGCCACTTACCAGGGCACGGTTGTTATCGAGAGATACCGCGTACCCGAAGCGACCGCTGGTGCCGGCGATACCAGCGGGCGTGGGCAACAGTTTGGCCTGTAGCAGTGCGGATTTCAGACTGGCAGCCTGCTGTTGCGAGATTTCCGGATTTTGCGCGGAGAATACGGCGGCATGCGTGCTTCCCGCGCAGGAAAACAGCAGTACTGGCAACAGTAACCACAATGCATGCAGGTAGAGAGAGGCGTTCAAAAACATGATAGGCAGTACCTGCATGCAATGGACGAGGATTGGTTAAGGTTAATTCACGATCATTTTGGATAATTTCACCCACATGCTAACACATTCGTTCTTTGGGTATGAAAAGCTGTGTAATCCTGCTGTAACCGGGCAAGTACAGGCAAGATCAAGGCATGACAGGGGTAGACCATCATGCGAAAATGCCCCCTCTGCAAGATCATCAGGATGCTTCATGAAAATCTGGTTGCTGGTATTTTTGCCCTGGTGGGCCTGGGCTCAGCCTGCCGATGAGCTGGATGCCGAGCTGTTGCAGCGCTATCAGCAGTTGCAGCAGAACGAAAGCGCAAGAGTGGTGGCTGTTCGCAAGGGCCGGGAGCGGGCGGTGCTGTGCAAATATTGCCATGGGGAAGACGGCAATGGCGGGCCGGGCAATACACCCATTCTGGCCGGGCAGAACCCCTTGTATCTGGTACACCAGCTGGAACGCTTTGCCACGGGCAAGCGCAAGCGCTACGTAATGGAAAAACTGGCCCAGAACCTGAGTCACGAAGAGAAGGTCAATCTCGCCCTCTACTACGCCAGTGTCGAGCAGAAACCCGCGACATTCGATGCAGACAAGGCGAAGGCCGGCCAGCCGCTGTTTGCCAGCCATTGCACGACCTGCCATGGTGAGCACGGCATGGGCCAGAAAGGCTTTGCCCGCATCGCCGGGCAAAAACCCGAGTATGTGAAAAACACCCTGCTGAACTTCCGCAAGGACAGCGAAAAACGCTTCAGCCCGGAAATGCAGGCCATCACCAAGACCCTGAATGAAGCGGAACTGGAGCAGATCGCCCATTATGTGGCCAGCCTGGGGCAGCCATGAGCGAACTGAAAAAGCTCTACCAGCAGGCCATCCTGAAACACAATCGGGAACCGGCCAATTTTGGCGCTTTGGCCGCGCCCAGCCATCAGGCCCGTGGGCTGAACGCCCTGTGCGGTGATGATCTCACCGTGCAGCTGCGACTGGAAAACGATACCATCCGGGAAATTGCCTTTCAGGGCGATGCCTGCGCCATCAGCATGGCCTCCGCTTCCTTGATGACCGAACAGATGCACGGGCGTTCCCGCGAAGAGGCTTTGCAGGTGTTTGAGGCGTTCGAACAGCTGATGGCCGGAGAAATCGAGGAAAGCCCCTTGCTGGGCGAGGCCAATGTGCTGGCGGGTGTACGCGCCTTCCCCGCCCGGATCAAATCTGCCCGCCTGCCCTGGCACGCCCTGCGCGCGGCGCTGACCGGAGAAGGGCAGGTGAGTACGGAAACATGAGCGATCACACTGAAACGGGTTGGCAATGGGTGGATCACCAGGATGGCCTCACCGGGCTGTTGCAGGCACTGGCCGCGGCGGAAAGGGTCGCGCTGGATACGGAATTCATGCGCGAGCGCACCTACCGGCCCCAACTGGCCCTGCTGCAATGCCAGACCGGGGAGCGGACCTGGCTGGTGGATACCACCGTGGATCTGGATTACGCCGGCCTGCGGCAATGGTTGCAGGGCCCCGCGCTCAAGATCTTGCACAGCTGTCGTGAAGATCTGGAAGTACTGGCCCAGACACTGGCTCCAATGGCCTGGCCGGTCTGGGATACGCAACTGGCGGAGGCCTTTCTTGGCGGCCCCTTACAACTGAGTTACCAGAAACTGGTGGCGCAATACACCGGTATTACCCTGGACAAGGGCGAGACCCGCTCCAACTGGTTGCAGCGGCCATTGAGCGAGGCCCAGTGCCGCTATGCGGCCGAGGATGTCATCTGGCTGCCCCGGATTCAGCAACAACAGGCGGAAAAATTGCGGCAGCTTGGAAGAATGGACTGGTTCGAGCAGGACATGCGCGCCCTGTTGCAGGAAGCCTGTCAGCCGCCGGACACCACCCGCCTGCATTTGGCCTTCCGTTCCGCCGCCGAGCTGGACCCGGCCTGTCTGCGCCGATTGCGGGATCTGCTGCACTGGCGGGAACAGCAGGCCATGGCGCGGGATTTGCCGCGCGGTTTTATCCTCAAGAACGACGTGCTCTACACCCTGGCCTGCAAGCCACCGGGCAACTTGCAGGCGTTGCAGGCCATGCAATTGCATCCGGCCTTTCTGCGCCATCATGGTGAAGGCTTGCTGGAGGTGCTGCATGGCCAGGGCCCGTACGCGCTGGCTGAAGAGCCGGTCTCACCCCTGCAACCGCTGAACCGGCCGGAAGACAAGCAGGCCCTGCAAAAATTGCGTCAGCAGGTACAGTCCCTGGCAAAAAATCTTCAGCTGGAAACCGCTTTGCTGGCCACCCGCAAGGACATGGAGCAGTATCTGCGCTGGCAGCGTGGTGAAGTAGAACAGGCCGGTCGTCTGGGGCAGGGCTGGCGTCAGGCGTTGTTGCAGGGGGAGTAAAGGATTTTCATCCGCTCAGGATGAGGCCATGTGCAGGCAGCCGCCCCGTTGCTTGGCGGTGTACATGTGCTGGTCGACCAGCTGTACCAGCTCCGGCAGGCTGTTGGAATGATCGGGATAGATGGCACAACCGGCACTGGCACTGATCTGCAAGGTATGCCCTTCCACTTTCATGGGTCGGCCAATGCGTTCCAGCAATTCCTCCGCAACCAGTCGAACCCGGTCCAGCCTCGGCTTGTAACCGGACAAGTCGAGAAATACCAGAAACTCGTCTCCGCCCATGCGGATGGCCAGATCTTCATTGCGTAGCCGTTGCTGAATGCGCTGGGCGACAATTTTCAGCACTTCATCTCCTATCGCATGCCCATGGTTGTCATTGACAGGCTTGAAGTTGTCCAGATCCATATAGACCAGCCCGATACTGTGCCAGTGGCGGATCGGGCCGGCATCCAGATCGCAGAGTGCGTGGAAATAGCGCCGGTTGTAGAGACCGGTCAGCGCATCCGTATTGGAATCGGATTCCAGTTCTTCCAGTGTTTGCTGCACTGGCGTGAAATCCTGAATGGTGGCCACGCCATAGACGATGTGTTCGATCTCCACGGTGGAAATGGTGATCTTGGCGTGAAAATCCCGCCCATCTGCTGTACGGCAAAGCATGTTGCCACGGGTCATCATCGATTTGGGCGAGGATTTTTTATCGATAAAATTTTGCACCAGTTTTTCGTGC
>WFUE01000033.1 GCA_015485125.1 Lysobacterales bacterium | reverse complement strand
GGCACTGCCGGTACTGAGGCCGGAAACGCCGGTGATATCCGGGTTGGTGATGCCATTGCCATAGCTCAGGCAGACTTTTACCGCACCACTGTTGCGCACCCCGGCATTGCCCAGCGCCAGCTGCACCGGCACCGTGCTGCCGGTATACGGGTTGAGCGTGCCATTGTTGACCTCCAGGGCCACGGATACATCGGCCAACTGCAGATCCAGTGTGTCTTCATCATTTTCACCCGTTGGCGTGCTGTTGGAATAGTTATTCGGGGTCTCGGTGCTGCTCCAGGTCAGCCCAGCGCTGTTGTTGACCGCGGTCACTTCCGTAATCAGCCTGAAGTCACCCACCGTTCCGGTACCGGCATTGGGCGTGAGGCTGACCGTCCGGGTCAGGCTGGCATTGGCCGCCAGCGACAAGCCCGACCAGGTCAGGGTCCGGCAGCCGCTGCTGGTTACACACTTGCCACCACTCGTCTGCACGGCACCGCCACCATTGCTGATGGTATAGCCTGTAGGCACATACAAGGCAAAATCGCCATCCGCCAGGGTGGACGGGCCATTGTTGCGCAATGTCAGGGTATAGGATTGTGCCGTGCCCACATCCACACTGGGCGACGTACTGGGGTTGCTGAAGCTCAGGTCCAGGTCTACTTGCTGGGTGGCTGTCACCGTCAGGCTGTCATCATCATCCTCATTGCTGCTGACGCCGTTGTTGGCGGTGGAATCCGTATCGGGTTCGTTCTGGGCGGTGATCTGGGCAGTAACCTGATAATCACTGCTGCTGGCACCCGTACCGGCCGTTGCCACAAAGCTGGCTGTGACATTTCCACCCGCAGCCACATTCAATCCGCTGCCAGAAAGGCTGCTACCCGTTTTCAAGGTATAACCGGTCGGCAACACTGCCTGCCAGCTCACCCCGGAAGCCGAACGCGTACTGCCATTGCTGATGGTAACGGTAAAGGTGACATCGGTACCCAAGGCCACCGGGCCGGATGAGTCGGCGGTCAGGGCCAGGGACAAATCCACTGGCACAATATCGTTATTGGTGGCTGTCGTCGAAGTGGGTGTCGTTACGTTATTGGTATCAATGTTGGCCAGATCACCAGTGACATCAAAAGCACCCTGATCCTGGATGGTCGCTGTCACGGTCAGGGTATAGGTCTGATCCCCCGAATCCGCGGGATCCAGGTCGATGCCCGTCCAGCCGGTATTACTGCAGGTGCCATTATTGCTGGCTGCGGTCGGGCTCTTGCTGCAACTTGCGGTACCGGTGGCCGACAAGCCTGTGGGCAGCGTCAGCTGGATATCCAGTGCATTGTTGACAACTGCGGTTGTGCCTCCAGCGGAAGGGGTATGGATAAAACTGACCGCAATGGTAACGGTGTCGCCAATATCAAACCCACCGCCATTGTTGTCGGTCACGGTCACCGTGGGTGGACTGATGGTTTCCTGTGCCTGGGCCGTGGCCGCAGCCAGCAACGCAAGCAGAAGCAGCGTGGAACGACGAAAGAGACGAAAAGATGAATGCAGCATAGCGGTCAAGCCCCCGGTTTCCCTGTGTTCGGCATCCAGCCGGAATTGTGATCTCTACTGCACAAAGTGTACGCAAACAGCTTGTGCAAGCCCTTGCACCCCGGTTGCAAAAGCTTGCACCGTGGTTGCAGGATCGTGGTTTTCGGAGGATGGACAGGATGCTCAGCGCAGTGCGAACCATGAATACGTCCATGCAGCCTGGATCGTGTGACACCCCCCTCTTCCACGCTTAAAAGTATACTTGCTCCACGGTGATTGCAAGAAAAATTTCAAGAGACTTCGTGCAAGGGGCCCTGTTTCTGGAAAGCGCTGGGACTGAGGCCAGTTTCCTGCTTGAAGCAGCGGCTGAAATAGGCGTGGCTGTCAAAGCCGACGGCATAGGCCACTTCCGCCACCGTATGCCCGCCTTGCTGCAGCAGGGTGCGGGCGCGCAGCAGCCGCTCGCGGCGCAACAGTTCACTGGGGGAGCAATCGAACCATTCCCGGCAATTGCGGTAGAGCGTGCTGCGTTCCATGGCCATTTCCCGGGCCATTTCCTCGATGTTGAACGCGCTGTCGTGCAGGTGGGTTTCGATCCGTTGCAGCAGTTTTCGCGCGCCATCGGGCAAATCCGCTGCCGGCGCCGTGGCGATTACCGCATCGGATGACCGCTGCGCCCATTCCTGCTCCATCTGCCGGCGCAGACGGGCCCGGTGAGCCAGCAGGGCTTGCAGGCGCACGATCAGCTCGGCGCTGTCAAAGGGCTTGGCCAGATAGTCATCGGCACCGGCCTGCAAGCCTTCCACGGTATCGCGATGGGTACTCTTGGCCGAGAGCATGAGCACCGGCGTGGCCATGAGTTCCGCGTCGGCGCGAATGGCTTCCAGCAGTTGCAGGCCGTCCATGCCCGGCATCATCTGGTCGGTCACCACCACATCCGGGGGTTCGGCACGCATGCGTTCCAGCGCTTCATGGCCATCTTCCGCTTCCACGACGCGGAACTCTCCTTCCAGGCGCATGCGCAGAAAGGCACGCAGTTCCACGTTATCGTCCACCACCAGCACCCGGGTCTGGTTTTCGTGCTGCTGTTCCTGTTCCAGCGGGTCATCCAGCCGGGTTTCCGTCAGCAGATCCGTTGTTTGCAGGCTGCCGGGGTCGGGTTGCACCAGATCCTGCGGGTCAAAATGGGCATGGCCGCGTGGCAGCGCCAGCACGAAAACGGCACCACCTTCGGCCCGGTCTTCCACATGAATGTGCCCGTGGTGCAGCATCACCAGTTCCTTGCACAGGGCCAGCCCGATGCCGGTGCCCGGCTGGGTGGCATTGCGGGCGTGGTTGCTCTGGTAGTAGCGGCGGAAGATGTCCGCTTTCTCCTCGTCCGCCACGCCGGGGCCGGAGTCGGCCACGCGGATGACCACCTGTTCCGGCCCGGCTTCCAGTGACAGGATGACCTGCCCGCCCGCCGGGGTGAACTTGCTGGCATTGGAGAGCAGGTTGCCGACCACCTTGTCCATGTGGTCCACGTCATAGTAGAGCAGTACCGGCTCTTCCAGCCCACGGGTTTCAAAGTGGATGTCCAGTTGCTGCATGCGCGGCTGGAAGCGTTCGGCGGTCATGCGCAGGAAGGCGGCCAGGTCGGCCTCGGCCACCCGCAGGGGCATGCGCCCGGCCTCCAGACGGTTGATATCGAGAATCTGGCCCACCAGCGACAACATGCGCCGGGCGTTGGTCAGGGCCAGCTGCAGATAGCGGCGCGTGCTCTCCGGCAACTCGGCAGCCTGTTCCTTGCAGACGGTTTCCAGCGGACCGATGGTCAGGGTCAGGGGTGTGCGGAACTCGTGCGAGACATTGGCAAAGAAGCGGCTCTTGGCCTCGTTCATCTCCTCCAGCTTGCGCGCCTGCCGGCGCACTTCGCGGGTACGCATGTCCACCAGCGCGGACAGGCGCATCTTTTCCTTTTCCAGCTGATGCAAACGCCAGCGGTGACCCAGGCGAAAGAGCCAGAAACTGGCCAGCAGCAACAATAGCAGATAGCCAGCCTTTGCCGTGGGGGTGGCATACCAGAACGGTGCGACCCGCATGCCGCTGATCCGTGTTTCGTACTGCTGGCCATAGACATCCCGCGCCTGCAATTGCAGCGTGTAGGCACCCGCGCCCAGATTGGTCACATCCCGCCGGGTTTCCCGGCTCCAGGGCGTCCAGCCACTTTCCATGCCCAACAACCGGCTACGGTATTCGGTGGCATCATTGCGGACAAAACGGGTCAGGGCATATTCAAAACGCAGTGCGTTTTCCTCCGCCGCCAGCGTGGGCCAGTCCCAGCCGGTCAGGCCGGCGCCACCATAGAGGATGCGGTTGTCTTGTCGCAGGCTGACCTTGCGCAACAGGATACGGGGATGGGCTTCCATCATCGGTGGTTGCGCCGGGTTGTAGCGATAGACCTGCCCGGAGCCATCCGCGATCCAGATGATGCCCTGCGCATCTTCCAGGAATTCCACCGATACCGAGGCGGCGATGGGCAACAGGGGGGCTTCATTCCATACCCAGCCCTCCACGGTCTGCTCCAGCACGCCGTTGTGATCACCCAGACGCACCCAGTAATTGCCCCGCTGATCACGGATGATGCGGTAGATTTCGCTGTCTTCACGGCTGAGAAAAGCCGGCACCCCTTCCGCAGGTACAAAGCGCCCCTGGCGCAACTGCTTCAGCCCCTGGGTGGTGCCAATGACCAGTTGCCCGTCCAGCCAGAAAGGCACCACATTGCCTGGCGCAAGCCCGTCCGCCACCGACCATTCCCGCGTTTCTCCCGTAGCCGGATCATGGCGATAGACCTTGCCGATGTTGCCTCCGGCCCAGACCCGGCCCTGTTCATCTTCCACCACGCGGTGGGCCAGATCGTGGGAATCCAGCAGGCGCCGGCCCGTCCAGCGGCCATCTTTGTGCTGCTCCAGCTGTACCAGTCCGTGAGAACCAATGCCATAGTAGCGGCCGGGAAAATGGCGCGAAGCAATGACATACCAGCCAAACAGCATTTCCTGCAGGGGTTGTTTCCAGTGCAGCCGCCAGTCCGTGTCCACCTCGGCCAGCCAGAAACCGCCCTCGCGCGCCACCAACAGCTGATGATCATCCACGGCCAATGCGCCGAACAACTGCCCGCGGGAACCGGGCAGCATCTCCAGTCGCGGGCTTTGCTCTACCGCGGGCTGTTGAATGCGAACCAGCCCGCTGGCCACCAGCAGGGGCTGCTTGCGAAACAGCAGGAGCTGGTTCACCCCGCCGATTTCTTCTCCACTGCGTGGCAGAATGCGTGTCAGGGGCGAGGGCCACTGCAGCCGCTGCAGACCATTGTCACCCACCGACCACAGGCCGCCCTGGTCATCTGTTCCCACCGCTGCCTGCAGATTGCTGAACAGACCGTCTTCCCGGGTCAGCCGCCGCAGCAAATGCAGGTTCGAATCCAGCAGCAGCAGGCCATGGCCGATGGTGCCCACGGCCACCGTCCCGTCGGGCAACAGCTCCGCATCATAGAGAAACTGGTCTTTCAATGGTGCCTGAACGCTGTCGTCCGCTGCCTGCAGGCGGTCTTTCTCCAGCCACCACAGGCCGTGATGACGCGAGAACAACAGGATGCGGCCATCGGGCCAGTCCAGCGCGTCGCGGAAACGCATGTCGGGAGCAAAGCGCAATACGGGTTGCAGGCGCAGGGTGTCGGGCGAGAAGCGGAACAACCGCCCCTTGCGATCACTGACCCACAGGCGGCCACCGGCGGCCACCAGCATGTCCAGTTGCCCATCGGGCCGTTCCAGATCGTGTATCTGCTGTCCGTCCCAGACAAACAGGTGTTCCTC
>WFUE01000032.1 GCA_015485125.1 Lysobacterales bacterium | reverse complement strand
GGCGACATGCCGCCCTGCACCATGAGGGCGAATTCCTGGGCATTGTCCCCGTGGGCGGAAACCCCGCTGTCGGTGCCAAAGGCGATTTTTACCCCGGCCTTGTGCGCCATGGCGAAAGTGGACTGGAGCTTGGGACCGATGCGCGCGGCCTTGACCCGGACCATCTCCGGGAAGAAGCCATCGATTTTCGCCTTGTCGGCCACCCACTTGCCAGCCAGCAGGGTGGGCACATACCAGGTACCGTGCTTTTTCATCAGCCGCGCCAGCTCCCGGTTCATGTAGGTGCCATGCTCGATGCTGTCCACTCCACCGAGGATGGCCCGGCGCATGCCTTCCGCCCCATGGGCGTGCGCGGCCACCACAAAGCCGTAATCCCGCGCGGTATCGGTGATGGCGCGAATCTCCTCCACCGTGAACTGCGGGTTGTCACCGCTCTTGGCCACGCTGAGCACGCCGCCGGTGGCGGTGATCTTGATTACATCCGCGCCATCCTTGTAGCGCTGGCGCACGGCCTTGCGCGCGTCATCCACGCTGTTGACCACGCCCTGCCGTGGCCCCGGATCACCCATCCAGTCCGCCCGCACGCCATTGCTGGGGTCGGCATGGCCACCGGTACTGGCCAGGGCCTTGGCCGCGGTGAAGATGCGCGGGCCGGGTACCACGCCGGCATCCACCGCCTTGCGCAGCGCCACGGTGACATTGTCCACATCCCCCAGATCGCGCACGGTGGTGAAACCGGCCAGCAGGGTCTTCCTGGCATTGGCGGCGGCACGAATGGCATAGTCGGCCGCATTGAACTGCACGCGCTGGGCGTAGAAACGCGGGCCGAATTCCAGCGCCAGATGAGTGTGCATGTCCATCAGCCCCGGCAGGCAGGTCTGATCCTGCAAATCCAGCACCTGGGCGCCCTGTTCCCGGGGGGGTGTCTTCTCGATGGCGTGAATCCGGCCATCCTGCATCAGGATGTAGCGTGCGCCCAGGCGCTGGCCCTGCTCCACATCCAGCACATGGCCGCAATGGAGCCACTGGCTTGCGGCCCACAACGGCGTGCCGAACAGGCATAGCCCGGCTGCAAGAAAAAGACGGCGGAGAGGGTGTTGTTTCATGGGGTTCTCCCGATCAAGGTGATAAAAAGGCCGACAGGTGCCGTTGCCACGGGGCCGTGTGGGCGGCCATGCGCAAGCGGCGCTGATCGCGCGCGTGTTCCAGCCAGATTTCCAGATCTGGCGGCGGCAGGAAACCCGCGCCCTTCTCCGGCCATTCGATGAGCAACTGGCCATGGCCCAGCCATTCGCGCAGGCCGAGAAATTCCAGCTCTTCCGGGTCGGCGATCCGGTAGAGATCGAGATGATACAACGGCAATGGTTCCGTCGCATACGGCTCCACCAGGCTGAAGGTGGGGCTTTTCACCCGCGCCCCCGGCATCAGGGCCTGAATCCAGGCCCGGCAAAAAGTGCTCTTGCCCGCGCCCAGCGGACCATGCAGCCAGACCTGCCCACTCAATCCCAGCGCTGCCCGGGCCATGGTGGCGGCCAGTTGCCTCAGCGCGGCTTCATCCACGGTTTGTACCGCTTCCACCGCGCTCATGCCAACACCTCGGGCAGATGGGGCAGCAGGTCCGTGGCCAGCAGGCCGCGTGTCCACGATCCGGCAGCCTTTTCGGCGGCCAGACCATGGGCCATTACGCCATTGCAGGCGGCCTCCCAGGTCGAGAGCCCCTGGGCCAGCAGCGCGGCGATGATGCCGGTGAGCACATCACCGAAACCCGCGCCACTCATGGCGGGCAGCGCCAGCGGCGCGATAGCGGGCCGTTTGCCCGGCTGAGCAATCACGGTTCCCGCTCCCTTCAGTACGACGGTGGCCTGCCAGCGCTCGGCCAGTTTTTGCGCCGTCTGCAACCGGTCCTGCTGCACATCGGTGACGGTACAACCCAGCATCCGCGCCGCCTCGCCCGGATGCGGTGTCAGCACCACCGGGCGGGGTGCAAAGCCTTTTGCCGGCAGCCAGGCCAGGGCATCGGCATCCACCACCAGCGGGCGGTCATCCCGCCAGACCGCCTCGGCCAGCTGCCGGCTCCAGCGGGACTGGCCCAGGCCCGGCCCCAGTGCCAGCACGGTGGCGCGATGGTGCTGAAGCGTATCGGCATCACCTTCCTGCACCATCAACTCTGGCCGGCCACAGGCCACCGGCAAAATCGATTCGGATGCGCAAGCCACTGAAACCAGACCGGCACCACTACGCAGGCTGGCCTCCGCCGCCATGCGGATGGCACCGGCCATGCCCGCCTGCCCGCCCAGGCAAAGTACATGGCCGAACTGGCCCTTGTGGCTGTTCGCCGAGCGTCCAGGCATGGGGAATGGCAAGGCGCGAGGCAGCAGGTCAGCGGCCGCATCCTCCGTGGCGTACAGTGCCGCCGGCAAATCCAGATTGGCAACAAGCACGGCCCCGGCACAGGCCGGCCCGTCGGCGGTATGCAGGCCCGGCTTGTCAGCCACGAAGGTGAGGGTGCGTTCGGCGTGAACAGCCACACCCTGAATCCGGCCGGTATCCGCGTTCAGGCCACTGGGTACATCCAGCGCCAGTACCGGGGCCGCCTGCCGGTTCATCCAGTCAATGATCCCGGCCTGCCGGGCGCGTACGGGCCCGTTCAGGCCGCTGCCCAGCAGGGCATCCACCAGCACGGAGTCCGCTTCCAGCGTTTCTTCCTCCCAGGCCGTCATGGGCACAGCCGACTCCAACGCCAGCGCATGCGCCTGACGGGCATCCCCCTGGAATCGCCCGGGTTCCACGGCCAGCAACACGCGTACCGGCCAGCCGGCCCTTTTCGCCAGGGCCGCCAGCACCAGACCGTCACCGCCATTGTTGCCATGACCGGCAACGACTATCACTTCCCGCGCCCAGCGCCAGTACCGGCGCAACGCCATCCAGGCGGCCTGCGCGGCCCGTTGCATCAGCTCGAAACCCGGCGTGCCGGCAGCCATGGCCGCCGCATCCAGCGCCCGTACTTGCGCAACCCGATATAATGGTCGTTGCATCAGCTTTTCACACTCACCATCTTCATTCAGCAAGCCTAGCATGAGCGCCCCCCGGCCCCAATGGATACACTGTCACCCACCACATTACTGAAAGCGCTGCGCCAGCAGGCCGAACAACTGGGTTTCCAGCAAATGGGGGTGGCACCGGTGGTGCTGGATGCGGCGGAGGCCGGCCTGCTCGACTGGCTGGCCCTGGGCCGGCACGGGGAAATGGAATACATGCGACGCCACGGCCTGAAACGCAGCCGCCCGCCGTTGCTGGTACCCGGCACAGCCTCGGTCATCAGCCTGAGCATGGATTATCTGCCCGGCCAGGCCCTGCCCATGGAAAACCTCTTGCAGCAGGGGGACAAGGCGGCCATCTCCCGCTACGCGCTGGGGCGGGACTACCACAAACTCATCCGCCAGCGGCTGAAAAAGCTCTGCCAGTGGCTGGAGGCACAGGCACCCGGCATCCAGACCCGCCTGTTCACCGATTCGGCCCCGGTGCTGGAAAAACCCCTGGCGGTGCTAGCCGGGCTGGGCTGGCAGGGCAAGCATACCAATGTGATCTCCCGCCAGCGAGGTTCCTGGTTTTTTCTCGCCGAAATCTACACCAACCTGGCGTTGCCAGTGAACAGCACGGCGGAAGCCGACCACTGTGGCCAGTGCACCCGCTGCATGGATGCCTGCCCCACCGGTGCCATTGTCGCGCCCTACGAACTGGATGCCCGCCTGTGCATTTCCTACCTGACCATCGAGCATTTCGGTCCCATTCCCGAACCCCTGCGCCCGGCCATCGGCAACCGCATTTACGGTTGTGACGACTGCCAGCTGGTCTGCCCGTGGAACCGCTTCGCCCAAACCAGCGAAGAAGCGGATTTCCAGCCCCGGCACGGGCTGGACCGGGCTGGCCTGCTGGAACTGTGGCAATGGGACGAAGCCACTTTTCTCAAACGCACGGAAGGCTCGCCCATTCGCCGCATCGGCCATGAACGCTGGCAACGCAACCTGGCCGTGGCCCTGGGCAATGCCCCCCATGATCCGGCCATCATCCGGGCCTTGCAACAGCGCCTGCCTGCCGCCAGTGAACTGGTGGCCGAGCACATCGAGTGGGCCTTGCGCCAGCAGACTGGCAGCTAGTCCTCCAGCCGCTGCAAGGTGACACGGCCCCGGCTGAGATCACGCAAGCGCTGCTCCAGCTCGGCTTCTCCGCCGGCTTCCAGCGCGATTTCCAGCCAGGTTCCGGTTTCCCGGTGTTCTTCACGCAGTTTTTCCGCGCCCACCTGCTGCAACAATCCATGCCCCTGCCCGCTCAGGGCATAGGGCAGCAGTAAACCATATTGCCGTTTTTCAATAATGGGCTGGTAGACCCCCTGTTGCAGGCAACGGGCCGCCACGCCACCATAGGCACGCATCAAACCGCCCACCCCCAGCTTGATGCCGCCGAAATAACGCACCACCAGCACCGCCACCCGGTCCAGCCCCTGACCGTCGATGGCCGCCAGTATCGGCTTGCCGGCCGAACCGCCCGGTTCACCGTCATCATTGAAGCGGTAGACCGCGCCCACGCGAAAGGCCCAGCAGTTGTGCGTGGCATCCGCCACGGAAACTTGCTGAAACCACGCCAGTGCCTGCTCGGCACTGTCAACGGATGTTGCATGCGCGATAAAACGGCTCTTGCGAATTTCCTCGGCATACGTCACCGTCTGTTCCAATGTTTTCAACGTTGCACCCATTGCTCAAAAATACTTATCTCTTTATGGATAAAATCGTGGTTTTTTCACTACATTTTGCGAAAAAAGCCACGTCAACCCTTGCGTTAACTGGCCATTAACATTACATTACGCGCATCGCTTTTTAGCGATGGCACAGCCTTTAGAGGCTGGCCAGCACGAGGGGAGTGTTGAATGGTTCGCGCTTCCTTCCGAATTGATAAAACAGTCTAGCTTACAGACGCTTGGAGGAAACTATACATGCGCAAGAATATCCTGACCTTGGCCCTGGCCGGTGCTCTGGTTGCCGCACCTGCCGCTTATGCCGGTGACGGCTTCAACTATCAGCTGTACGGCCGTCTCAATGTCTCTCTGGATCTGGAGAATGACTCTCAGGCGGAACTGGACTCCAACACCTCTGCCGTTGGCATCAAGGGCAGTCAGAAGCTGGGTGACTCCGGCGTGAAAGCCATCTTCAAGGTGGAGTGGCAGATCGACCCCACCGAACGCCAGAAGAAAATCGTTGACCGGGATCAGTGGATCGGCATCAAGGGTGATTTCGGCAAGATCCTGGCCGGCACCATGACCATGAATTACAAGCAGACTCACGCTACCGACAACATGTGGCGCACCAATGTTCAGGGTCGTGGTTTCATCAACACCCTGTCAAACCTGCACAGCGGTGCTGGCGAGGATCGCGGTCGTATGACCAACGCCATCCAGTATCAGTCCCCCAAGATGATGGGCGGCCTGCAGGTCGTGGGTAACGTTTCCTTCTCCAGCGATCGTGACGACTCCTACGGTATTGGCGCTCGCTACAAGACCAAGGAAATGATGTTCTGGGTGGACATGTTCCGTGATGGTGCCCTGGAAGAAGACGCCTGGAAAGTTGGCGGCCTGTTCACCGTGGGTTCGCTGAAGCTGGGCGCTCAGTATGAAGCCGCTCAGGATGTAACCGGTTACGACTACATCCAGGCTTCCGCTGCCTACAAGATGGACAAGAAAAACACCATCAAATTCCAGATCGGTCAAGCCGATGGCGTAGCCGACGAAAATACCTCCTGGTCCCTGCTGTTTGACCACAAGGTCAACAAGCAGATCAACATGTATGCCGGTTACGGCACACGTGACAACAAGGTTGCCGCCGACCGTGATCTGGTCACCGTGGGTGCCGTCTACAAGTTCTGATCCCGTTCAGATCTTGCAGAATCTGACAAACCCCGCTTCGGCGGGGTTTGTTTTGCCTGAAAAAAACTCAGAGCAAACCGGCGGAATGAGGAAAAATCCGTTCCACCTGCAACAATCCACGGGCATCGACACGCACCAGCCCGAGAAAACGCCCCTCGGGATCATGGGCACGGAACACCTGATTG
>WFUE01000031.1 GCA_015485125.1 Lysobacterales bacterium | reverse complement strand
CCTGGGGGCAGCACTGCCCTGCGCCCTGCTTCGTGGGCGAATTTCAACTGCGAGACTACCGCCTTATGGCCGGCAAGCCTCTCAAGCTCTACCTGCAAGTGCCGCAAGGCCCCGCTGTGGAAGCCGTGGCTTTCAACACCCCGGCGGAAATCGTGGAAGGCCGGCGCACACTGACACTGCTCTACCGGCTGGAAGTCAACCGCTACCGCGGGCGGGAAAGCCTGCAATTGCTGGTGGAGGAGGTCGTGGATTGACTCATCCTGGACAGGTTTGACAGCAGAGTAGGGCAGCGTTTATAAACGGTATGATTCAGGGTATTGAGCCGGGAAGGGAAGCCCATGCCAACTATTTCAATGTTTTATGGAATTTTGATACGCATGTTTTTCTTTGATACGGATCGTCATGCAGTACCCCATATCCATGCTGAATTTCAAGGAAAGGTAGCCGTGTATTCCATCCCTGAAGGTGAGGTGCTGGCCGGTGCATTGCCTCCAAAGAAACACAAGTTGGTGGTTGCCTGGATACAAATTCATGAAGAGGACCTGCTGGCAGACTGGGCGTTGGCGGTCCATGGTAAAAAGCCGTTTCCCATACGAGGACTGGACCAATGATTATTGCTGAAGTGGTTCCACAACCGAATTACACGCTTTTTGTCCGTGCGGAAGATGGCAGAACCGGTTTGTTCGATGTCAAGCCTTACCTGGATTCGGAAGCCTTTTCTCCATTGAGGGAAGTGTCGGAATTTCGCCGCTTGCACAATGGAAAATACTTTATCGAATGGGATTGCGGGGCGGATCTTTCCGCCGATACGATTGATGCACACTGGATCCCGGATACTGATACCCGCATCGCTCGCAGAGCGCAATAGCCCTTTGCTTCTGGCCGCGAATTGCCGGATTCCGGGTGGTGGTTGTCCTGTCGAGCGTAGAGATTCAAGCTAAGTCATCGTATTGTTCGGTTGCAACATTTCCTTCGTTTCAGCCCCTGGCGTTCATCTTCGCTACCCCTGTCATCCAGCCGTCTGCCTCTGTACAATAGCGCGTTTTTCCAAGCAGGTGACCGAGGATGGAAATCAATCCCGTTCGTCAGAAGATCGAAGATCTCAAGAGCCGTACCGAGGCTCTGAGGGGGTATCTTTAACTACGCCGACAAGAAAGAGCGGCTGGAAGAAGTCAATCTGGAGCTGGAGAACCCGGAAATCTGGAACACGCCGGACAAGGCGCAGGAGCTGGGCCGCGAGCGGGCGGCGCTGGAGCAGGTGGTCAACGGGCTGGAGCAACTGGATTCCGGTCTGGATGATGCCGAGGTGCTGCTGGAGATGGCAGTGGAAGAGGACGATGAGGAGACCTTGCAGTCTCTGATCGACGAACTGGCCGCGCTGGAGAAACAGGTGGAAACCCTAGAGTTCCAGCGCATGTTCTCCGGCGAGACCGATGCCTGCAATGCCTTTGTCGACATCCAGGCCGGCTCCGGTGGCACCGAGGCGCAGGACTGGGCGGAAATGCTGTTGCGCATGTACCTGCGCTGGGCCGAAAGCAAGGGCTGGAAGACGGAGATCATCGAAGCCTCTCCCGGTGAAGTGGCGGGGATCAAGTCGGCCACCATCCGGGTGGAGGGCGACCATGCCTTCGGCTGGTTGCGTACGGAAACCGGCGTGCATCGGCTGGTGCGCAAGTCACCGTTCGATTCCGGCAACCGCCGTCATACCTCTTTTGCGGCAGTGTTCGTCTCGCCGGAAATCGACGATGATGTGGAGGTGGAAATCAATCCGGCCGACTTGCGCATCGATGTCTATCGGGCCTCGGGGGCCGGCGGCCAGCACGTGAACCGGACAGAATCGGCCGTGCGCATTACCCACGAGCCCACAGGTATCGTGGTGCAATGCCAGAATGATCGTTCCCAGCACAAGAACAAGGCCACGGCGATGAAACAGCTCAAGGCCAAGCTCTATGAGCTGGAAATGCAGAAGCGCCGTGCCGACCAGCAGGCGGCGGAAGCGGAGAAATCCGATATCGGCTGGGGCAGCCAGATCCGTTCCTATGTACTGGACCAGTCGCGCATCAAGGATTTGCGCACGGGCGTGGAAAAATCCAATACCCAGCAGGTGCTGGATGGTGATCTGGATGATTTCGTCGTGGCCAGCCTGAAATCCGGCCTGTAACCCATTCAGCCCCATGCCTGCAAGGGCAGGGGCGCGAAACCGAGCAAAGCAATGAGTGACAATCTACAGAACGACGACAACAAGCTGATAGCCGAGCGCCGGCGCAAGCTGGCGGATCTGCGCGAGCAGGGCAATGCCTTTCCCAACCATTTTCGCCCTGCCCACCTGGCGGCGGACTTGCACGCGCAATACGACGCGCTGGACAAGGAAGCCCTGGCCGAACAGGGTGTGCGGGTCAGCGTGGCCGGCCGCATCATGGCCAAGCGGGTCATGGGCAAGGCCAGTTTCCTCTCCATTCAGGATCGCAGCGGCCGTATCCAGCTCTATGCCGAGCGTGACCGTCTGCCCGAAGGGGTCTATCAGGCGTTCAAAAGCTGGGATCTCGGCGACATCGTCGCCGGTACCGGTGTGCTGTTCAAGACTAACAAGGGTGAGCTGACGGTACATCTGGATACCCTGGAACTGGCCACCAAGTCCCTGCGCCCGTTGCCGGAGAAATTCCATGGCCTGACCGATCAGGAAATGCGCTACCGCCAGCGCTATGTGGACCTGATCATGAACGAGCAGAGTCGGCAGGTGTTCCTGGCGCGCAGCCGCATCATTCGTTACATCCGCCATTTCTTCGAAGCACCGGAGCGGGATTTTCTCGAAGTGGAAACCCCGATGATGCACAGGATTCCCGGTGGCGCCACGGCACGGCCCTTCATCACCCATCACAATGCGCTGGATCTGGATCTCTACCTGCGAGTGGCGCCGGAGCTGTACCTCAAGCGGCTGGTGGTGGGTGGTTTCGAGCGGGTGTTCGAAATCAACCGCAACTTCCGCAATGAAGGGGTCTCCACCCGCCACAATCCCGAATTCACCATGCTGGAGTTCTATCAGGCCTGGGCTGACTACAGCGATCTGATGGATCTGACTGAAGAACTGATGCGCGGGCTGGCACGGGAGATCAAGGGCTCGCTGGTCTTCGATTATCAGGGCCAGACGGTCAATTTCGAAAAGCCCTTTGCCCGCCTGACCGTGCGCGAAGCGGTGCTGAAATACAACCCGGACATGACCGAGGCCGATCTCGACAGCCTCGACAACCTGCGTAACCGGCTGGAAAAACTGGGTGTCACACCACAGCCCGGCTGGGGCAAGGGCCGGTTGCAAATGGAGATTTTCGAAGCCACGGGCGAGGACAAGCTCATCGACCCCACCTTCATCACCGAATATCCCACGGAAGTCTCGCCACTGGCACGGCGCAACGACGACAATCCGGAAGTGACCGATCGCTTCGAGTTTTTCGTGGTAGGGCGGGAACTGGCCAATGGCTTTTCCGAGCTCAACGACCCGGAAGACCAGGCCGAGCGTTTTCTGCAGCAGGTGAAGGAAAAGGATGCCGGCGACGACGAGGCCATGCACTTCGATGCCGACTACATTCGCGCGCTGGAATACGGCATGCCGCCGACGGCGGGCGAGGGCATTGGCATCGACCGGCTGGTGATGCTGCTGACCGATTCGCCTTCCATTCGCGATGTGCTGTTGTTCCCGTACATGCGCCCGGAATGATGACCGGGCGTTGGTGCCTTAAAATTTTGTAAGCCGGCCGGAACTTCGCCCCGAGGGGCCTGTCATACAGGCATCGTCATTGCCAAGTGGGGCGAGACCGTGCAGAATTCAGAAACGATCAGGCTGCGTGCCGTGGAAAACCCTGTGAAAACAGAGGCATCTCTCGCCACGCAGGCAACAAAGGGGGCGGCCCCCATGGGGGAAAGAACAACGGATCAGCTCCTGGTGGAGCAGGTACAGCAGGGGGACAAGCATGCCTTCGACCTGCTTGTGGCCAAATACCAGAACAAGCTGTTCCATCTCGTCTCCCGCTATGTCAAGGATCCGGACGAGGCGCTGGATGTGGTGCAGGAAGCTTTCATCAAGGCTTATCGCGCCCTGCCGAACTTTCGTGGCGACAGCGCCTTTTACACTTGGTTGTTTCGAATCGCGGTCAATACCGCCAAGAACCATCTCACTACCCAGAGCCGCCGGCCACCCCAACAGGATGTGGATGCCGTCGACGCCGAGCAGTATGGTGGCGATACCCGGTTGAAAAATACCGATACGCCTGAAAACGAACTGCTGCGTGACGAGATCCAGGCCACGGTGCAACGCGCCATCGAACAACTGCCGGACGATCTGCGCACAGCCATTCTGCTGCGCGAGGCCGAAGGCATGAGCTATGAAGAAATTGCCCAGGTCATGGGCTGCCCCATCGGTACCGTGCGCTCACGCATCTTTCGCGCGCGGGATGCCATCGACAAACAACTTGCCCCGTTGTTGGGTCAGGAGTGACAACCATGCGTGATGACAAGCCGTATTCCGATACAGACGAAACCCTGCGGGAGCAGCTCTCTGCCCTGCTGGATGATGAACTGGAACTGGACCAGAGCCGATTCCTGCTCTCCCGTCTGCAGCACGATCGTGCCTTGAGCAGCACGCTGGACCGCTACCAGCTGATTCAGCAGTGTCTGCGGCAGGAATCCCTGGATCGCCTGGGTGACCAGCGTCTGCGTACCCGTGTGCGCGTGGCGCTGGAAAGCGCAACGCAGGAACAGCCGGTTCGGGCGGCCAGAACCGTCAACGGCTGGGCACGACCGCTGGGTGGCGTGGCCGTGGCTGCTTCGGTGGCCCTGATGGCCATTTTTGGTGTGGATACCCTGCGTGAAAGCACACCCGGAAATGCCGGGCCATCCAACCCGGTGGCCCAGCAATCCACCATCCCCAGCCTGCAGCCCGCCATGCCGCTGGATACCGTCAACCTGCCGCTGGATACGCAAACCAGCATCCAGCCGGTGGCCCACACCCAGGTGATGCCGGCGCGACTCAACCAATACCTGCGCGGTCCCGGCGTACGCCAGGTGGTGGATGGCCAGCAGCCGGTGCGCTATATCTATCTGGTGCGTCCGGCCACCTACACGCAACGTCAGGAAGCCAAGCAGCACTGACATGAACTGGATGCTTGCTCTGCTGTTGCTGCTGGGCCAGCCGGTACTGGCACAACAGCAGAATCCCGAGGCCCGGCCCACGGTTCTGCAGCTGCTGGGCAAGCTGGAAGATGCGCGCCTGCGCCTGAGCTATCAGGGTCCGGTGGTGTTTCAGCACAAGAACCGGCTGGAAACCTTCCTGCTGCGTCGCAGTGCCGACCCCGTGGAAGGCGGAGAATATGTCATTTCCACCAATGGACCCTTGCGGGAAATGCTGCGCCGGGATCAGTGGGTACGCTGCGTACTGCCCGAAAACGGTGACTCTCTGGTGGATGCCCGCCTGATCAACGGCTTGCTGCCGCAACTGGATACCTCTGTGCTAGAACGCACACGGGCCACCTACCAGTGGCGGGTAACCGGCAAGAACCGGGTGGCCAACCGCCCGGCCTGGCAAGTGCGGGCCATGGCCCGTGACGCCTTGCGTTTCAGCCATGAATACTGGTTCGATGCCCAATGGGGCAGCCTGCTCGGTCATGTGCTGCTCAGCGAAAAACACGAGCCACTGGAACAGACCCTGTTCGTGGATTTCAAGGTGGAAGAAAACCTCAAGCTTCCACCTGGCCATCTGCTGGGCAAACAGCATCTCAGCGTGCAGGCGGCCAATGAAGCTACCCTGAAACTGGAAGGTCATCCAGCCTGGCAGGTACAGCCGCTGCCAGCCGGTTTTGCCCTGGCCGGTTACCAGAAGCTGAAACTGCCCGATGGTGAACATCAATGGCAATTGCGCTTCAGTGACGGATTGGCAGATGTGACGGTGTATGTGGAGCCCAGGGCCGAACAACCCCTGCAGGGCAGCTTTGACATGGGGCCAGTCAATGCCTTCGGCCAGTTGAAGAATGATCGCCAGGTCGTGGCCATGGGGCCGGTGCCGCTGGCGACTCTACGTCATTTCTCCACCTATCTGATCAAAGCTGCTGCCAATCCGCAATGAAACAATTGGCTCATGTACTGGAAGTGAAGGGAGAGGACATCTCCGTACTGGTACGGCGGGCATCCGGCTGCAACAGCTGCGCCAAGAACGATAGCTGCGGTACCGGCCAGGTCAACCAGATGCTGGAGGGTCAGGGTGAAGTGGTCCGGCTGAAAAGCAACCTGAAACTCAAGCCGGGCGAGCCGGTGATGCTGGTGATTCCCGATAATCTGTACCGCAATCTGGCACTCAAGGCCTATGCCCTGCCACTGGGCGGTTTTCTGCTGGGCGCGCTGGCGGGCACATCCCTGGCCCTGCGCTGGTCCTGGCCTGTGGATGTACTGGCTTTCGTGCTGGGCGTGGGCACTGGCTGGCTGGGTCTGTTGCTGGGCCGCTGGTGGACGGAATCCGATCCGCGCAGTCGGCAGCCCTTCCATGTGGAAAAAATTCATCCTGAATTCTGAACCCGGAGCCGGTTTTTCGGTCCATTGGGCAAATTCACCAAGGAGAATCCATAATGAAAAAACGCATTGTATGGTTGTGGATGGCGCTGCTGGCCAGCCAGTTCATGGCTGTTCAGGTCTGGGCCTTCGGCAATGCCCTGCCGGATTTCACCCGCCTGGTGGAGGAAACCGCGCCGGGTGTGGTGTATGTGGAAGCCACCGGCAAGGCGGAAATGGTGGCTGACAATCGCATGCAGCAGGTGCCGGATTTTCTGCGCAAGTTTCTCGACCGCATGCCGCAGCGCGACCCGGATCAGGAGATGCACAGTGCCGGTTCCGGCTTTGTCATCGATCCGGAAGGCTATATTCTCACCAACAACCATGTGGTCGAGGGTGCGGAAAGCATCATCGTTCGCCTCAATGACCGCAGTGAATACAAGGCTGAAGTGGTGGGTACCGATGCCGCCACGGATATCGCCCTGCTCAAGGTCAAGGCCCATGGCCTGCACGCGCTGAAACTGGGAGAAAGCGCGAAGATGAAGCCCGGCCAGTGGGTGCTGGCCATCGGCGCGCCTTTCAACTTCGAGCATTCGGTCACCGCCGGCATCATCAGTGCCATGGGCCGCAGCCTGCCACGTCAGCCCTATGTACCGTTTATTCAGACGGATGTGCCCATCAACCGTGGCAATTCCGGCGGTCCGCTGATCAATCTCGATGGTGAAGTCATCGGCATCAACTCGCAGATTTTCAGCTCCACCGGCGGTTACATGGGCCTGTCCTTCGCCATCCCGATGGATGTGGCCATGGCCGTGGCCAAGCAGCTGCGTGACAAGGGTGAGGTCAGCCGGGGCTACCTAGGCGTGGGCTATCAGGAAATCACCCGCGAACTGGCGGAAAACCTGGGGCTGGACAAGCCGCGAGGCGCCCTGATTGCCAGCGTGGAGCCGGAATCCGCCGCCGACAAGGCCGGTATTCAGGTGCGGGATGTCATCCTGCGCTACAACGGCCATGAACTGGTCTTTGCCTCTGATCTGGCCCCGCTGGTGGGCCTGACACCGCCGGGCAGCACCGTGGATGTGGAAATCATGCGTGACGGCCGGCGCAAGACCCTGCAAGTCACCCTGGGCCAGCTGGACGCGGATGAAATCGCCAGCATCGGCCCTGGAGGCCAGCGGGAGCAGAATCTGGATGATCTGGGCATGGCGCTGTCGGATCTGGATGCCGATACCCGCCGGGAAACCGGACTGGAAGAAGGGGTGCTGGTGCGCAAGATCACTTCCAGCAAGGCGCGCCGTGCCGGTATTCAGCCGGGTGATGTCATTACCATGGTCGACAACCAGAAAGTCAAGGATTTGAAGGCATTGCGCAAGATTCTCAAGGAAAAGGATCAGGACAAACCCATTTCCCTGCTCATTCGCCGCAATGGCATGGGCCGCTTTGTGGTGATTCGTTGAGATAGCCCCCGTGCCGGCCAGTTCGCTGGCCGGCCTGTTCCTTTCGGGAGAGTGTGTTCGAGCGCTTTCCCCCTTACGCTGTGTGAGTTCGTAGATTTCCACGGGGAATAGCCAATGAATCATGACCTTCCGGAACGGGATGCAGAAGGCTTTCTGGTTGACCCGGATGATTGGGATGAATCCGTAGCCGAAGCGCTGGCGCGGGAAGAAGGCCTGGAGCTGGATGACACGCGCTGGGCCATACTGCACTTCATGCGTGCTTACCTGGCCGAACACGGGGTGGCACCGGATGTGCGGCATGTCACCCAGTTTCTGGTCAAGGAACAGGGGCTGTCCAAAAAGGAGGCCAAGGCCCTGTTGTTTCAGACTTTTCCCTATGGCTATGTCAAGCAGGCTTGCAAACTGGCCGGCTTTCGCAAACCCCGGGCCTGGAGTACCGGTTAGCCACGCCTGGCCTGGCGTAGCAGATAGCGTGCCGGGTGCAGGGCCTCGGCCACGGCCTGTGGCACGCTGAGCTGTTCGGGGGTGTATATCCAGTCAACGAGCAGGCGTGCCGCCAGTGGCGCGGCGGCCAGCCCGCGCGCGCCCAGCCCGCTGAGTACGAACAGGCCGGGCAGGTTGGGTGGTTGGCCGCGCAGGCGTGACAGCGGCGTGCCTTGTGCATGCGGAGACAACCAGTGCCGCCAGCCGGTCTGGTCGGCCACGGGGCCTGCCAGCGGCAGGTGATCCGGGCTGACCGCACGCATGCCTCGTCGGCCCTGCAGCGGCCTGTCTGCCGGGCCCAGCCAGGGCCAGTCCTTCAGCAATTGTTCGGCCAGCTTTTCCAGCGCTTCCGGCAGCACGGGCAGGGGATTGAGCCAGTCTTCCCGTGGCAGGTGTTCGAAACTGCTGCCGGCCAGCAGCTGACCGTCTTTTTCCGGTAGCAGGTAATGTTCCCCGGTCAATGCCGTAGCCAGCTTGCGGTTTTGGGCACGGGCCGGCCAGTGGAGCAGATGACCGGGGCGGGCACGCAGTGGCAGCCAGGCCGTTTGTGGCCATTGCAGGCTGTGCAGGTTCTGGCACACAACCACCAGCGGTGCGCTGTAGTGGTTTCCCCTGGCAGAACGCACTTGCCAGAGCGCGCCGTCATATTGCAGGGTTTCGACTTTGCATCCGGTCTCCACTTTGCAACCGGCCAGCAGGGCGCGTACCCAGCTGGCCGGGTTCACCCAGCCGGTATTGTGTATTTGCAGCGCGGTTTCGGTTTGACCGCCGGGCAGGGTGACCGGCCCCAGTTGCAGGCTTTCCCGGCTGTAGCCATGGTTTTCCAGTGCCTGCTGGAAGCGAAGGTCTTCTTTCGCTTTCAGCAGGCGCCAGATGCCACAAGTTTCCGCCTCGATGGCATGTCCCTGTCTTTGCAGTGCGTGAATTTGCCGCCAGGCGTAGGGATAGGCTTGCTGAAAGAACCGGCTGGCGCGGCTGGCATCGGCATGGATGGCGGGCGAAATCAGGCCGCGCGGGTTGCCGGAGCCTTGGGTGGCCACGTCCGCTTCCGCCTCCAGTACCGTGACTGCGCATCCGGCCTGTCGCAGGTGCCAGGCCACCTGTGCCCCGGCAATGCCCGCGCCGATCACAATGGCTTTTTGCGGCTCCAGGGGCGCTTGCCACAGCCAGCGTGGGTGCAGTGTGCCGGTACCCTCGGCACCGCGCCGGCCGGCAAGCATGTCCCGCTTGCGGCCGAATCCGGGTTGTTTGCGCATGTCGAAACCATGGGTTTGCAACCCGCGCCGGACAAAGCCGGCGGCAGTGAAGGTGGCCAGCGTGCAGCCGGGCAGGGCGTGATGGGCGATGGCGCGGAGTACCGGCTCCTGCCACATCTCCGGGTTTTTGGCTGGCGCGAAACCATCCAGATACCAGCAGTGCATGCGGGCGGACAACTGCGCCAGTGCCTGTTCCACCGGCAGGAAAATCAGCACCAGCTCCACCCCTTCTTCCGGCCAGTTGAGCAGGTGGAAGCCCGCATCGGGATTGGGATATTGCTCAAGCAGTTTTCTGGAATATTCCTTTATTTCATCAAGGGGTTGTAATGCTTTTTTCAGGTCATTTCTCGATAGGGGAAAGGCCTCGATGCTGTAGTACCGCAGCCGCTGGCCGGGCCTGGCCCGTTGCCGCCAATGTTGCCAGCTCAGGAGGAAGTTCAACCCGGTGCCAAAGCCGGTCTCGCCCACGAACAGCCGTGCGTGTTGCCGGATTTGTTCCTCCAGCGCGGCTCCTTCGATGAACACATGCCGTGATTCACCCAGTGGGTCTTCCGGGTTGAAGTAGATATCGTCGAATTGGCTGGAACGGGGTGTCTGCCCCAGCCAGTCGATCTGCGTTTTTTTCATGCGTCGGCGTGCAGTTTGATGTGAATGCCAAGCCGGGCGGCTTGCTTGATCTCCCGTTGCAGGCTGGCCCAGGTCAGGGGGCGCTGGTTTTCCAGTTGCCGGCCGGCATGGAGATACAGCAGGTCGTCTTCCGCCCTCAGCCGTGGCGTGGGTGCCGGGTGCTGACGGTTGCGGTGCAACAGCACGGCCAGGCGAAGCAGCACCGCCAGCCGGGCCAGTGTGTATTGCTCGTCGGTATCCAGCGCTTCCAGCCATTCCCGCCGGGTTTTGCCACGGTGCAGGCGTACCAGAAAGGACAAGCGCAGCCGGTCTTCCTCGCTGAAGCCGGGCAGGTCGGCATGGCGGGCCAGATAGGCGCCGTGCTGCTGGTGCTCCTCGTGGGAAATCTGCAGGCCCACTTCATGCAAACGGGCTGCCCAGGACAACCACTGGCGGGTAGTTTTTTTCAATCTCCAGTCCTTGCGGACCTGTTGCAGCATTTCCAGTGCGCTGTGCTCGATTTTGCCGGCATGCGCGGGGTCGACCTGCCAGCGCTGCATCAGGCTGTTCACGGAAGCCTCGCGCGGGTCCTGATCGTGCTCACGGCCCAGCAGATCGTAGAGCACGCCTTCGCGCAGGGCGTAGTCCGAGGCTTTCATCTGGTGGATGCCCAGGGTATCGAACACGGCCAGCAGAATGGCCAGTCCGCCGAGGATCACTGGCGCACGATGATTGCTCAGCCCGGGTACGCGGATCTTGTCCACATGGCCGAAATCGATCATATGCAGGGCCAGGGCCTGAATGCCGTCCGGCGTCAGGCTGCCATCAGGTTCGATGCCGGTTTCCCTGAGCATGCGGGCGGTGGACTTGACGGTGCCGGATGAACCGATGGCTTCATCCCAGCTCTCCGGGCTGAATTCATGGGCGATTTCCTGCGTGCGCAGGGCCACATGGGTGCAGGCCTCCACAAAACGCTCGTGCGTGAGCCGCTGATCAGGGAAGAATTGGCGGGTCAGGCGTACGCAGCCGAATTCCAGGCTTTCCAGCTGCACGGGTTTGCCATGCTGGCTCAGCACCAGTTCGGTGGAACCGCCGCCGATGTCCATCAGCAGGTGGCGTTTTTTCTCGGTGGGCAGCACCCGTGAAACGCCGAGAAAGATCAGCCGGGCTTCTTCCTGACCGGAGATGATTTCGATTTCATGCCCCAGCGCGTCTTCCGCCTGGTGGAGAAAACGCCCCCGGTCACGCACATTGCGCAGGGTGTTGGTGCCCACGGCGCGGATATGTTCAGGCGGTATCCCACGCAGTCGTTCGCGGAAGCGCAGCAGGCATTGCAGGGCACGGCGGCGTGCATCCATGCTCAGTTCGCCCTTGCTGTTGAGGCCGGCGGCCAGCCGGATCATTTCCTTGATCCGGTCCACGAATACCAGTTCGCCGTGTTCTTCCCGGGCCAGCAGCAGGTGAAAGCTGTTGGAGCCCAGATCGACGGCGGCGTATTCCGGCGCGAATTCCGGCGTGTTCATGGTGGCTTACAGAATCTCGGAAGCGTAGTCGGCCAGCCGGGAGCGCTCGCCACGCACCAGGGTGATGTGACCGCCGTGTCTCCAGGATTTGAAACGGTCGACCACATAGGTCAGGCCGGAGGTGGTCTCGGTGAGATAGGGCGTGTCGATCTGGGCGATGTTACCCATGCATACCACCTTGCTGCCGGGGCCGGCACGGGTGAGCAGGGTCTTCAGCTGCTTGGGCGTGAGGTTCTGTGCCTCGTCGATGATCAGCCAGCGGTTGAGAAAGGTACGCCCACGCATGAAGTTCATCGAGCGCACCTTGACCCGGCTGGCCAGCAGATCCTGGGTGGCCATGCGGCCCCATTCTCCGCCCTCGCTGTTCTGGTGCAGTACTTCCAGGTTGTCGGTGAGCGCGCCCATCCATGGTGTCATCTTCTCTTCCTCCGTGCCGGGCAGAAAGCCGATATCCTCACCCACGGGTACGGTGGCGCGGGTCATGATGATTTCCAGATAGCGCTTGTCGTCCAGTGTCTGGGCCAGGCCGGCGGCCAGGGAAAGCAGCGTCTTGCCGGTGCCGGCGGTACCCAGCAGGGTGACGAAGTCGATGTCCGGGTCCATCAGCAGATTGAGGGCGAAGTTCTGTTCCCGGTTGCGGGCCATGATGCCCCAGACGGCATGTTGTTCGTGCCGGTAGTCATCCGCCACGCGGATCACGGCCTGGTCGTCCTGTACTTCATGCACCAGCGCTTCCATGCCATTTTCCTCGTCCACATAGATGCACTGGTTGGGATACCAGTTCTGGAGATCCCCGCGAATACGGTACCAGGTGCGGCCATGCTCGCTCCAGGATTCCACCTTGTCCAGTTCCTGCCAGAAATCCGGCGCCAGGGCCAGTGCACCGGTATAGAGCAGGCTGAGATCATCCAGTGCGCGGTCATTGTGGTAGTCCTCCGCCGGCAGGCCGGCGATGGTGGCCTTGATGCGCAGGTTGATGTCCTTGCTGACCAGCACCACTTCCCGGTTCTTGCGTTGCTTTTGCAGGGCCAGGGCCGTATGCAGAATGCGGTTGTCGGGGATGCGGTCATCCAGCAGGGCATTGTCCGGCGTGTCGCCGTTTTTCAGCGCGTGGGTCTGGAAGAACAGCCGCCCGCGGTCCTCGGCCAGGCGCAGGTTCAGGCCTTCCGGCATCCGGATGGGCAGGCCCTGTTCGATCTGCCTGTGATCGGCTCCTTGCAGCAGGTCATTGAGAAAGCGACTGGCCTGGCGTACATTGCGCGCCACCTCCGACATGCCTTTCTTGCCGTGGTCCAGCTCTTCCAGCACGATCATGGGCAGGAAGACATCGTGCTCCTCGAAGCGGAAGATGGACGTGGGGTCGTGCATCAGCACATTGGTGTCGAGCACATACAACCGTTTCATTGCAGGGCCTGCAACTGTGCCAGTACCGCCTCCGCATGCCCCTTGACCTTCACCTTGCGCCACTCATGCCGCAGCACGCCTTCCGGATCAATGAGAAAGGTGCTGCGTTCGATGCCCAGCACCTTGCGACCGTATAGGTTCTTTTCCTTGATCACGTCGAAGGCCTTGCACAGTTGTTCTTCCTCGTCGGCCAAAAGTTCGAAGGGGAAGCCGTGCTTGGCCTTGAAGTTCTCGTGCTTTTTCACCGAATCCCGCGACACGCCAAGGATTTCACCGTTCAATGCCTGAAACGCGGGGTAGTGATCACGGAAATCCTGCCCTTCCTG